>JBCDDJ010000109.1:0-15748 GCA_039180385.1 Cyanobacteria bacterium P01_G01_bin.38 | reverse complement strand
TCCTCCCCGGTGGCGGTCGTCGATTTCACCCTGGCATTGACCGCTGAGGCGCGGACGCGATCGCGACATCGCTACACAACCGAGGGGGGAGTCGAGGTCTATCTCGACCTGCCCAGGGGCACCGTCTTAAAGGAGGGGGACCACCTAGGGGCCGATGATCACGCCCAGGTGCTGCAAGTGATCGCCAGGCCAGAGGCGGTGATGACGGTCAAGGCCCAGACCGAGTTTGATTTGCTGCGGGCGGCCTATCACCTGGGTAACCGCCATGTGCCTTTAGAGCTGCATCCAGACTATCTGCGACTGTCACCCGACCCGGTGCTGGCCCATCTGCTAGAGCATCTAGGGGCACAGATCGTTTATGAAACGGTGCCCTTTGAGCCAGAGTCGGGTGCTTACGGACATGCCCATGCCCATTAAGATTTATGCCCATTAAGATGCAAGATGAACCTGCTTCGGGGGATGCCCAGGCTCTGCTGAGACTGCTACAGCTGGCCAGCCCTGCTCTGCCGGTGGGGGCCTTTAGCTATTCGGAAGGGTTAGAGACGCTGACCTACCAGGGACACCTCAAGACGGTGACCGATCTGGATCACTGGATTGCCCAAGAGCTGCAATATGGGGCAGTGCGTCTGGAGGCTGCGATCGCACTCCGCGCCCACCGATATTCTCTAGACCCCGCTCGGCTTCGCTACTGGAACCAGTGGCTCTCCGCCGCCCGCGAAACCGATGAGCTGCGCCAGCAAAGCGAACAAATGGGACGAGCCCTGGCCCGTTTGTTGGTGAATCTGCACCCTGAGTTGCAACCGACCCTGACCGCCTGCGGCACCCCCTGCAACTTTGCGATTGCCTTTGGCCTTGCTGCCGCCCACTGGCAGATTGCCGAGTCCTCCATGGTGCTGGGCTACCTGCAAAGCTGGGCCACTAACCTGGTGAATGCCGCCGTCAAGCTCGTGCCCCTTGGTCAAACTGAAGGGCAGGCGTTGTTGCTATCCCTAGCGCCCACCCTGGCAAAAACGGCTGATATCATCCCTACCTTAGAAGACCCCCAGTTGGCGAGCAGTGGTTGGGGGGTTGCGATCGCCAGCATGCAACATGAAACACTTTACAGTCGGTTGTTTCGCAGTTAAGGGAGCTGGCATCAGTGCTACAATTTTGCTTGCCCTAGTTTGTACATTGTTAAAGGGCTGGTTGTTACAGAGCTGGTGTTAGCCCGTCGTTTTATGCCCAGATGCTTAGGTCGGCGCAAATTTTTAAGCTATGGGGCCGCGGCGGCAGGCGTCAGTTTTTTTCTGAAGGCTTGTACTGCCTCAGAAACGCCCTCCTCTCCAGAAGCCTCTACGCCCAACCAGGCTGAAGCCCTTCCAGGGGGAGCCGTTGACCCAGATGCGCCGATCAAAGTTGGTCTGCTCCATTCATTGAGCGGGCTGATGGCGATCAGTGAAATCGCTGTGGTGGATGCGGCGCTCTTTGCCATTGACCAAATCAACGGGGCGGGTGGGGTGCTGGGGCGACCCATTGAAGCTGTTGTGGCGGATGGGGCCTCTGACTGGCCCACCTTTGCCGAAAAAACCGAGAGGTTGATTGCCCAGGACCAGGTCGTGGCGCTCTTTGGAGGGTGGTCTGCGGGGAGTCGTCAGGCGATGCTGCCCGTGTTAGCGGCGAGCCAACAGCTGCTGTGGTGTCCGTTCCCCCATCAAGAAGGGCAGGGGTGTTCTCAATACATCATCTATGGCGGCGCGGCCCCCAACCAGCAGATTGAGCCAGCGGTGGATTGGCTGCTAGAGAATAAGGGCACACAGTTTTTTTTATTAGAATCTCAAGCGGCCTCCCCTGAGCTGTCTATCAAGGCGCTGCTGAGCGCCCAGCTTAAGGCGAAAGAGGGCGAACTCATTGGCTCCGAGGCTTTCCTGCTCAGCCATCGGGATTTCAGCGATAGTCTGACTAAAATCAAAGACGCTCTGCCCGAAGGCGGGATTATTTTGAACCGCTTAGAGGGGGAAAGTCATCTGAGCTTTTTTAAGCAACTCAAAGCGGCTGGGATGACGCCCGATCAGTATCCGGTCATGTCTGTCACCCTCAGTGAGGCCGAAAGCCGCCAGATTGGGCCCGCGTATCTGGCGGGTCACTATGCCACTTGGACCTATTTTCAAACCCTCGACACTGAGGTAAATAAAACTTGGGTGGCTGACTTTAAGCAAGCCTATGGGGATGGGCGAGTGACTAGCGATCCGATGGCTTCTGCATACACGCTGGTTTACCTCTGGAAGCAGGCGGTTGAGCAGGCGGGGAGTTTTGATATTCCCTCGGTGCGGGCAGCGGCCTATGGTCAGACGTTTGAGTCGCCCGGGGGGGCAGTCACCCTCCAGCCTAATCACCATCTGTCAAAGTCGGTCAGGGTGGGCAAGGTAGGCGAAGATGGGCTGTTTGAGATTGTCTGGTCTACGGAGCAGCCCCTGGAGCCGCAGGCCCGGAGTCAGTATCTGCCTGAGCCCAAGGGACCTGAGCTAAAAGGCGCTGCCTGTGATAGGCCCGATGTTGTAAATGGGTCTGATGTTGAAAATGGAGGCCAATGATCAAGATGAATCCCTTTCGGGTGGGTATCGCAGGGCCAGTCGGGTCAGGTAAGACGGCCCTGGTAGAGTCACTTTGCAAGGCGTTGCGATCGCACTATTCCCTTGCAGTAGTGACCAACGATATTTATACCCAAGAAGATGCCCAGTTTCTGACCCGACGCGAAGCGCTTGAGCGGAGTCGCATTGTGGGTGTAGAGACGGGGGGTTGCCCCCATACGGCCATTCGCGAAGATGCTTCGCTGAATTTGGGAGCGATCGAGGACCTTGAAAGTCGCTTCACCGATCTGGAGCTGATCTTTGTGGAAAGTGGGGGGGATAATCTGGCAGCAACCTTTAGCCCGGAACTGGTGGATCTTGCCATTTACGTGATTGATGTGGCGGCGGGGGATAAGATTCCCCGTAAAGGGGGACCGGGGATCACGAAGTCGGATTTGCTGGTGATTAATAAGATCGATCTAGCTCCGATGGTGGGGGCTGATCTGGGCGTGATGGATCGGGATGCGAAGAAAATGCGCGGGGAAAGGCCTTTTGTGTTTACGAACTTGAAGGCAGCCAAGGGTTTGGATGCGGTGATTGAGTTTATTGAATTTAATCTGCCGCCTTCAGGTTCTTAGGAGAGCATGTCGGCCTGATACTGCTAGTTACTGCGGCAAGCTTAAAATTTCGGCTAGATGGGGTGAGTGGGTGAGTGGGTGAGAATTAAGCGTTGGAAGCCAAAGCGTCTTACCGAGCACAGCGACCCCACCCATCAAACCCGAATATTGAACATTGACGGACTGCTAGCTTTCCCAGTAGGTCTTTTTGATCCAGCTGTGCATATCGGCTTCGGACTCAGTGCAGATGGCTTGCCCGGCTTGGGGGTTATAGGCATACCAGCGGGTGTTGCCCTGGTCATCTACCCTTTTCTCGATATGGACCTTGGACCAATCGCTGAGGGTTTCTGCGAAGCTCATCCATTTTTGCTGCAACCAGGACCCGATCGAAGGGGGTTGGGTAAACCGGGTCAGCTGTTCGTATTCTTGTTCTAGTGCGCTCACTAAGGACTGGTTATTATTTGCTTTGGCCACGTCTAGCCGATGGCTGAGCAGTGCCAGTAGATTGGCCTGATGGGTAGCTTTGGTCTCAGTTTGAGCGGCCTTTGAAAAAGTCACTGTAATACACCTTAATTCACTCTCGACTTGCTTATTATAGACATGAGTGGAAGAAAAATAGAAATTTCAGTGTATTTTGATACAAAATTAGGATTTCTTTAAAAAATGCCCCCATGAGTGATCTTGACTCATCGGGGCATTTCAAATTTGGAGACTGATATAGAGCGACAGCGTGAGCTAAGGCCCAATTGCTCTAAAGCCTTTCGGGGGCATGGCCTAGCATCCAGGGTCGTCCGCCTTTTTGGCTCTGGTTTTTAGGTTTGGCGGGGTCTCCCTTACGCTTAACCAATCGGGGCTCTGACGAACCGACTTTTTGGAGCAGGCTGCTAGAGCTAAGGCTGATGTTAGGCGCTGTGAAAACTCGGGTTGCGATCGCACTACACGCCGGGCAGTCCATGGGTGTGGTTACCTCGGCCATTTTGCGCCAGGCCTCAAAGGGACCGCAGCCATCACACTTGTAGTCATACAGGGGCATGCTTTGACCTCCCTAGGTCGGCAAAATCGGCTTATCAAAGATCTCGGTGGGCAGGGCCAGCGTACAGCATGCATTGGGAATATCCACGATGCCGCTCACCCGCCCTTCGACCGGGGCACAGCTGAGCAAGAGGTAGGCTTGCTCGCCAGTATAGCCAAACTTCTTGAGATACTCGATGGCATTTAGGCAGGCCTGGCGATAGGCAATGTGGACATCCATGTAATACTGTTTGCCCGTAAACTCATCGACGGAAATCCCTTCAAAGACCAGATATTCGGAATAGCGCGGCTCAACCGGGCCGGGCTTAAAGATCGGGTTGACCATGGAGTACTTATCCATGCCGCCTTTGATGATGTCAACGTGTAGGTCGATATACCCCGACATCTCGATCGCACCACAGAACGAAATCTCACCATCCCCCTGGGAGAAGTGAATATCGCCCATGGATAGCTTGGCTCCTTCCACATAAACCGGGAAGTAGATGCGGGTGCCCCTGGAGAGATTTTTGATATCGCAGTTGCCCCCGTGCTCCCGAGGGGGTACGGTCCGAGCGGCTTCGGCGGCAACCCGGACGTACTCTGAGTCTGGCAGTGTCCCCAGGATGGCATTGGTGGGATTGGGCAGGGCGGCTAGCACCGGATCATCTCCGGAAAGGCCTGCCCCATAGGTGCGCAAATCGGGGGCCGTATTCACCAACTCGGTTTCGCGCTTGTTCCACTTGGCGAGGAGATCGTGGGAGGGCGCACAGCCAATCAAGCCGGGGTGGGTAATGCCCGCAAACTTAACCCCGGGGATATGTCTCGACGAGGTATAAATCCCCTGGAGATCCCAAATGGCTTTGGCGGAGTCAGGGTAGTGATCAGTGAGAAACCCACCCCCATTTTTCTTGTCAAAGATGCCGGTAAAGCCCCACTCGTCGCCCTGAAGCGCGCCAATATCTAACAGATCAACCACGAGAATATCCCCTGGCTCAGCCCCATTTACCCAGATTGGGCCGCTGAGCACGTGGACTACGGTGAGATCAACATCCCGAATGTCGTCGGGGCTGTCATTGTTCTTGATTTGGCCGTCTGTCCAGTCTTTGCACTCAATTCGAAACACATCACCCGGATTAACAGAAACCACGGCGGGGATGTCAGGGTGCCACCGATTATGACCGGGCAGCTCTTGCTCTGACATCGGCTTGGTGAGATCAACTTTAAAGAGAGTCTCAGGCATGGCTTCTACTCCTCTAATGAATTAGGTGGTGCTGAATGGGGTTGTATTCAGAGAGCACGAATCTGAATGCGACTCTAGAAAACCGCAGCCTCCGTCAGAAGCTCTCCTGGAACAAACATTCAGGCAATCAAAAGCGATACATCTCAAGGGGACCGCAGCCCTTACAACAGACTAGAGAACCTTATGGCTAATCCAGAACTTTGCCTAAGAGAACTCGCTTTCTTCGGGGGATTTACCCGATAAGACAGTAGCTTTTATTACCGGAATTAGAATGTCAAAATGACTACAAAACAAGCCTTTATTCGCATAGATAAAATATTGAAAATAGTTAGGGTTAGGGTTAGCTTTCTAGCTAATATTTCGATCTAAAATTTCGAAAAACTCCTATTATCTAAGGAGGCTGGCTATTCAGTAAATGGAAAAAATATCGAAATTTAATGCCATTAAATAATGTGAATAAATGATGTGGAATCTAACTGTCAAGCTCTAAAAAACAAGACAGAAGGCCGGAGAATCGACCTTCTGTCTTGTGGAATGGGTCAAAAGTTTTGACAACAATCAACTACTTTTCTAGACTTCCCATCTCTAGACTGCCAGATAACGATGCAGCAAGTCATCGGTTAGCTGCTCAGTGGTTCCTTTTTCAACAATGGAGCCTTTTTCCATGATGAAAAATTTCTGGGCGAGCTTTCGGGCAAACTCGATTTTTTGCTCGACCACGACGACCGTGATGCCCTTCTCTTTATTGATTCTGCGCAGGGTGTCCTCAATCTCTTGAACGATCGAGGGCTGAATCCCTTCGGTGGGCTCATCTAGGAGCATGATCTTAGGATTGCATATGAGGCCGCGTGCGATCGCAAGCTGCTGCTGCTGCCCTCCGCTGAGCAGCCCCCCCTGACGCTTCAGGTGCTCATTCAACATCGGGAAGAAATCAAAAATCTCACTAGGAATCTTGTTGCCCTTTCGCCCACTGGCGCTAAAGCCCATCTTCAAATTGTCGAGGACAGACAGGTAAGGAATGATCTCACGACCCTGGGGAATGTAGGCAATGCCTTGGCGGGCGCGCTTATAGGTAGGCGCTTTGGTAATCTCTTTGCCCCCAAAAGCAATACTACCGCTGTTGGGCGTATTTAGACCGATGATACTGCGCAGTAACGTTGTCTTGCCGACCCCATTGCGGCCCAGCAGACAGACAATATCACCCTTGTTAACCGTCATGCTGACGTCAAACAAGACCGGCGTCTGGCCATAGCCAGCAGTCACCTTATCCATTGTTAGTAACGGCTGAGCTGCCGTTACACCATTATTATTCATCTCAAGCAGCGGCGTTGATTGTTTCACGACCCAGGTAAACCTCAATGACTTTAGGATTGCTTTGTACCTCTTGGACTGACCCCTCGGCCAACACACTGCCCTGATGCAGTACCACGATGCGCTCGGCAATCTGTTTTACAAACTCCATATCGTGTTCGATGACCACGACCGAGTGAGACTTTGAAATACTCTTGATAATCTCACCGGTCATGTAAGTCTCATCTGCGGTCATCCCCGCAGTCGGCTCATCCAGTAAGACAATGGAAGGATCTTGAGCCAGCACCATCGCAATTTCGACCCACTGCTTTTGCCCGTGGGAGAGAGACGATACTTGCTCAAATGCCTGGTCAATCAGACCCGCCCTTTCTAAGACGTCATAAATTTTGCCCTTTTTGGCCTTGGTTAACTTAGCCGTGATTGAGGCCAAAATGCCGTGGGCACCCTTGAGGGCTAGCAAGATATTGTCAAAAACAGTTAAATCGTTATAAACATTGGGGTTCTGAAACTTTCGCCCAATGCCCATGCGGGCAATGGCGTGGGGAAGCTTATTCGTGATCTCCTTGCCGTGGTAATAGACATGGCCGGAAAACACGGGCGATTTACCCACGATGGCATCTAGTAGTGTGCTCTTTCCAGCGCCATTAGGCCCAATGATGGTAACAATTTCACCATCATAAACATCTAAACTCACTCCACTCAGAGCCTTAAAACCCGAGAAAACCACATTCAAGTCTTTAACTGACAAGACCGCGTCCATTGACCAAGCCTCAAGCGTTCTAGTAAAAACAAACTACCACGACACCACCCACCAGAGTGTATTAAAAGTGACTCGCTAAAGTGACTTAAGCAAAGAACATTAGCGAGGTCAGGCTAAAGATTTTCCTACGACTCACCTTTGACCGAGCTAACCGCTGGCAAAGGTTTAGGTTTAGATAGGTTAGACAAACTCAACTGCTTAGGCAGCAGACTCATTAACCCGTTCGGAATAAACAGCACCACTACAAGTAGTAAAATACCTACAACCAGTTGCCAGTCCTGGGTCACTTTCTCAGCAGAGTTTTGTACCTGCCCGAGCAACAGCGCTGCCAGCAGCGGCCCAATCAGAGTGCCGCGCCCACCGATCGCAACCCAGATCACCACCTGAGTGCCAAAGGCAACCGCCAGATAGACCGGCGAGATAAATCTGTTGAGGGGCACAAACAATCCGCCCGCAACCCCTGCCAGCGCTGCAGAGAGAGTCCAGATAAAAATCTTATATTGAGCGACATCGTAGCCCAAAAAAGCGATGCGATTCTCGTTTTCATTAATCGAACGCAAAATCAGCCCAAAGTTTGACTGAGTCAGCCACCAGCTCAAGGCCAGCACAAAAGCGGTGTAGGCCAAAATGATGAAATAAAGCCCGATCGGCGGAATGTCAGTGCCAAAAAAGCTGAGCCTGCTCACATCAGTAATGCCGTTTGTGCCACCTGTGTAGGCCTGCTGGCTAACGAAAAAGGTTGTTAAAGCAGATGAGATAGCCAGGGTAATAATCGTAATGTAAACTCCGCTGACCTTGGAGCGAAAGATGAAGTATCCAATAACGTAGGCGAATAAAGCCGGTACCGCCACCATTGCAATCAGGGCCACGGGAAAATACTTCAGCGGTGCAATAAACCAGGGCAGCGTTTCTAGCCCATTCCACACCATAAAGTCAGGCAGTTCACCGCCGTAGGTATTAGACGCCGCAGAGAGATTGAGCTTCAGGTAATAGGCTGAGGCGTACCCCCCCAGCGTAAAGAAAACCCCGTGGGCAAAGCTGAGAATCCCGGTAAACCCCCAAACCAGGTCCAGGGATATGGCCAGGGACCCAAACAGCAGCAGCTTGGACATCAGCGAGAGTTGAAAAGAGCCCATCACAAAGGGCAAGATGATGAATATCAGCAGTCCGATACCGCTAATCACAGCCAGTTTCGCTGGAAACGTTGACTGCTTGTAACCCATTACTACATTTGCCATATCCTCGCCTCCTACAGGTTATTCGATCGGTGCGTTCAGTCTGTTTGCTTAGGTGCTGGTTGCTATGCATTAGGGCCAATAAAAAATCTCTTTGCCGATTAAAACCTTGGCTATTCTCAGACCCTCGGCCTGCAATCAAGTAAAAACCCAAGGTCTTATCAAAATAGCTGCGATTTAAGTCCGCTTCTGAACCGTGAACAACCCTTCAGGACGATATCGGATCAGCACAATCACAGCGCCTAGCACTAACACTCGGGCCGTCGGGTCATTGAGGATAAAAGCGATGATTGCATTGGCTTCTCCAATTAAGAATGACCCCGCTAGAATGCCGATCAACTTATCAACCCCTCCGGTCACAACTACCATCCAAGCATCTACCAGATAGTCTTGACCCATCGGCGGAGCCACCGTCTTGAGCGCTGAAATCACCGCCCCTGCTATACCCGCCAACCCACAGCCATAGGCAAAGGTGCCCATATCTACCAGCTTTGTATTAACGCCTAAACACTGAGCCATGCTCCGATTTTGGGTAACCGCTCTAATCTGACGCCCCCAGGAGGTGCCATAGAACAAGTACATGGTCAGGGCTAGTAGCGCAAGGGCAACTGTGATGATAAACAAACGATAGTAAGAAATCGCGATCAAGGGCGAACCCGCCGCATCCGACAAAAAAGTTACATTGCCAGACAGGTATGCAGGAGACTTTACATACTTGAGCTGAGCAGTAAATATCAGCTTGACGACGCCCTGTAGGACAATACTCAGTCCCCACGTAGCTAAAAGCGTTTCCAAGGGGCGGCCATACAATCGACGAATGATCGTCAACTCAACAATGGCCCCAATAATTGCCGTTCCTAAAAACGCAAACGGAATTGTCATTAGCAAATCCATCTGGAAGGTGTCTTGCATCCAGAAAGTGATGTAGGCCCCCAGCATGATGAACTCACCGTGGGCGAGGTTAATGATCCGCATGACGCCAAAGGTGATCGCTAGGCCCAACCCCGTCAGGAGCAAAATGCCCACAATCCCAATACCGTTTAGCGCTTGGTTGAGAATCGTCGAGATTGCAACGCCCTCAGACGCAACCTCCGCAGCTTCTTCCTGCGCGAGTAAATAGAGGGGCGATAGCATTGAAGACAGAGCAAAGTCCAACATAGCGCTCGGGATAAGGCTTACAAACGTTTGGAATTAAATAGTTTGAAAGTAGATGAAGGTAGCAGCTGGCCTGACATGAAGAACAGGCCAGCGGAACATAATTTGAGACCACCACCTCAAGCAAGTAAAAAGCACTCGGGCGGTAATCGCGTTACAGAAACTGAGGCTCTAAGTCATTGCCTGTTTCTTTGGTCGGGTCGCTGCGATCGTCTGGGGTCGTGTGCTCACACACACGACCTTTGTAAAGAGCTTGGCTCCAAGCGATGGGCTTGACCGCCGCATCGGTTGCAAACACAATCTCGGCCTGACCATCCTCTTTCCACTTCCCGATTCGGGAATAGAGGTAGGTGTGATAGTTGTCCGGGTCAATCTTGACACGGCCTTGGGGGGCATTAAACTCCTGGCCTCGGGTCGCCTCACGGAGAGTGCCTGTGTTGATTTCGTCACCAGCTTCTAAAACATCGCTCATGGCCTGGGCCATGAAGAATGTCTGTAAGTAAGCCGCTTCCATCACACCGTTGGTGACGCGACCATCACCAAACATCGCCTTGAACTGTTCAACGAAGGCTTTGTTCTCAGGGGTATCGACTGTCTGGAAGTAGTTAAAGCTGGTGTAGTGACCGGCTGAATACTCAGGTCCCATCGCCTGAATCTCTTCTTCGGTGGTGGGGTAAGCCATGATGGGAATATCGTCAGCGTTGAGACCTGCATCCTTGAACTGTCGGTAGAACGCCGGGATACTGTCACCCACGAGGTTACTCAGGACAAAATCGGGCTTAGCTGCCTTGATTTTGTTGATGATAGTGATAAATTCTGTGGTCCCCAGGGCCGCATACTCATCTCCAACCACAGTGCCGCCAGCTTCCTCAAGCTCAGCCTTGGCAATCCGGTTGCTTTCTTTTGGATAAATGTAGTCAGAGCCGATAAAGAACCCCTTAGGACCAAAGTTCTCGTAGCAGTAAGGGATCGAGTCGGTAATCTGTTGGTTCGGCGCTGCCCCAGTGTAGAAAACGTTGGAGCTACACTCGTTGCCTTCGTAGTAAACCGGGTAGTAGAGCAGCGAATCTTTTTCTTCAAAAACCGGCAGCACTGACTTACGACTAGCGGAGGTGTAACAACCCAGCACACACACAACCTGATCTTCATCAATCAGGCGCTTAGACATCTGGTTGTAGAGATCCCAGTTAGAGTCGGGGTTAACAACGACGCTCTGAATTTTCCTGCCAGCAATCCCTTCACCTTTGCCTTCCCAAGGTCCTGTACCGGTGTTGATTTGCTCAATCGCTAAGAATGTGGCATCTTGCAAAGACTTTTCAACAATCGCAATGGTGCCTGTGGTGGAGTACATGACGCCGACTTTAATCGGATTCTCGCCAAGATCACCCGACTCGCCGCCACCGGTGGCGGTGTCAGTACCACCGCCACCGGTACAAGCCGCCAAAATACTCGTTCCAGCCGCTAGAGAACCGTACTGAAGGAACTTACGTCGGCTGAGATCACCTAAAGAAATGCGGGACTTGGACATGGAATTGCTAACCTCACACAAACTAAGAAATGAGTCCTAATACACTCGCTACAGGCCAATGACCTGAACGAAAAAGTAGCTTAGAAATTTACCCTATCATGCAACGCACTGCGAGAAGCTCAGGAGCAAATCACTCAGAAAAACCCACTTTCAGTACTTAAAAGCAGACCCTTTCATTTACCCGAAGTAACATCGGCAGGACCCTCTCCCAAAACCACTTTTTCGATTGATTCGTTTCAATCGGTTCAATTGAGTGTTTGGTAAAATCCCTGATGATAGAGAACTTTATATACTAAAACAGTCATCTTTTGTCGCGAATGATACAAAACCAGGGATCGCACGTTTGAAGGTGACCTGCTTTTATGCTGATGAGTGGGTCTTATCCTGCCGCTAATACCTGGATCGTAATCCTTTCGTTGCCAGGATTTACGCCGCCAAACACCCCTCAGCCATCGATTAGGAAAATTTTCAAGCCTAGGCGTTTATCAGGACAACGCCCTTTTGTCTGCTAAGCCTTATGTTTTTTTAATTTGAGTTCGAGATTAGGGGCGGTAGCCAGAGTCGTTCAATGACTCGGACTTGAATTTTGTATCTAAAATGACATTTCTCAGGCGTTTGAAGCTGATAGAACTAATAGGGAATATAATTGCGAAAAATATTAGGTAAACCCTTAAAGAATCGTTTGTGTTTTGCTCTCTCAGCGCTTTGAGTTTTTGATTTTGATCTAAAGCTTTTAGGCGTTTTGATTACATTTTTCGCGACTGTTTTGGTGTTTGCGAAAGTAGGGATTACAGCTCTGAATTTAAATCGACCTTGGTCAGCGGATGTCCTCTTGAGATTTTAGTTGTTTAAAGGTCTCAGCTGAAAGTCTCTTAGTTGAAGGTTTTAGGAGTTAGTTATGGCTTTTCACGGTGACATTTCTTCGAGCAATGATGCTGTTGGGGTAGCGGTTGTTAACTACAAGATGCCACGGCTTCACACCCGAGAGGAGGTACTTGAGAACTGTCAGAAGATCTCGACTATGATTGATGGCATGAAAGTTGGTTTGCCAGGGATGGACTTGGTTGTCTTTCCTGAATACTCGACCCACGGCATCATGTACGACGCGGATGAGATGATGGCGACCGCGTCGAGTATCCCAGGGCCTGAGACGGATGTTTTTGCTGAAGCGTGTACTCGCAACAAGGTCTGGGGCGTGTTTTCTCTCACGGGCGAGCGCCATGAAGATCATCCTAAGAAGGTGCCTTACAACACGCTGATTTTGATGAATGATCAGGGCGAGATCGTTCAGAAGTATCGCAAGATTATGCCTTGGACACCGATTGAAGGTTGGTACCCGGGTAATTGCACCTATGTCTCAGATGGACCTAAGGGGCTGAAGATCAGCCTGATTATCTGTGACGATGGCAACTATCCAGAGATCTGGCGCGATTGTGTGATGAAAGGCGCTGAGCTGGTGATTCGCTGTCAGGGGTATATGTACCCGGCGAAGGATCAGCAGATTATGGTGTCTAAGGCGATGGCCTGGATGAACAATACCTACGTAGCGGTTGCCAATGCCGCTGGGTTTGATGGGGTTTATAGCTACTTTGGTCACTCGGCCATTGTGGGCTTTGATGGCCGCACGCTAGGTGAGTGTGGAGAAGAAGAAAATGGCATTCAATACGCCGCGCTATCTAAGTTTTCGATTCGCGACTTCCGAGAGCATGCCCAGTCTCAAAACCATATCTACAAACTCTTGCATCGCGGCTATACCGGCATGATTAACTCCGGCGACGGGGACGAGGGCATGCAAGAGTGCCCCTATGAGTTTTATCGTGAGTGGGTGCTAGATCCTCAGAAGGCGAAGGAGAGAGTGGAAGCGTTAACGCGCTCTACAGCAGGCACTCAAGAATGTCCCATTGAAGGAATTCCTAATCAGAAGGCGGCTCCGGTGTCGACGCCTGCGGTGAAGAAGGCTGAGCCAGTGGTGGTGACCCAGCCGGTTTCCTAACCCCCTTGTAGCGTTCTCCTCCGAGTATCGGACAGCTCGATGAGTGTGTTGATTTGTTTAGTCGTTACTCGGAGGATTATATCCAATGGCTGACTATGAAATTTTTGATCTAGGGGATGTGGCCCTCCAGTCAGGGGCAACGCTGCGGGATGCCAAGCTAGCGTATAAAACCTACGGGAAGCTCAATGCTGATAAAAGCAACGTCATCGTCTATCCGACCTGGTATTCAGGACAGCACTACGATAATGAGTGGCTAATTGGGGAGGGCATGGCCCTTGATCCCCAGGAGTACTTTATTATCATTCCCAATATGTTTGGGAACGGTTTATCTTCGTCACCCAGTAACACTCCCCCGCCTTACGATCGGGCCCGGTTTCCCCAGGTCACTTTCTATGACAATGTTGTCGCGCAGCATCGTTTGGTCACTGAGAAGTTTGGCATCGAAAAAATTGCTCTGGTGACCGGTTGGTCAATGGGAGCAGGACAGACCTATCAGTGGGGCGTCAGCTATCCGGATATGATCGAACGCATCTTTCCTTTTTGTGGGTCTGCTAAAACGAGCCTCCACAATATTGTCTTTTTAGAAGGGGTTAAAGTTGCGATTCAAACTGACGTAGCTTGGCAAGAAGGATGGTATGAAAATCAGCCTAATAAAGGGCTAAGAGCAGTTGGTCGCGTCTATGCTGGGTGGGGACTATCCCAGGCGTTTTACCGTGAAAAGCTTCATATCCAGATGGGTTACTCATCTCTAGAAGACTTTTTAGTGGCTTTTTGGGAAGGTTTTTTTCTGCGTAAGGATGCCAACAATCTTTTAGCGATGCTGTGGACCTGGCAGAATGGCAATATTGGTAATACGCCAGGGTTTGATGGCGATTTTGAGCGGGCACTATCAGCCATTAAGGCAAAGGCGATTGTCATGCCCGGTCAAACCGATCTCTACTTTCCGCCAGAAGATAATGAATATGAGGTAAAGCATATGCCCAATGCCGAGTTTAGAGCGATTCCTTCGATTTGGGGTCACTTTGCTGGCGGGGGGATTAACTCGGTTGATACTAAGTTTATCGATCGCAATCTCAAAGAATTGCTGGCGCAGTAGCCAAGGAAATGATGCCCTGAACTGTTCTCCTCCTATTTTTCTTTTATAGAGCAACAACCTACTCTGTACCACTATGTATCTGACGCCCAAAGAGTCTGAGCGCTTGACGTTATTTACTGCCGCTGAAATTGCCCGAAGACGTAAGGATCGGGGTATTCAGTTGAATGTGCCAGAAGCGATCGCAATTATCAGCGACTATATCGTTGAAGGCGCACGGGAAGACAAAACAGTCGCTCAACTCATGGCTGAGGGAGCGGCGCTGCTGACGACGGCGGATGTGTTGCCCGGTGTCTCGGATCTGATTCCGCTGATCCAGGTTGAGGCCCACTTTAATGACGGGACTAAATTGGTCAGTGTCCACAACCCGATTCGGCCTCAGGAGGTTTAACCATGGCAAATGCGCCGACTGATAACCCACTGGCCCCTGGCGCGGTGATGTGTGAGTCAGGGACTCTGGAGCTGAATGCCGGACGTGCTGCCATAACCCTTGCGGTGGCGAATATTGGCGATCGCCCCATTCAGGTGGGGTCTCACTTTCATTTTTTTGAAGTCAATCGCATGCTCCAGTTTGACCGGGCTGAGGCTTTGGGGTTTCGCTTAGACATTCCAGCCGGGACGGCGGTGCGGTTTGAGCCAGGAGATACCAAGACGGTGACCCTGGTAGCGCTGGCAGGCGATCGCGTCGTACAGGGGCTGAATGATTTGGTCAACGGCCCGCTGGATGAGCCACAAGTGCAGACTGAAGCGCTGGCAAAGTTGCAAACCCAGGGGTTTAGCTCCACTTAGGCTCGAAAGTTTAACGCAGCACTCAATGCGCAAGTCGTGACAGACTATTAGCCCAGATCACCCAAGAGGAAATCAATGGAAATTAGCCGTGAGCGCTACGCTGAGCTGTTTGGCCCGACCACCGGAGATCGGGTGCGCTTGGCGGATACCTCCCTGGTGATAGAAGTTGAGCGCGACACGACGGTGTACGGAGATGAGTGCGTCTTTGGCGGCGGTAAAACCCTGCGAGATGGGCTGGGCATGGCCCCTGGCATCACCGCTGCCGAGGGCGCGCTAGATTTGGTGATTACCAACGTCCTGCTGGTGGACCCCGTGCAGGGCATTGTCAAAACGGATATTGGCATAAAGGATGGCAAGATTGTCGGTATCGGCAAAGCTGGTAATCCGGGCATTATGGCAGGGGTGACCCCCAATCTCGTGATCAGCGCCAATACCGATGTGCGGGCTGGTGAGGGGCTAATCGCCACCCC
>JBCDDJ010000108.1:0-15854 GCA_039180385.1 Cyanobacteria bacterium P01_G01_bin.38 | reverse complement strand
AATGCTATGATTTCACTCAACCCCAACGCTCTGGTAGAAGCCACCGAGCTAGATGCAGCTCGACAAGCCGGAGAGATCCGGGGACCACTCCACGGCATTCCGATTATTCTCAAGGACAATTACGACACCGCAGACATGCCTACCACAGCGGGGTCTGTTGCTCTAGCAGAGTCGACTCCACCGGATGATGCTTTTGTGGTCGCTCGGTTACGAGAGGCTGGGGCGATTATCTTAGGCAAGGCTAACATGAGTGAGTTTGCCTTGTCTTACGGGCGTTTGGGCTACAGCTCTCTTGGGGGGTTAACGCTCAACCCTTACGATCTGACTCGAAATGCGTCCGGGTCCAGCAGTGGCAGTGCCGCTGCGATCGCAGCTAACTTTGCCGTCCTCAGCACGGGCACCGACACCGCCGGTTCGATCCGAGGCCCTGCGGCTGTGAGCGGATTGGTCGGCATCAAACCCACCCAAGGCTTAGTCAGTCGGGATGGCATTGTCCCCCTAACATTGTCCTTTGACGTAGCCGGTCCGATCGCCAAGACGGTCACCGATGCCGCTCTGGCACTGGGGGTAATGGCAGGCCCTGATTCGAGCGATCCGCGTACATTAGAGAGTGAAGCCTATTATCACACCGACTACACACAGTTTTTAGAAAACACAGCCCTCCAGGGAGCCCGCATTGGCATTGCCCGCGATTTTATGGGCGGCAATCCAGAGGTAGATGCCATCACTGAGAATACCCTCGAACAGCTGGAAGCCCTGGGGGCAACCATTGTCGAAGTTGAGTTTCCAGAAAGTTTGCAATCTCCCTGGGGGATTATGGCCCCCGCTGTGATCAGTGAGTTTAAGCCACAAATCGAAGCCTATTTTGCAACCTTATCGCCTGGGCTCCCTAAAACGCTGAGCGATTTGATTGACATCAGCGAATCCCCAGACGTCAAAGACTCAGCATCACCGGTCAACCCAGGCAGAATCGAAGGCTTTTTAGAGGCTGAGGAAAGCCTGGGACTGGCCGATACCGGCTACCTTTATACGCTGTCTATTATGCTGCCCATGGTTCGACAAACGATTCTCTCAATCATGGCAGCCGCAGAGGTAGATGCTATCATCTACCCAACAATGTCGTGCCCCGCCAGCCCAATCTACACCATCGAGTCAGACCCAGCCTATGTTTGCAATGTTAGCGATCCCTACGTAGCGGGCTATCTCGCCAACATTTCTGGCTTTCCAGACATTACAGTCCCTATGGGGTATACAGAGGCAGACCTACCAGTAGGGTTGTCGTTCATGGCAGAGGCCTACAGTGAACCTAAGCTGTTGGGATACGCCTACGCCCTCGAGCAAGCCACCTCAGTCCGACAACCCCCCGCAACAACACCACCCTTGCCCAGCAACGCCACAGACTAAGCCATAACACCAATCCACCCAGCCTATCCCCAACCCACCACCCATCATCCACTATCCACTACCCTCCACCCTCTCCCCTCCACCCCATGCCCTACCCCAACATCAAACCTCTCTCCCCAGACCTCCAGTCCTTGCAACAGTCCCTCCAGGAAAAGGGTGTGAAATATGCAATGGCGAGCTTTGTCGATCTCCACGGCATGTGCAAAGGCAAAGTCGTCCCCATGAGTCACTTTGACCGAATGATGCAGGGCTCAGAGCTGTTTACTGGCGCGGCGCTAGACGGCGTCCCCCAGGAGATCAACGATGACGAAGTCGCCACCATGCCCGACCCCAACAGCGCCACTGTCTTACCCTGGAATCCCGAAATCGTCTGGTTTGCCAGCGACCTGTATCTCTCCGAAAAACCTTTTGAAGCCTGCTGTCGCACCATTCTCAAAAATGTGCTGAAACAAGCCGCAGACATGGGCTATCGTTTTAACCTCGGCATTGAGACCGAGTTTTTTATCTTTAAAGACACCGAAACCGGGTTTAGCCCCGTCAGCGATCGCGACACGCTCCCTAAAGCTGCCTATGCCCTCCCGACAGTCCTCGACAATTACAAGATTATCGACCGCATCGTCAGCGCCATGAATAGTCTGGGCTGGGATGTGTATTCCTTTGACCATGAGGATGCCCAGGGGCAATTTGAGACCGATTTTACCTACTGCGACGCCCTCAAAATGGCCGACCGGCTGACGTTCTTTCGGCTGATGGTCAAGGAGCTGGCCCGTGAGCAGGGGTACTTTGCCAGCTTTATGCCCAAACCCTACGCCAACCAGACCGGCAGCGGTGCCCACTACAATATGTCCCTGGCGGATTTAGAGACGGGGGAAAACTTGTTTGAAGACCCCAGCGACCCCTGTGGCCTCTCAAAGCTAGGCTATCACTTTATCGCTGGGGTGCTAAAACATGCTAAGGCGATTGTGTCGGTGACCTGCCCAACGGTTAATAGCTACAAGCGACTGGTTCGTAAGGGCAGCATGTCTGGCTTTACGTGGGCCCCCGTCTATGTCTGCTACGGTAACAACAACCGCACCAACATGCTGCGCATTCCCCTCGGCGGTGGGCGGGTAGAATGTCGCGCAGCCGACATTTCCACCAATCTTTACCTGGGGGCCGCGATGATTTTGGCCGCTGGGCTAGAGGGGATTCGCGACGGTCTCGACCCCGGCAAACCTCACATAGAAAATATGTATACCTATTCCCTAGATGAGCTGAAGGTCATGGGCATAGAGACGTTGCCAAAGACTTTAGGGGATGCGATCGCAGCCTTTGCCGCCGACCCCTTAAGCAAAGCCGTCATGGGTCCCCTCATGTACCAGACCTACGTAGACTTTAAGACCCAAGAATGGGAAGAATACCACTGCCATATCTCAGACTGGGAGATTCAGCGCTACTTGAAATTTTTCTAACTCGAGCTGGGCTGACAGACGTTTAGAGAGCCGTTCTTAAGAATGCCTTAATTGCGACCTGGTCAAATAGGGTCAGCTCGCAAGCCATCCGTTGCGAGCTGACCCGTCAGCGCTTGCGCTATCACGACTATCTTTGTATAACTCTATACTATCCAAAAGATATTTGTGTAGGATTATACGGATATGCGGTGTAAGAGAATACCGTTTAACCTCAGATTTTATCCTAAGCTTCTTAGCAAGCTCAGATATATAATCTTCTTTTAATATCCGCAACAGCGATTTAAGTTATCCTGGGAAACAACTTAATATTTTTTAACAAGATTTCGAGTGTGTTTTTTCTGGACGAGTAATGACAAAGACCATTTCGGCGATTAAGACTTTTGTCGCTACCTACGATAGCGATTCTCTGGCATGTCAGAACTTGGATAATGCCATTGAAGCTGTTTGCTGCAGCGAGCCACTTAAAAGCTTGCTGCTTTCGCTCATTGACAGCCCGGCCTTTTCTAAAGAGCTTGGCAAAGCGTTTGCTGATGTCGGAGCAGTCGAGGGCTTGTCAGCCTGCCGTAGTCTCCGAAGCTGTCTTAACTTCTCACTCAGTCGCTTTTTTGGTCTGCTTGCAGAGCTGATTTCCGCTTTTGATCAGGCCGCAGGTGCTGAGTGGTATGCATTTGCAAATCGAGTACATCCTTCCGAGCTAGGCGAACATAAGCTTTTGGAGCGTCTCGTACACAGCCAGCTGGGAGCGTTTTACCAGGATTTGGCAGCGCGTCTTGTCGAGGAAAATCCCCATGCGGTGTACCCAACCTCTAGCTACCGTGAGAGTCGTGGTTATGTCGAAAGCACCGGCGATGATCAGACCATCGAAGCGGTGATGCGGTCGAGTACGTTCACATCGATTAAACTCATCGATAATGTATTAGACCCTGAACAGCTCATCTTGAGAGATACGTATGTCTCTTTTGGGCGATGTGTTTGCCTGGTAGACCAGAATGTAGAGCGCTACTACGGTGAGCAGGTTGAGCACTATTTTCACTACCACGGCATCCACCTCGAAAAGCTGGTTTACCGGGCGATGGAGGTAGACAAAGGTATCTCCACCGTCGAACGGATGCTCGGTGACCTTAAGCACCTTGGCGTTTCTCGTAATGAGCCAGTGCTGATTATGGGGGGTGGCGTGCTCGCTGATACGGCGGGTCTTGCCTGCGCGCTGTACCATCGCAATACTCCCTATGTGATGCTGTCCACCTCAATTGTGGCGGGTATTGATGCAGGCCCCTCACCCCGCACCTGCTGCGATGGCTTTGGCTATAAGAATCTCTTTGGGGCTTACCATCCGCCAGTGCTCTCGATTACCGATCGCTTTTTCTTCAAAACCCTGCGCGAAGGCTGGTTGCGCCATGGCATCATTGAGATTATCAAAATGGCCGTGGTCAAAGATGCAGACCTGTTCCGCGATTTAGAGAAAGCCGGGCCAGCATTGATTACGACTAGCTTCGGCACAATCAACTGCGAACCTGAGGATCCAATTAATGCCCTCTCGCAAAAAATCCTCGGGGCGGCCCTACGTAGCTATGTCGCCGCAGAATATGACAACCTCTATGAGACCCACCAGTGCCGCCCCCACGCCTATGGGCACACCTGGTCCCCAGGGTTTGAGATCGAAGCCGGCCTCCTGCACGGGCACGCCGTTTCCATCGGCATGGGCTTTGGGGCCTACTTGAGCTACCGCATGAACTGGATCTCTGAGGAAGCTTGCCATCGAATTCTCCGTCTGATCAGCGCATTTGGGCTGAGCCTGTGGCACGACATCCTGCTTAAGAAAGGCACCCTATGGGCCTCTCAAGAGAAAATCTTCCAAAAGCGAGGCCAAAATCTGGCCGCTCCCCTCCCTAAGGGTGAGATTGGTAAATGCGCCTATTTGAACATGCTAACCCGTGATCAGCTTTACAAAGCCATCGATGAGTACCAGGCAATTTGTGCCGACTATCCGCGACAGGGGTTAGGGATTGATCCACTCTGTAGCGATGTCGGTCTGGAGGACCCCTCAACCGTAGGCCATAGCCTGGCTGAAGCAGTCGCTTCTCACCAGTCCGCCCACGGGGGGGAGCCAGTGGAGGCGCTATCAGCCGTGTAAGTGGGTATTACCCAATCCGAATGGAGTCACCCCGATTCTGAGGTGGATTGGATGCCTCTGTAGGGGCGGTGCCTGGTGCCCGCCCTGCGGTACCGGGGGCAAGCAGCCAGGATTTCGGGTCAGTCCCCAAATTCCTATCTTGCAGGCGCTGCAGCCCTCAGCGTTGGGGAAGCAAGGCCCCAGCAGAGTTTGCCTCAGCGCCCATGTTTCTAAGGACTTCAAACCATGACACAAGAGACTTTTGACTTTGTTATTCCACTCTACAAAGTACGCTGGAACACGAGAGCGGTTATGGAGGGGCTGACAACTCACTACCAACCCCGCTCTATCCATATCATTACCCCTGCCCCTGAGGCACAGCTGCTCAGAACAGTCTCTCAAAACTGGCAAACAGCCTCGCTCAACATCCATGAAGAGGAGACCTTTTTTCAAACCGTCGGGCTCACTAAAGAAGCGATTTGTGCAGAGCTTGATCTGGGCGAATCTCTGTATACCCCAGGCTGGTTTTATCAGCAGTTGCTAAAGCTTGGTGCCTTTGAAGGCATTGCTGACCTGAGCGAATGGTATGTCGTCTGGGACAGTGATCTGCTCCCGGTCGATACCTGGCCCCTGATTCGGGAGGCTCAGGGCAAGATTCAACATCTGTTTGCGCTGCTGCAACACAACGGCTGGGGCAATGCCAGCATCGTGTCAAAGTGGGACAAATGGATTTTCTCAGTGCTGAGCGTGAAGCCCTTAACTGACCTCGAGGGAACTTTCATCCCCCACCATATGTGGTTCAAACAGGCGCATTTGCAATCATTTAAGCAACAGGTCGGCAAATACTACGAATCTACTGACCACTGGCTGTTGCTGATGATGCGTTCTGCCAATGAGTTTGGCACCTTTAGTGAATATTGGTCCTATGTGTCTTGGGTGGCCGCAAACGAGCCTGAAGATCTGGCATTTTACGCCTATGACCAGTATGGAGAGACCACAGAGCGCTTCTTTGATGACGGGACAGGGCTATTTTCCGCCGCCCTCAAGCAGTACCCATCATCCACCTCCAAATTCTCTGATCAGATCTTCTCCCCCCCCTATGAGGCAATCACTGCCTTCATTCGAGCAGAGTACGGGCCCGATGCGCTACCATCCTCTTTGTCTTTTGAAAGTAGTCCACGGCATCTGAAAAAGAACACAGAAAACATGCACATTGAGGAACAACGCTCTCGTTGGAATCCACGCAGGGTTAAGTCGGCTTAGGTAGACATATCGGCAACGACCACCCCACGAACTTCACAGATTCTCAACGGAATGGCTGGGATCGCGTCTGTAGAAAGGGATGACCAACACATGGCATCGCTTTTTATGTATCCCTTGAACTCTGGAGCCCTCAAACGCTGTCTGGGTCTATTTTTGGCTGGTCTTTTGGCCAGTCTGACCTTCACCACCCAACCAGCCGTTTCCCAAACTAGCCATTCCTTCTGTGAAGAGCGGCCTGTTGCCCAAGATATCGTCCAGGGGCGCAGCTACGGTGACCCCCATATCCAAACCTTCGACGGCTTTCACTACGGCTTTCAAACGGTGGGTGAGTTCATCTTGACCCATGGCCGCGATCGCAACTTCGAAGTCCAGGCTCGTCAGGCCCAGGTGCCCAACCGCAATAGTCTGTCATTGAACACGGCAGTGGCCATGCGGGTCTGCGAGCATCGCGTTGGCATCTATGTGCAAGACACCCCTGACGGCAGCGGCGAGCCAGTTTGGGTGGATGGTCAACCCATTGATTTTACCGATGACGCTTTTGCCCTGCCCGACGGCGGCGAAATCCAGCGCCAGGACGATCGTCACTACACCGTACTGTGGCCCAGTGGAGACCAGGTCGCGGTCAAGGTGATTACCGTTAGCGGGGCCAGATTTTTGAACATCATGCCAAGTGTAGGTCGCGATCGCACCAACCAGATGCGCGGCCTGCTGGGCAACTATAACAGCAACCCCAGCGACGACCTGATTGCCCGCGACGGGACAGCTTTGCCCACCCGCTCCACCTATAGCGTGGCGACCAATAGCCTGGATCGCGTCCTGCCTGCAGTGATCCCAGTGCAAGAAATTGAAACTGCGTACTTTGAGCAGCTCAACCGTCAATTTGGCGACAGCTGGCGCATCAACCAGGCTGAGTCGCTGTTTGACTATCCCCCAGGGATGACCACCGCCAGCTTTACTAATCGTGGCTTCCCTGAGCAGTTTCTGACCCTCAATAGTGTCAGCGATGCTGACCTGGAGGCGGCTGTGTCTGAATGCGAAGCCGCTGGCGTCGAAGAGGACATGATGGACGGCTGCGTTTTTGATGTGGCCGCCACTGGCAACAGCAGCTTTGCCAACGCGGCCCTCAACGCCGTTGCCAATGTGGTGGTTGAGCGCGTAACCGATCGGGTAATCGATGAAATTCGGGATGAGTTGCCGATTCCCGGCGGGTTTCGCCTTCCGTTCTAGAGATAGTCGATACCTAAAATACAGGTGAAGCTTGGAGCCCAGAGTTCTTGACGAACCCTGGGCTCTGAATTGGGTTCAATGCTATTCATTACCAAGATAGAATTAGACAAACTGCTGGAGTAGGGCCAATGAGTACTACGACACAATCACTAACTCTAGAAGCATTTCTGGCGCTGCCGGAAACCAAGCCTGCTGCTGAGTTTGTGAATGGCCAAATTATTCAAAAGCCCATGCCGCAAGGGGAACATAGCCGCCTGCAATCAAAACTGAGTGCGGTAATCAACCAAGCAAGTGAAGATCGCAAAATTGCCTATGCCTTTACCGAGTTACGGTGCTCCTTTGGTGGTGATTCAACTATTCCAGATATTGCCGTTTTTCGTTGGGATAAGATTCCCCGTGAGAACTCAGGGCGAATAGCAAATCGATTTTTTATCCCGCCGGATTGGGCCATTGAAATCCTGTCGCCAGACCAGAGCGAAACTAAGGTGCTGGGTAATTTATTGCATTGTTCAGAACATGGCATGGAGTTGGGATGGTTAATGAACCCCAAGGAGGAAACGGTGCTGTTGGTGCTGCCAGAGCAGAGAGTACGGATACTCCGGGGAGAGGCAGTATTACCCGTTTTAGAGAACATTAATTTGTCTTTGACAGTTGCGCAGGTGTTTGGATGGTTGAAGTTTTAGGAAATCTTACGCTCCAATGGATCACTGGCTGGTATGAGACTGGCTATATGGCCGTGTGTAACAAAGTCGCTGGTGAAGATTTCTTTTTAGCGGTGCTTTATCACGAATGGTTCATCATCGAGCCCAACCCAGTGTTTGGGACGTCGTAAGGCTATTTCTTTTTCTTAGCCCGATTTTGTTTGCGGGCTTGCTTTTGCATCTTTCGCTTTTTCTTACGCTTGGCTTTTTGCTTTTTGTTTCGGTCTGGCTCCAGGTCCCAATATAGACCGAGTGGGGCACTACGAACCTGTCTCGGTTTGTTTTCCTGGAAGCAGGCCCACCACTCCATTTCTGCGATCGCATCTTCGACAAAGCGATAATGGCGCTGTTCTCGCAGATCGGCCAAAGCCTTTTCTGGACCAACCTCAAACGCCTCTTCGACTTCTTCCATAACAACCAACATTTCATCGATCAAATCTTTCTTAAAGACTGAGCGAATAATGGTCAGTAGTTCTTCATCGGGGCACAAGTCTATGCACGATATCACCAACATCGAAGAGAATTCGTAATCTTCATCATTGGGTAGTATCGAGAACAAGTGCTTAAAATAGTCCAGTACCGATTCTCTAGACAGTACATTTTGAGCGACCAGGGTTTCAAGTGCTGTGAGGCCCGCTGTCCTAACCGATTCGAAGACGTCGAGATCTTCGATTAACCCTTTAATCAAAGACAGATTGCCATCGTAAACTGAGGCTAAGATTCGCCCTAGGTCTTCAGTAAGAATATCGCCGGTGATATCATATACAATGTCTCCGGGCACTGAAAACAAATCAACAATTAGGGGATAAGCGCTGGTTTCCCTGAACTGTGCCAGCAGAAAGAGCGCGTAAATGTGCAAAAAGTAGCTGGGTTTTTGGGCAATCTCCTTCAGATTGGCCTTGGTATCTTCTAAAGCCGTTAAGAGTAAGGGCGTAATCTCTTCTTTACGCGCAATCGCTTGACTTATAGCCTCATACGGAAATTTTTGAGTGCTGTTTTCTTCGAGCGCGGCTAGGATTGTATCTAATTCCATAGGACTCTGAAAACCTACCTTGAGAACTGCCAAGCCTTCCTGAGAAAGAGCTTGATACTAGATCATACTCCGCTGATCCCTATAGATTCAATTTTTTTGACTCAGGAATTTGTAGGTCAGCAGAGTCCTCAGACGGCAGGCCAAAAACCAAGGGCCAGAGAATCTGCCTGTTCGGGTGCGATCGCAATAATGCCATACTCTGCAAAGCGTTGCGCCATACGCATCCAGCGATCGCCGTCGATGGTCCCTAGCGCCGCTGGCTCAATGCCTAACAGCATGTACTCTGCAATCAACTCCAAAGACTGGGTCTGGTAGGTCACATCCTCATATTTGCTGCCGGGTTCCACATAGTTAGCGACTACTGCTGCTGCCGCTGCTGGGATATCCGCCAGCGCCCTCGACCACCCGTCAAACGTAGCCTGCAAAAAGCCACTGATCTCATCTGGGGATAACTCGATCAAATCGTTATGGGCAAAAATCACCTGGGCATAGGCTTCGTAACCGTAGTCAGCCAGCTTTAACACGGCGGGCTCAATCCCATACTGGCCCTTAAACCCGATGGGCTCGTCCACCGCGTAACATTGAATCGCGGCCAACTCTCCCGAAAGTAGGCGATCGTACTTATCCTCATAGGGGATTTCGACCACCTCAATCGCCCCTGGGTCAAAGCCACTGACCCCCTGCACCAGCTCCATCACCGCCAGGCCATCTACATGCATTCCCACCTTGAGGCCCACCAAGTCTTCTAATGTTGTTATCCCAGCCTCTGGCAAGGTCATCAGCCCCAAAGGAGAGGATTGCAGCATGGTTGCTAAAACCTTAATCGGTGCACCCGCCGCCTGGGCTTCTAAAATCAGATTTTGCTCAGCACATCCGATCGTGCCAGGGTTGGCGGCGACCACCTCCGGCACCACAATACCCGACTCCCAAGGCAACAGCTCTACAGCAATCTCTTTATCGGCGTATAGTCCAGCCCCCTCTGCCATCAGCAAACCGGCAAACTGCACGTTAAATTTCCAGTCTAGCTGCATCGTCAGTGGCGTCTCAGACAACAGCTCTGCCTGCACCAGTCTGGGTCTGAGCAAAAAACTATCGGTCAACAAACCCAGCCCCCAATAGCTAGAAAACTGTAAAAGCTGGCGACGAGATAGTTTCATAGGAATATCGGGTTGGTACACTAGCGATTACATCAACTCAGGACAGTCAATACTAAACTAAAGTTGGTATATTTTTACTTCAGATTTCAGAATTTTGACTGTATTCGCCATCACGGTTTGTTTTGACGAGTAACTGCAATGCATATTGAGCGGTCGCTTTGCATTCAGTTTGGGTTTGGGGTACTCCATGAGGCCATCGAGATAGCCGTCAATGAGGGAAAACTCAATACGATTGATACCGAGGGGTTTGCCCATTTGATCAATGGTGCACTCAATGAGTTGGCTGCCTGGGTCACACAGTCTAATGATTCTGAACGGTTGAAAACGGCTCAACAATTGGTCGAAACATTATTAACTCGGTATCAGAACTGATACTATCTGAGTGAATTGTGTTGAAAGAGAAACCCATGGTTGGTATTGAACCTGGTATGGGAATCAGCTTCTCTTTCGAGACTATCTACGTTTGGCAAGGGGTGTCGGGGGTATTTTATGAGCTTGAAGTGGTTGGAATGGTCACAACAGTTGCAAGCTATTGCCCAAAACGGGTTGACCTACAGTGAGAACCCATATGATATTGAGCGATACAGACAGCTCCAGGGAATCGCCGCCGAGGTGATGGCAACCCACACTGAGACTGAGCCCAGCGACATCCTGGATTTATTCAATTCAGAGACAGGATATGCCACACCTAAAATAGACGTGCGCGGGGCTGTTTTTCGTGACCAAAAGATTTTGCTGGTCAAGGAAAGAGCGGACGGCTGTTGGACACTGCCTGGCGGGTGGGTCGATATTGGCGACTCTCCCAGCGGCGCGGTCGAGCGCGAGATCTACGAAGAATCCGGTTTCAAGACTCAAGCGACTAAACTCATCGCGGTCTACGATCGCAACCACCCTCGCCATGGGCATCCACCGTTAGCCCATCATGTCTTCAAATTGTTTTTCTACTGTAAACTCATCGGAGGAACCGCCACAGCCAGCCTTGAAACTGAGGCGGTCGACTTTTTCGAAGTACAAAACCTTCCAGAGCTATGCCTGGATCGTGTGGTGCCCAGCCAAATTAGTCGCCTGTTTGAGTATCACCAAGATTCAAGCCTACCCACAGACTTTGATTAGCCTACATCCAGTTTGCAAACTTAAGGTTTTCCCGTAAGGTAATTTACAGTTTTTGGCGCTACCCATGACCCGTTGGAATACCTGGCAGGATTACAAAAATTCACAACAAGAGATTGAGCTGCCTGCCAATACGGTGGCTCACATTCCCGTCAATATCCGCTATGTAGACGTCGGAGCAGCGCAGCAGGGGACTCTTCTGCTGATGCACGGGATTCCCACCTGGGGATATCTTTACCATGCGGTGATCCCGCCGCTGGTGGCGGCAGGTTATCGGGTGATTGCGCCGGATTTTTTGGGCCATGGCTGGTCTGACCGACGCGATCGCTTTGATCGCTCTTTTCAAGACCAGGCCCGAATGATCTGCGCCCTGCTCCAGGCGCTTGAGATTCCTAAGGCTCACATTGTTGGCCACGACACGGGGGGTGCGGTGGCGCTAATTTTGGGCATCGAGCATCCTCAGTTGGTGAACCGGTTAGTGATTTCTAACTCAGTTTGTTACGACCGCTTTGATGACGACATGCTCGATTTTGGTCATCCGCTCCGATGGCAGCCACGCCCGATTGCCGAGCTGGTGGCGGCGCTAGAAGAAAGCCTAGCCATGGGGCTCTCTCACCCCGAGCGCCTAACCCCAGACTTTCGCGAGGGCATCATTGCGCCCTGGGCCAGCGAAGAAGGCAAGCTGAGTCTGCTGCGCAATGCCTCTGCGCTCAACGCGAATCAAACCATGGCGCTGGTAGATCGACATGGCACGATTACCGCCCCAACGCTGATCCTTTGGGGGATGGATGACCCCTGGCAAAAGGCCGAGGATGGCAAACGGCTGGCGACAGAAATTCCGACTGCTCAATTTCAGCCCATTGAACAGGCATCTCACTGGATTCAGCAGGATGCCCCCAAAGAGTTTGCAGGTGCTCTGCTTGAATTTTTGGCGGGATGAGATGCTTTGCTCAGATAAAACTTTACTGGATATGACAATGCGTTTTTTGCTACAGAAATTAGAAGCGATTATCTGCGCTGCTCATAAGCATCGTACAGTTCGCTAGGCATCACTGACCTAATGACGGGATCAGCCGATAGCCAATCAAACATCTCACCTAGAGACACCACCCAAGACATCAGTCGTTTTTTCACTTGTTTGTCCTCCGCTATTAACTTGGATGTGACATCAGTTGGATTTTGGATTAATCCAACAGCTCAATCGTATCCCCTGCCTTAACAACGCCCTCAACCAACACCGCCCCATACACACCGGCATAGCCCTCATGGGCACTAGACACATGCTTGATAATCTCAGAATTTGCCTCAGACGTGTCTGGATCTAACGTGATCATCTTGCATCTCGGATCGCGCTCAAGCACGGTGATTTCTAACATCTCGCCCACCTTCAGGCGCTTGCCCACCAGATCATTTTCATACAGAGAGGGCTTATCATCATTCCAATCGACATAAAAGTTAGCTCGAAATCGACGCTTGTCAATCTCTATACCCAACTCATCTGTCAGCAGATTGCTCAGCTGCACAGAAAATAGCGAAAGCGTGCGACAGTCAAACTGGCTCCGCTGGGTAAAGTGTAGCTTGAGGGTCGGGTCGTTTGCGATCGCTTTAATATGCGCTAAAAACTCATCCCCATCCAGGCCGTAAACCTCCCCTTCAGGGGTCTCTACCTCAACCGAAAATTGCTCAGTGTCAGGATAGAGCGGATTAATACCGGGGGCCATGCCCTGAGCCGCTTCAAGGTTTCCAGGCTTGAGGGTGACGCTGGCGTTTTTGTACCGCGGCTTATACTGCAGCAGTGACTCCTGATCTCGGGCCGTATGCCAGGGGAACCCAGGATTACCCCCGCCTTTGACAAGACTGTAGACCCGATCTCCCATCAAGCCAGCGAAAGCGACAAAAACTTCATCGAGCTCCTCACCGCACATACTCTTGACGGGGTAACGCCAGATGCTATCGATTGTGCCGACTACGGACATTTGAAAAACCTCTCAAGGCAGTTTGAAAAACCTCTTAAGACAGTGCTTAAGGCAAACAATTCATATAATTCTCATTGTCCCAACTGCTGGTCGTTGCTAAGAATCGGATCCACTCATCGCGCTTATACTCGTCGAAGAGTCGATACATCTCACCGGGCAGCGCCGACTGAATCACCTCATCGTCTGCCAACCGATCCAGCGCCTCCCCCAGAGACATCGGTAGTTTTTTCACCGCCTTGCCCTCTTCCATCGCCTCATAAATGTTGCGCTGCTCGGGCTGACCCGGATCGAGGTCGCGACTCAGGCCGTCGTCAAAGGCTTTGAGCATGGCTGCGGCCATCAGGTAAGGATTCACCATCGAATCCACGGCGCGATATTCAAATCGACCCGGTGCAGAAACCCTGAGACCACAGGTGCGATTTTGATAGCCCCAGTCTGAGTAAACCGGTGCCCAAAAGCCCGCATCCCAAAGCCGACGATAGGAGTTAACCGTAGAGCAGCCAATGGCGGTGAGTGCGCCCAAGTGCTCGATCACGCCGCCGATGCAGTTTAATCCAACCGGCCCCGGAATTCTCTTTGAGGTGCCTTCCACGGGCATAAACGTGTTCTCGCCACCCTGATGGTAGGTGTAGTTGCCCTCCATACCGAGTAAAGTCTCCAGGTCAAAGGTCTTGACCATCTCTTCCCCACCTCGCCACAGCGAGAGATTGTGGTGACACCCCGAGGCCGAAACCCCCAAAAACGGCTTCGACATAAAACAGGCAATCAGATTAAACTCGCGGGCCACCTGGGCACAAATTTGGCGATAGGTGGTGAGGCGATCGCAAGTCCGCAGGGCATCGTCAAACATAAAGTTCAACTCTAGCTGCCCCGGTGCATCCTCATGGTCGCCCTGGATCATATCCAGGCCCATGGCTCGGCTGTATTCAATCACCCGCAAAAACACTGGGCGGAGTTCTTCAAACTGATCAATATGATAACAGTTCGGTTTCGTCACTCCCCCAGCCGGCTTACCATCTGGCCCTTTCTTGAGCCACATCATCTCCGGTTCGCAGCCGTGACGCAGCTGTAAACCATGCTTTTGTTGAAACGCGGCGTGGATGCGCTTGAGGTTGCCGCGACAGTCTGCGGTGAGAAAGGCCCCTGCGTCCTCCTCTTCCTCGCGATTGCGAAAACACTCGCAGTAGACCCGCGCCACCCGCTTATCCCAGGGCAGCTGGCAAAACGTCTCTGGGTCAGGAATGGCGACTAGCTCAGCCGACTCAGGACCGTAGCCCAAGTATTGCTGATTGCGGTTGATGGCAAGATTCACCGTCGCCCCATACACCAGCTGGATGCCCTTGGCAGCCATACTCTCCCAATGATCGGCAGGAACCCCTTTGCCAGTAATTTTGCCTGTGATAGAAATGAACTGGTAGTAAATGTATTGAACACCCAGCTCATCAATCTTGGCCCGAACCTGCTTGACCAGCTCAGCTCGACCCTCCGCCTGAACGTAGGCTTCGAGATCAGTGGACATTTCGACTCGGGTGAGAACTCCAGTCACTATTAGATTCTCCAGGTAATATAGGGGGCTGTATTAGCGTGACAGACAACCTCTTCAATAAAAACCAACCCACCCTCACACGTTTGTATCACTGGCTACGAGAAAGGAAACGGCTTCCAGGGAATCCATTCGGCCCAAAGCTTTGCCAGGGTACCGTCGGTGAGAATATCAGAGAGGGTGTCTTCTAACTTTCTTAACAAAACGTCGCGATCTTTGGGAAGGCCGATGGCAAAGCGAGCCTGGGTTGGCAAACTAAACGCCAATTGCAAGTCGGGATCTTCTTCAGCAGCAACCAGCAGCACCAGTTCATCATCAATCAGGGCGTCGATTTCACCGGCTCGCAGAGCTGCTAACATCTCGGGTAGCACCTTGTCACTGCCTGGATAAGGGATTGCTTTGGCCCCTGGAAATCCCTCGACCAGAGCAATGTTGGTGCTGTCAGCTAAACCACCAACGCGTTTACCGTCAAGATTATCTGGAGAGGTAATCCCACTGCCTGCTTTCACCAGCACCGCCTCATCAAACAGGCCATAGGGGCGCGTAAAATTCAAAATTTGCTGACGCTCGGGGGTGATGGCCTGGTTAAACCACATCACGTCGTAATGCCTCGTGTCAAAGCAGGTGTAAAACTCAGCCATGGGCAAGTTATGCCAGACCGGTGTGAGCCCCAATCTTTTGCAAACGAGCCGGGCCAGCTCAGGCTCATAGCCGGTGCGATGCCCTTCGGCAGTTACATAGCTCATGGGGCGAGCATCAAAATCACTGGCAACAATGTGTAAATACCCTGCCTCCACTGTGAACATATCAGAGAACATACCAGATGTGAGTCCATCGGATGTGTCTACGTCTGAATCAGCTGAGGTTAGGGAACTT
>JBCDDJ010000107.1:0-15949 GCA_039180385.1 Cyanobacteria bacterium P01_G01_bin.38 | reverse complement strand
GCTCAGGACGGTTATTGCTGCGATAGTGATTGCCGCTGTAGCCGTTGCCGCTGTAGCCGTTGCTATGGTAGCTGTTGCTGCCATTGCTGTGGTAGCCATTGCCATTGCTGCTGCCGTTACCGTTGCGACTGCTGCGATAGCCTGCAGATGAGCCGTTTGCACTACTGCTTGCACTGGTGTTTGAGCTGGTGCTTGCACTGCTATATGAAGCGCTTGTGGATGCGCTGTAGCGGCGATATTGATAGGGATTGGCGCGGTAGGTGTCTCGATAGCTAGGCCGAGAGTAAGACCGAGATGCGCTTGCCGCTGCTGGGGCACGCTTGCCGCTGCGGAGGTGCGATCGCACCAGCTGCCGGGCTTCGTTCAGCAACTTAATCCTATCCTCCGCTTTTTCGCGCAGGCGTTCTCTATCAGCCGGAATGCGGTCAGGGTGCCAGATAAAGACCAGATCCTTGTAGGACTGGTTGACATCCTTGAGCGTGGCCCCGGGCTCTAGCTCTAGTACTTGATATGCGCGCGCGATATCGTCCATGCAGACCTTTAGCTTAGGGTCGTTTATTCGTCGCTGAACCTATTCTAAACCTTGCTCCCATATGGCCCTGCGGCGGGAACTGGTTAAAAACTCAGACTTTCCTACTGGATATGGATTCAGATTACGCCGATTATGACGACCGAATTTGCCAGAGTGCAGGAATCCTCCAATTCCCTTAAGCACTGCTTAATCTTCCGAAATCTTTAGTTCATAAATATTCCAAAGTGAGCCCAGCGGCGAGTATTTGATATTTTCGATCTTGTTTCGAATCGCCACCATGGAGTATTGATTAACCAAATAGATAAAGGGCAGATTTTCCTGGGTGAGCCTTTGGGTTTCATAATAGATGGCTTTGCGCTTTTCTTCATCCAGCTCTTGGGACCCTTTAACAAATAGGTCGCTAATCTCTTGCTCCCAGGGCGCGATTTCTCGGCCTTCGATGGGCTCCTGGCCTACCTGAGGCTTTTGATTAAACGCATGTAGCCCCCCATCAACGTTCCAAACGTTAGTCCCGCCGTGGGGGTCAAGCCCCCCCCCGCCAAAGCTAATCACATGACTTTCCCATTCGAGGCTATCGGAGAGCTTTTCGACCAGTGCCCCAAAGGAAATCGGTTGGATATCTACCTGAATGCCGACCTCTGCAAGATCTTGAGCGATCTGGGCGATGATCAGCTCTCGTACTTTGTTACCTGAATTGGTAATCAGGGTAAACCGGACGCGATTGCCCGCATCATCCAGCAGTTGACCCTGGGCATTGTAATTAAAACCCACCGATTCAAGTAATGCTTTGGCTTTATCAGGGTTATATTCGTAGGCGGGAATGCCGTCTTCGGGCCCCGCATAAAACGCGCTTTGGTAAAGCACGGGTGAATCTTGCAGAATGCCTAACCCCTGGTAAATATTATTGAGCATGGTTTGACGATCGATGGAATAGGCGACTGCCTGTCTAAACTCCACCTGGTTAAACCATTTTGATTTGATCGGATCAACCAACGGTTTGCCATTGCGCGAGCCTTTGTTGAGATTAAACGTGATAAACAGGACGCCGGGTGCAGGTCCGCCGTTATAGACCGTAAAGTTGCCGCGGTCTTCTTCTTGCTTGACCAGCGAGAAGTTGTCAGGCTTGATGCTCATCAGATCGAGCCCCCCGGAACGAAATTGGATAAACTCGCTATCTTGGGACTCGACCACCTGCCAGATGACTCTTTCGATGTAGGGCTGCTGCTCCCCCTGGGGGCCTTTTTGCCAGTAGTAGGGGTTGCGGCGAAAGATGACCCGCTCACCGGGTAAAAAGCTGTCTAGCATGTAAGGTCCGCTACACACCACTTCGCGGGGCGGGGTGCTAGTGGTCCAGGTCGATAGAAAAACAGGATTGCCTTCGGAATCTTTATTGGTAATGGTGTCTTCTAGGGCGTGCTTTGGCAAAATTGCAGTGACGCCGATCTGCCTGAGCAGCGGCGCAAAGGGCTCGGTAATGGAGACCTCAATGCGCCGATCATCCAGCGCTTTAACGGTGGGCAGCTGGCCAGACTCACCCACCCTGAGCCCGTCTCGGCTATCGGTGGGAATGTCTTCATTAAATAGAACCTGATTAAAGGTAAAGTCCACATCGGCGGCGGTGAGGGGTTCGCCGTCAGACCACTGCAGTCCTTCTTTTAGGGTGAAGGTCAGCGTCATGCCATCGTTAGAAAATTCCCATGATTCTGCCAGCTCTGGGACAATTTGCCCATCTTCACCGTCTTCAGAAATGTACTCTTCGGTAATCAGCCCTGAATAAGTGAGCGGAAAAATATTGGGTCGCTCTTGGCTGAGGGCGTAGTTAAAGGTTTTAGGGTCGCTCAGAATGCTATAGACAATCTGCGGTACATCGGCCGCTTCGGTCTTAAAGTTGGAGAGGCTGCAGCTGGTGGTTGCGATCGCAACCACCCCTGCTAAAACCACCAGAGCCACCCGGCGCGTAAACCGCCGCCAAAGATGCAGAGACCCGACCCGACGCAAAAAACGCTGAAGCATTAAACCCATCAATAATAGCTACGCCTATCTTAGCCAGAACTGCGCACTTATTATTAGGTAGGGATACATTCTGGGCGACTAAATACTTGGAAAGGTGAGGAGGTGCGGGGGTGAGGGGGTGAGACACGCTTATTCACCTATTCACCAGCGCAGCGTACTCACCTATTCACCAGCGCAGCGCCCTCACTAACGCAGTGCCCTCACCCGTACTCGTTGCAACCCTATCGTATCCATGACAGCAACGACTGCCACCAGGAGACCGTGTCTTCAGACTCAAACCGGGGCATCAACGGTTCACGACGCAACAATTCGAGGGTGGGCAGTTTTCGGCGAATCTCGTTGATATCCCATCCGGTCAGGCGGGCCAGGGTCTGGGCCTCTTGCTCAAAGCGTTGGGGCAGCTGGCGGCGATAGTCTTGACCCGCCGGGCAGTCCGCCGGGCCTGTATAAGGATGAGTAAGCACATAGCGCCCCTGAAACGGCTGTTGATTGCCCGTGGTTTGAAACATCAAATCCTCAGGAAACTTGTCGCGGGTATAGCGCACATGCAATCGAGTGATGAAGACAGTGGGCCATTCCCCCGGACGCACCCACGAAACACCCGCCTGATTCAGTTCTTCGGGGGTTAAGGGATCTGCCGAGCAAGGATCGCAGTTACCCATATTCCAAGCATATTCGAGAAAGGCGACGTTTTTATTTTCGCGCTCATAGCTGTGCTGAAACATATCTGTGTAAAAGTCATTAAACTCATCTTTGACAAACAGCGGAATATTCGCATCCGACGGAATATTAACCGTGCGGTAATTGGTCAGCTCTGTTCTACCCGTCGATGAGAGCAGATACACCACCAGATCCTGCTCAGCCTCAGCATTCATCATCCCCAGCCGAATCGGCAACATAAACCGGGGCGACTCAAAACTCATCTGCAAAGGCCGCAGATTTTGAACACCGCTGTCATCAAACGCCTCCAGATTGACCTTAGCCACAAAAAACTTCATTCCCTGGCGAATGTAAGGCTGTAGCAGCTCGCTCGCCCCGCTCGGAATCCGATAGTTGTTCTCCCGTAGCCAGGTCTCCAACCCATCAGACTCACGGGCGCTGAGGATCAAAATGTCATATTCGCCCACTGAGAAACTCGACTCTACCGTCACTCCCAACGCCTGGTTACGGCCAACCGACGATTCTGCATCCGCAGATTCTAATACGCCTTGCCCTAACCGATCCCGGAATGTTGGCCTGGGTACACAAGGATTCTCATCAAAATATTCCACCAGGCGTGGCGCACTAAACGCATCCAATCGATCCAGAATGGTCGACTCAGCCACCTTTACCTGATTTTCTTGCAGCACCACCGGCACCGGCACCACCATGGCAAAGTCGCTAACCGCCCCCTCATAGTCATTCGCCATGGTGAGCACTGTGCGATCGCCTTCACGGGCAATCGCCACCTGAGACGCCCGGTTATAGAGACTCGTATCTGCCTTAGCCACATAAAACCCACAAAACGCCCAGGCAGGCGCAGCAAAGGAGACCAGGCAAAAGAGAAAGACTGCCAGCAGAGGAAGGATTTTGGATTTTGGATTGTAGATTTTGGATTTTGGATTTTCAGGATTCATGATTCACGACAAGATTACGATTCAAAAAAAATGACTTCGAAGAAGACCGCTGCAAAAAATTCCCTGCAAAGTCAGCGATCACCTTTGCCCTAACCCACCGAGCACCCCTTATCCAAACGAAGCCAGAATCTAGTTCGGGGGGTCTGGGGGAGCATGGGACCCCAGGCAGCACTTAACGCTGGAGTAAAGGGAGGGGGCGGGCGGGAAAGTCCCGCGCAGCCCCTTTCTCACATAGCCAACGTTGAAATAAACACATCTACTATCCCAACAGCAAAAACTTCAGGATGTTGAGTCACCCTGCGGGAAGCAAGCTACGTGCCTCGACACCAACCTACAATTGCTACAATCGCACCCGAAAAATATCTACGCCTGGGGCAACACATTCGCTTCAAACGCAAAAATCTTTTTCCACTCAAACCTTGGAGCCGTCCAGATTTTGTCAAGCACTAACGTCAATGGCGCAAGGGCAAACAACGCCCAAAAAACAGCTGTAGAGAGATAAAACTGATTACGCAGGATGAAGGTGAGGGTTGCGATCGCACCCGCCCACATCAACCTTGCCGGACGCCCATTCGGAATTGATCTCGGATCCGTCACCATAAACAACGCAAACAATAACAGCGATCCACTCGACATTCGATGCATCCACACATCCCAGGTCCACCCCAGGTAAACATTTCGCAACGCCTCCAGCAGCGCATAGCCCCCCAAAAACATCCCCGTCGTATCCCAACGCCCCACCCGCTTCAGCACAATCCCCCCCGCCCCGAGAAAAATTAGCGCATACCACATCTCCTCACCCCACTGCCCCGTTGAGATCCAGGCGTCTGGGGTGAGGGTAAGCGCCGCGATGATGCCAAAATTTGCCGGGTTAAAGCAATGCTTGTCATTGACCCTCAGGAGAAACTTACTGGCAATGGCGAGACTCGCAGCCAGGGCCATCGTCCCAAGGTGGTCAGTGCGAAGCAGAAGGCTGAGACCCAGGGCGGTGATCAAGGGACTGCGCCAGTTAAAGGAGAGTTTTGGATTTTGGATTTCGGATCTTGGCTCGGGTAATGGGTAATGGGTAACCGGTAATAGGGGCTGGGCAATGCTTTCCCCGTCACCCTTGTCCTTTTCCCTTTTCTCTTTGATCCACGATAACCCAGCCTGGGTAACCAGACTCACCCCGATCGCCACTACGACGATCTCTGGCCTGAGCGACCAGTCTCGCATGGCCACACCGAGGGTTAGGAACAGAGATAGAAATACAATCTGGTGATCTCGAGCATCTTTAAACACAGGCAGCCTCTACAACAGCTTGATCTTCGAGACCAGTATGCCGAAAGGGCTCAATAGATCTCGTGTAGGTTACAGAATTTGTAACCGGCATTGATGACTGGCCTGTATACCCGACTCAGAAATTCAATAACGGCATGTGCAACTTATAGATGTGAGTATGGCGATCACATATGATTAACTAAACTATGATACTTAAAAGTATATGAAAAACTTATTGTTTGATTTTGAAATTGACATTTTACAGGGGCTGTCAGTTCAGACATCATGTAGGTAAATCTACCCAAGTCTTTTCGTGTATTGAGAGAATGCTATGACTGACCCCGTTGTTTGCGCTATTCCAGTCTCTCCTCAGGGCGCTCTCCCAGACGCTTCTCAGGGGAGACTGACCTTGCAAGCCGCCAATATTGCTGCTGGCACACAAGCCCTTCGCTGTCTTGATTGGGATCGCGATCGCTTTGATATTGAATTTGAGTTAAGGCAAGGGACCACTTACAACTCTTTTATTATCCAGGGCGATCAAACCGCCCTGGTCGATACCACCCATGGCAAGTTTCGGGACCTGTACCTGGCTTTGTTGACTGAGTTAATCGACCCAGCTGAGTTGAACTATCTGATTGTCAATCACACCGAACCCGATCATAGCGGTTTGGTTAAAGAGATTCTGGCGCTGGCTCCGCAGGTGGTAGTAGTGGGCTCTAAGGTTGCCATTCAATTTTTAGAGAACTGGGTGCATCAGCCGTTTTTGTCTCGCATTGTAAAAAGCGGCGATCAGCTCGATCTTGGCCAGGGCCACCAGCTAGCGTTTGTCTCTGCGCCCAATCTGCACTGGCCTGACACCATCTTTACCTACGATGCGGGCACTCAGATCCTCTATAGCTGCGATGTGTTTGGCATGCACTACTGTGACGATTGTCTCTGGGATGAACAGCCACAGCTAGTGGCAGCCGACTTTCAATATTACTATGACTGTTTGATGGGGCCGAATGCTCGCTCGGTGCTGATGGCCTTAAAGCGGATCGAACCCCTGACGGTGGATCTGATCGCCACGGGGCACGGTCCTCTTTTAAAACATCACCGTACTGATTGGGTGGAGCAGTATCGCACCTGGAGTCAAAACCAGGCGGCGATGGAAACATTTGCTGCGATCTTCTATGCAGAAGACTATGGCCACAGTGAGCAGATAGCCCGCTCGATTGCCCAAGGCCTCGATAAAGTGGGGGTCAATAGCGAATTGGTCAATCTTTTTAGCGTCGATAGTCACGACGTGCGTGAATTGGTCGACTGTGCGGCGGGTATCGTGATTGGCATGCCGCCTCAGGGTGAGCGCAGCCACCCGGCGCTAGGGACAATTTTAGCGGCGGTCACTGCCAAACAATCCGTGGGGCTTTTTGAGGCAGGGGGAGGGCAAGATGAGCCGATTTATCCGCTTCGCAACCGCTTTCAAGAGTTGGGGGTGCCTGAGGGGTTTTCTCCCATTTTGGTCAAGGCTGCGCCAACCGAGGCGATGCAGCACCGCTGTGAGGAGGCCGGTACCGACTTGGGGCAATGGCTGATGCGCGATCGCACTGTTAAACAGATCAAAGCCCTAGACTCTGATTTAGAACGGGCCCTGGGCCGTCTCAGCCACGGTCTCTATATCTTGACCACACAGCAAGGTGAGCTGTCGGGGGCGATGGTCGCTTCGTGGGTCACCCAGGCAAGCTTAAACCCCCTCGGAGTTGCGATCGCAGTCGCCAAAGAGCGGGCCATCGAGTCCCTTTTGCAGGTGGGCAGCCCGCTGGTGATCAATGCTTTGGAAGAGAGCCGCTACCAGACCTTGATCAAACACTTTCTAAAACGATTTGCGCCGGGGGCCGATCGCTTTGCCAGTGTAGATACCTACAGTGCTGACAATGGCTCACCCATTTTGGCAGAGGCCCTGGCCTATATGGAGTGCACTGTAACGAACCGCCTCGAAGTCAGTGACCACTGGCTGGTGTATGCCACCGTACAGGCAGGGCGGGTTGCCAAAACAGGGGCCCTGACAGCGATTCGTCATCGCAAAGTAGGAATGCACTATTGATCCGCTAGTGCCATTCGTTCGATCGCTTAACCGATATTTAAACGCTTTCGGAGCAATCCTATGCCTCTCTCAAATTCTCAAATCAGCTCAGCTGTCTCACTGACGATAGGATCGCGACCTCGCGATGTCCAGATTGCTGAGATCGGACTACACACAAAAGTGTTGCGATCGCGTGCTTGGGAACGACTTAAATTTGAAGTAGAGTATGGTCGCCGCCAAGGCACCACGGCCAATACCTACCTGATCCAGGCTGATCAAACGCTGTTAATCGATCCCCCGGGTGAGTCGTTTACTCAGCTCTTTTTAACTCATCTGGAACAACAGATTGATTTAACCACCCTAGATTACATTTTGCTGGGGCACGTCAACCCCAACCGGATGGCAACATTGGCTCGGCTGGTTGAGCGAGCCCCCCAGGTCCAATTAGTCTGCACTCACCCCGCCGCCAATGCCCTTAAAGCCATGTTTCCCGACTGGGCATCGCGGTTGTCTCCGGTGCGCAGCGATCGCCAACTTGACCTGGGACAGGGTCACCAGCTCCAGTTTTTATCCATCCCGACGCCCCGCTGGCCAGATGGGCTAGCCACCTATGATGCCGCCACCCAGATTTTATTTACTGACAAGCTGTTGGGGGCCCATATCTGTAGCGATACTCTTTGGGACGAAGACTGGCAACAGCTAGATGAAGATCGCCGCTACTATTTTGATTGTCTGCACGCCCCTCAGGCTAGACAGGTTGGGGCTGCCCTGTTGCGCTTCTCAAAGCTGCCCGCCCAATGCTATGCCCCAGGCCACGGGCCGCTGGTGCGCTATAGTCTCAGCCGATTTAGCCTTGACTATCGCCAGTGGTGCCAACAACAAACCCAGCAAGCCTATCGGGTTGCTCTGCTCTATGCCTCTGCCTATGGCAATACAGCGGTTTTAGCAGGTGCCATTGGTCGAGGGCTGACCAAGGCAGGCGTGGCCGTAGACGCGATCAATTGCGAATCGGCGAACGTCGATGACATGATCCGAGCGATTGCCGCCTGTGATGGATTTATCATCGGCTCACCTACCCTGGGGGGCCATGCCCCGGTTCAAATTCAAACCGCTTTGGGGACGATTTTATCTACCGCGGAGACTTTCAAACTGGCAGGGGTATTTGGCTCCTATGGTTGGAGTGGTGAAGCCGTTGATCTGCTAGAACAAAAACTGCGAGATGCCAACTATCGCTTTGGCTTTACCCCAATCCGAGTCAAATTTAGCCCCGATCAAGCGGCCCTCCAGCAGTGTGAAACCGCTGGCACAGACTTTGCCCAACAGTTGCGCAAACATAAAAAACGCCAAGCCCTTCGACAGGCAGTCACCGAAACCCAAGCCAATCGAACTGCCCAGGCGGTCGGTCGGATTATCAATTCGCTATGTGTAGTCACGGCTCAGCAAGGCGATCTCGATCGCGGTCTGCTAACGGCTTGGGTGTCTCAAGCCAGCTTTAACCCACCCGGCATCATGTTGGCCATTGCCGCCGATCAGTCTGTTGCCTGTCTGACCCAACCAGGAACCCCCTTGGTGCTCAACATCTTGAAAGCAGGCCATAACGTACGCCGACATTTTTCTCACTTACCGATGCCTGGAGACAACCCTTTCACACATTTAGATCATCATCGAGCCCTGAATGGCTGTTTAATTCTGGATGAAGCCCTGGCCTATTTGGAGGGCAAAGTCAAAAACTGGATGGTCTGCGGCGATCATTGGCTAATTCATGCAGAGATCACCCAGGGAAATGTTTTGGAGCCTGAGGGGAGTCCCGTAATCATTCATCGAAAATCGGGCAGCTGTTATTAATGTTGTTGTTTACTCCGCTTTCTATGGCTATGGCTACCCCTAGTGGTAAAAGGAGATCTTGATGAAAAATGTTAAAGTCAACACCGCTCTGGATGAAGGGTGGACTGTGCATGTCTACGATCGTAACCGCCGACTACGCTGCACCCTAGATACCTCCCACGGGTGGGTCTTTGGGACTGGAGTCGGGCTGGGGATACTGGTTGCTCTGCTAGGGGTCAATTTAAATTTGTCCACCAATGCCCCAACATCTGAGCCTCCAATCTCGTCACCATCGCCTGCTGCCTTACCCTCAGCACCTACGGTGATTAGTCAACCTGCTCAAACGAACGATTTTTTATTCTGGGTCGATTAATCACTTGATTTTGCCAAACTGGGTAACCCAGCTGATTAAGCATACCCTTATGCTTAATCAGCTGGGTTCGCTCAGAGCTTCCCAAATTTATAGCAAAATACTTGGGAAAGCATTTAATTAGTTAAATGGCTACCGCGCTAAAGCAGGACAAAAGGCTCCCCATGATCAAGAAAAGCCCTGCGATAAATCGCTAGGGCACATATTGTATCCTCATCCAGAATCTCTGTTATGGGATACCTCTGCTGGTGAGCAATGGTTAAACCGGTTAGCGGTAGCGGCCATCTATGTGTTTGGGATCAAACGTGGTGTGGGTGCCGAGAGTCTGTGCGAGTTCTTCCATAAACTTCGGATAGAGCATCATGTTGGCGTCTTGGTTTCATCACTGCGAAAGATCCAGGGAGAGCTAGAAGAGAAGATTTTGAGTTGCCAGATAGAACAACAAAAGAGTTTAAGTCAAGCGTGTGAATACCTCCCTGCGATGTGTGTGGATGTCGATGAGACATGGCTTGAACAAACCATTCTAGTAATGATGGAGTTGGGTTCAGGCTATCTCTTGGTTGAAGAGATGGCGGCTGACCATAGCTACACAACTTGGCAAAAGCCGGTTCAGGCAGTCCTTAAGCAATGGGGTGGTCACATTCAATACTGTGTCAATGACAGTGCGAAAGCTCTCATCAAACTGGCGTTGAATGATTTGGGCTGCCCGAGCATTGCGGACTTGTTTCATGCGATGCGCAAGTTAACTCAGGACTTAGCGTTGGAACTCGACCATCGATGGGTTCATCTGCAAGGTCGCCTGAGAAATTGGCAGGCGCAAGTCATGCCAGATGAGACCGTTGGTCAGACGATTCAAGCAGAGCTTTCGAGTATTCAGGCAGCCCAGGCTGACTTTCGCCAGCATTTAATGCGCATCAGTTTAGAGCTGCATCCATTTGATGTGGAAACCAGTTCAGCCCAAACGACTCAGCAGGTCACGACTAAGCTCGCTCAGCAAGTGACCCAGCTCAAGCAGTTTAAGCAGACGCATCATCTCAAAGATGCGCCGGGCGGCATTGACCAATTCAGCCGACAAATTAACGATTTCTGCGCTGTGGTTGATGTGTGGTGGCAGTGGGTCCATCAATTCCTAGCAGCCCAGACACTTACCGAACCATTCACCAATTGGATAACCACCGTTTTGCTGCCACTATGCTATCGGCACTACCAAACTCAACGCACCGATAAGCCTGCTCTCAAAGCCTATTATCAAGCTGCATACCAACAGGCTCAATGGGCGACAGACTCATCCCATCACACCGACACTCAATGACAATAGCTACCGCTACTGGGATGGGTGGACTCGTGAAATGGTTACGAAGTTTCAGCGCACTACAGCGGCGGTGGAGGGGCGTAACGGCTATTTGACCCAAGTTCATCACAGTCCAAAAACACGGGCCGTGTCGATGTTTACCACTCTTGGGAGCCGCGAAACCATTTCCACACGTTACATTAAGGACGCGATCGCCTCGCTGCAAGTCGACTGCCTCGAGCAGCGCAGGGATCCATGGCTCGAGCATAAACTTCAGGTAACACTGGTAAAATTCCGCTTAGCTCGGGGAATACACAGCCCCCAAGGCTTTCAAGGTGATTTTCTGGGCGGCAGTGATGCCTGTCGCGCCTGTGATGTTCATACCTTCATAGGGTCGTCGGGCTCTCAACGTCTTGAAGCACTTTCCAGTTTGACTATTCCATAGCTTGATGGTTTCATCCATACCGCCGGTGACCAGCCAGTCGCCGTCGGGGCTCCAACAGAGCGATCGCACCCAGCCTTGGTGTTCCTCGATGACGCGATCGCAGTTCCCTGAGCGCACGTTCCACAGTCGAACGGTGCCATCATGTGACGCGCTGGCCAGCACCGGTTCTAGCGGATGCCAGGCCACGTCCCATACCCAATCCCGATGCCCCGTTAATGTCTGTAGACAGTCTTCTAACTGGGGATCCCAAATCTTGATAGTGCCATCGTGGGAGCCACTGACAAAGGTCTGTCCATCGGGGCTAAACGCTAATGACACCACGGGCTTGGTATGTCCTGAAAAGCGTCGTATACACTGTCCCGTCTGGCTATCCCACAATCGAATGCCGCCACATGCTACCCCACTGATAAGGTAATCTCCAGCGGGATGCCAGGCCACAGAATACACAGGCTGATCATGTTCTAGGGTCAGTTGGCACTCGCCGGTTGAATTCCACACCTTCACGGTACCATCTGCCGCTGCTGTGGATAACTGCTGCCCAGTGGGATGCCAAGTCACTGACATGAGTAAATTCGCATGGCCAGTCAGGATATTTAGGCACTGACCGGTGCGGGTATCCCAGAGTCTCAAGGTGTTGTCATGAGCTGCACTAGCGAGTACCGTGCCGTCAGGACTCAGGGCGACACACCAGATCATACCGGTGTGCCCCCGCAGAATGTGCAGACAGTCGCCGCTAGCAACATCCCACAGGCACAAGATCCGATCCTGGTGACCTGTCGCGAGCTGTTTTCCAGTGCTGCTCACGTCTACGCTACGGGCGGCACTGCTATATCCTTTGCAAGTTTGAAGGCAGTGACCGGAGACAACTTCCCAAAGTTTAATCGAGTGATCGTCGCTACTGGCTAGGAGCCTTCCATTGGGGCTAAAGCTCCCGGCCCAGACTCTGTTGAGATGTCCTTGGAAGGCTTGGCGGCGATGACCGGTTTGGGTGTCCCATAGGCTCACCGTTAAATCTTGACCGCTAGCCAGCGTATAGCCAGTCTCCCCTGGAGATAGGCCGCAAACGGGGTTGAAGCTTATCCACCAAGCTAATCCAGCTTCCAGCAGCGTGCGCTCGCAGCTGCCCATTGCGACGTTCCAGAGCTTAATGGTCTCGTCTTCAGCACTGCTGGCAAGCATCTCTCCGTCCGGGCTAAAGGTCACGCAGCGGACGCGAGTACTATGGTCAGAAAGAATATTATACAGGTTCCCGGTCTGGGCATCCCACAGCAGAACACTGTTGTCGCCCCCCGGACAGGCTAATAAATGACTATCGGGGCTCCAATCCACTGACTCAATTTGGGGCGCATTGCCCTGCAAGACGTGTAGGCACTCTCCGGTTTGAACCTGCCAAACCCGCAAGGTTTGATCGAGGCCAACACTGGCCAGGCGAGTGCCGTCTGGACACCAGACAATAGAGGTGGCCATATTATTGTGGTGCCAGATTTGCAAGCAGCGCCTCGTTGCCACCTCTATCAGCTTGACCGTGCTGTCTGAGGAACTGCTGGCTAGAACGCGGCCATCGGGGCTAAAGGCGAGGTCATTGACCCAGGAGCGATGCAGCGGATAAATGTCGATAATCTGACCATTCGGCATCTGCCGGAGATAGATTTTCCCCTGGGTATCGCCACTGGCCAGAAGCGTGCCGTCGGGGCTGAAAGCTATCGAGATTATATTACCAAAAGTTTCGGTAAATAGAGACTGGCTCAAGTCGGCATGGGCAAAATTGATACCCGGTAGTTCAACGTCTTGTAAGTTAGCGTGCCAAATACTGAGGCCAGAAAAGTCAACGTCGGCCAGATCCATCTTCAAGTGCAGACAGAGATTGAGCAAGTTGCCACTGCCGTAGCTGGAGAGCTTGGTGGCTGATCGTCGCAAGGCTGTTAGAATTCTGAGCATTTGTTGCTCTAGGGTGGCGATCGCCGCAAAAGCCCGCCGAAATTCCTGAGCGATGGGCTCTAGAATGAGTCGCGTCTGACTTTCTCGGACGTACTCTGCCACCGTCGTTTTCAGCAAGGCGTGGCGGATGAACAGATTCAGGTCGGTCGTGGTGAGTTCTGCCACGATGTGTTCAATGAGGCGATCGCTGACATACTCCATCACCACGGGCTGCTGGGTATAGCTGCCACTTTGTCGTTCAATCAGGTGGCGTCGGCATAGGGCTTCTAAAGCTTCGAGCAAACGATGGCGCGACACCGGAGGCACCACATCGTCCCGCAAGGTTTCGAGGGTCGTCCATTCCCGATTGATCGCTAGCCAGTACATTAGCGTCTGCTCTAATGATGAGAGTCGCGCAAATTGTTGATCGAGTAGCTGGCGAACCCCATTGAACAGCACCGTTCCCTGCGCCAGGAAAGTCTTGATGTCACCCTCGAACAAATCTTGAATAGACGTCGCAGCAATCATGAGCGCCAGGGGATTCCCGCCATAGGTTTCGATCAGCTGACCGCGCAGAGCTGGAGAACCTGAGAGCCCTTTAGCCGTGAGGATGGCATCTGCTTCTGCATAAAGACCCGACAAGGTGAGGGATCGCACGGGTAATTCTGCTCCCTCGCGGGTGGCCAACACCGAAGGCTTTTCACGGCTGGTCAACACCATGCAGCTTTGATGGGAAGCATCGCCTACGAGCTGGAACAACTGCTCATAGTCTTCATAGCCAGGACGAAAATGGCCAATGGACTGAGGCTGCAAAATTGCTTCCAAATTATCCAAAATCAGCAAGCAGCGAGTCGTCTGGAGGTAGGGCAAGAGGTGGGGGAGTGTGGGCTGGGTCTCTGCCTGCTGAGAGACCAGCGGCACCAGATGTATGAGCAGCGTTTCCAGGGAAGGGGCATTGCGGAGACTGCGCCAGACGACAACTTCGAACGCTGAGCACACCTGCTGTGCCAGTTTTACGCTCAACGTGGATTTGCCGATGCCCCCCATCCCCAGCAAGCCCACCAGGCGACACCGATCCTGGAGTATCCATGTCTGGAGGGTGACCAATTCAGCATCGCGGCCTACAAATAGACTAACGTCAGGAGCTTCGCCCCAATCCTGTTTTGCAGTCTGAGGAGTGATTGCTTCAGGTGACTGGATGACTTGAGTCTGATGTCGCTTGAGCGCCTGTTGAAAGTTAGTTTTGCTGACTTTTTCGCCTAGGGCCTGGGAGAGCCGCCGCCAGAGCTTGGGGCCAATATCCCGCTTGAGGTAGTTGATAGAGTAGCCAGACTGTTCAGCGATGGTTTCGTAGGTTTGATTAGCGATCGCTCCCACAATAATTGCCGTTTCCACATCAGACAGATACCGCTCTTCGTCAGCAAACATAGCCGCATTGGCCGCTTCCAGAATCGGTTCTGAGTCCATGGGGAATGTGGGATCAGCCTCCGATAAGGAGCATACCTCGCCTTTCCAAGCCGATGTCGCGCAATGTCTGACCTTTTCCTCAGCGACATCCATGGCTTTCCCCTTACTCTGAGCAAGTAGGATACCGCTCAATCGAGAAATTCTAGGGATGCTCAATTTATCCGCATACCCTTGATGTTGGGGCTTACCGGTTTGAATGCGCCGCTTGCCCATGCTTTTTGAGCACCCACGAGAGGCCCATTAGAATTGCTCAACCCGAAGATATTGGAACCCTCTTCGACATTCGCACCAGCGTTAAAGAAAACCATCAGTAGACTTCTGTCACGAATAAATCTGGCCCCCTTCCGTCCCCAAAATTAGCGATTGTGCGATCGCCAGGTAGCCGGAGGCACCCCGACCTGACGCTTAAAGGCTCGGCTAAAGGCCGCTTCCGAGTTGTATCCGATCTGAGCCGCAATCTGGGCCATGCTGTCGTGGGTACTCCTCAACAGGTTGACGGCCAGCTGTAAGCGCCACCGCATCAGATACTGCTTAAGCGGCTGCCCCAACAGCTTCGAAAAGCGCGATGCTAGTGTCGATCGCGCCACACAGACCCGATTCGCCAGCTCTTGAACGCTCCAGTCATGCTCAGGTTGGGCATGCAATAACCCCAGCACCGGACCCACGATGGGATCCTGTATGGCTGATAACCAGCCAAAGTCTTGTTCTGAGTTCTGTTGAATCGCGTGACGCAGAATTTGGACAAACAGTAATTCTGTAAGCCGGGCCAGTAAGCACTGGCTGCCTGGAGAGGCATTCAACGTTTCGTGAATGATTTGCTGCACCCCCATCTCTAATAGCGAGGACACTGGCTCAGCTTGAGCGTTAATTAACATCAGCGGGGGTAACGTACCCCAAAAAGGCGTGAACAGCAATTCCTCAAACACCAAAAACCCACAGACCAATCGGGTCAATTGCCCTTGCCCCCCATAGGTCACCCCTGCCAGGCCCCGGACTGGCGGGGATGACACCTTGAGGATATCCAGGATAGACGCGGGCAGGCGATCAGGACGGTCCGCCAGAATGTGAACCGTGCTGGATGGAATCAAGATCACGTCTCCCTGATCAAACGGTTGAGGAGTTTGACTCCCCTCGATCTCAACCCACCCTTTT
>JBCDDJ010000106.1:0-15983 GCA_039180385.1 Cyanobacteria bacterium P01_G01_bin.38 | reverse complement strand
GGGTGTGACATCGGCTTATCAAGATTGTGACAACCCATCTAAGCCATATGATGGGCCCCCTCTTGGGCTAGTAGTGCAACCGTAATCAAAAAATCTAGTACAAACAGCATCACCCAGGTGGTTACCACGGCAGAGGTCGCCGACTGCCCGACACCTTTGCCGTGGCAAGACGCCGTAAGTCCGCGACTGCAGCTGGCGACTGCGATCGCACCGCCAAACAGCATCGCTTTTGCAAACACCGTCAACACATCGGTCACCACCAGCGACGTATGCACCCCATCCAAAAAAGCCAGGGGAGTCACCTGATAAAAATAGTTAGCGATCATCACACCGCCACCGATGCCGACAAACATACCCACAATGGTCAAAATCGGCAGCATCACACTGCAAGCCAGCACCCGAGGCACCACTAAATAATCAATCGGATCGGTGCGCAGCACCTTGAGTGCGTCAATTTGCTCCGTCAGCTTCATCGACGCGATCTCAGCCGCAAAGGCAGACCCCACCTGACACGCCAGCACCGCCGCCGTCAAAATCGGAGCTAACTCTCGACAGTAAGCCACCGCAAAGGTGCCGCCCACATGATTGACCAGCCCATACTGATCCATTTCTCGGGCTGATTGGATCGTAAAAATCATGCCCGCAAATAAATTTGTCATCAGCACCGGAAATATCGAACAGGGTCCGGCGCAGATCAAAAAATCCATGATGTTGCGACGTTCGCAGCGGCCCGTCATCAGCCGCATCACCACCTGACCGGCCAGCAAAATCATCATGCCAATGTGGTAAAGCGGATTATCTACCACTGTGAGGGACTTCGGACGCAACGCTGCGTTTAATGCCAGCAAACGTCGATCGCGGGACTGTCTCCAGGGGCTAGATACATCCCTAACTGCTTTAACCATGGCTTTTGTATTCTCCTAGGAGCAATGATGACCCATCGCGGTGATCCGCAGTGTTTAGACGGATAACCCAGGTCATTGAGCAACTAATGCTTCAAATCCCCTTTAACCCAGTGCGAGTACATCTACTGACTAGGATTCCCAATAAACGAGAAGATTCTGGGAAGCGATCAGCGAGCAGGCCGTTTAGCGTACACCACTCGCAGCACACAACATTACAACTTATGCAAGTATATTAAGCCCCCATCTGCACAATGAACCACGTCAAAGCGAACAAATGGTCAGGTTTGACCGCAGATTTTGCGCCCTAAACACCTCTCTAGAGAGATTAAAGCGGCTAAACAGCGGGAAAAAGAATCTTCCAAAATAAGTTGATATTTAAACCACATTAAGTACACTTGTACTATATTAGAGATAGATCAAATGTTCTAGGTGTTATCACCATCGCCATGAACGAAACCGATATGGAACTTCAAGCTATCCGACAAAAGCTGCAATCTCTCAAAGCCGAGCCTATCCCTGAAGAGGCGCTAGCTATTCCGTGGTCTCAGCCGCGCGCGCGGCTACCTGACCCGGGTCACCCCCCTTTAGCATCAGGGCCAGACCTGGCCCAGGTGCAGGTCAACGCCGCTATTGAAGCCCTCAAACAGCGTTCTAGCCAACCCTATAGTGGCTCCAGTGATAGTCTTGGTGACGGCTCCCCAGGCGGGCGTCATGCAGCCCAGCGCTATGGAGCTTTCACTGGCACGGCCCTCGACCCGATTCTGCAACGCTTCGAATCGCAGTTGCAGACGGTCAATCGTTTGGCTGAGCAGCAAGAGTCTGCCATTCTAGGGCTCAAGCAGCTTGCCGACCATATCACCGATATTATGCACCGACAGGGCATTGATGATCATCCCAAGCTGGCTGCGATCGCAGCTTTATTTGAGACCTATCCCTCCACCGTGATTCCCATTTTTGAATGTGATCAGGCGGGTAACTATGGTTTGGAATATCGCACCGTTGACTTTTATCAAGCTGAGCACGACGCTCAGCTCACCGCCCAAACCCTGCGCAGTCGTGGTAGCGAAAAGCCCGTTGGGCAGACACCGGGGACTGATCTACCGACCTACTTTAATCAGCCGCCCAACCATGAGCCGCCTGGTCATGAGCTGACCAGCAAACCCACCGGCTTCTTTGAAGAAGGCCTCCTATTTTTGCAATCTATCTGGGAGCTGACCCTCAGCAGCTTTAACCCAGGGGCGAGGGCCTCCCGACAGCGGTCGCGATCGCGCTTCACATTGCTAGATGCCGCGATCTGGTTTAGCGGAGCGGCAATTACTCGCATCTTGCTGGATGTGATTTTTCAGATTTACCCAGCCCTGTGGACCCCGCTGGTGGTGACCTTGATTGGGGTGGTCGCCGTGACGCTGTACCGCACGCTGTTGAGCAATCGCCCTAGCCTTGGCTTTAGCTATCGCATTTTGGTGGCGTTGGTCGGTCTATTCATGGGCGGTCAATTTCTTTAGACGTTCATCTTAATTTATTAAGGAGCTCCGCTATGATTTCTGCACCCAAACCTGCCCCACCGCCGCGTTTTTCAGTCAAGCCACTGCTGGCGGGCGGGCTGATGTTTGCCCTGGTGGGTCTACTCTTTGATGTTCAAGGCATCAAGTCTTTTATGAGCAAGCCATCGACTCAGGCTGGTGTCACCGCCAGCAGCTGTGAGTCCGTGGTCCAAGAAGACGCCCGCCTCTCTAGAGAACAGTTGGCACAGCTATTGACGATTCCAGAGCGTGACTCGAAAAGTCGCATCCGCGAAATCGTCAACGCCCCTTTTTGCCAATATCCCGTTCTGAATGTGCGCTCTGGGGTCGAGGCCGAGCGCGAAGCCTATCCCCTGGCTTTTGACCCCTCAACAACGCTTGTGATTCTTTACGAAAATGATGAATATGCTGGCTATCGCTTTAGCTTCAGGTAAGGGGGGACGCCTCAGATTTCCCTGTCATCCTCTGGTGTGGATAGCCCGACTGATCTGGGGGATGCTGTGCTTGATTTTTTTGGGGGGGTGCCAAACCTCTGCGGAGATCGCCCCCCGGAAGATCAATTTGCAACAGGAGTGGGAGTTAGAGCCCGGTGATCAAGTGGCTGGGCGTTTGGTCACTGGCAGCCTGGGTGATATTTCTATCGACTTGGGCGGCCAAAAACTCTATGCCCCTTTTGTCGGCAAATTAGAACCCGCTACCCAGCCCCACTGTGTGATTTATTCCACCCCTGAGGTGCCCGCTTATCTGTTTCGCTTTTGTGGGCTTAAGCGCGCTCCCCTCGGCAAAATCAAAGCCGGACAGTCGCTAGGGGCAGGCAGCTACTTACAATTTGCCACCATGCGTCGTCAACCCGACGGCACCTGGATCATTGTCGAACCCTCCACGGGTGTTTTAGAGCGGGCGATCGACCCTAAAGGTCGGCAGGTAGCCAACCCGCCCTAGCGGTCGGAGAGATAAGGGGAGCATTCTGAGTTTTGAGTTTTGAGTTAAAGTTCATTCCCATTGAGGTTGCCATGTTGCGCTTGAGATTACGCCTTAGACATCTTTTTGCGCTGAGTTTATTGATTACGACGGCGGGTATTCGTCCGGCCAGCGCTAGCTCAGTCGGTGGCGACTCGATGGGCTTGGATTTTAGTCTGCCAACAACTGTGGCGGCTAGCTCCCCTGCCGAGCGAGTAGCTGCCCCTAATGCAGCGACAGCGCCTGCAGTAACCGAGGCCGTGCCTGCTCCTCGCTATGAGCCACTGAGCATCCCAAAAGCTGCGATCTCACCCCCCGTCCAAACCCAGACCCTTGACAATCCCAAGGTATATGGCGGTACCGCAGGCGCTGGCGTTGCGATCGCACCGAACAAAATTGCCCAACTGCCGCCCCCGCCCCCGGCAGCACAGCCCACCAGCCGGATTTTGTCACCCTCTACCTCCACTCCTTTAGCAAACACCGAAAGACAACCGCCCAACCGCCTGGCCCAACCAGTCACGTTTGCAGCATCAGAACTGGGTGATTCAAGGGTGCTATCTCAGAGCCTCTCTCATACAACATCACCCGCACCAAAGCCAGTGGGCCTCAGCTTTGACCCTGACGAAAATAAATTGCCCAGCACCGTCCCCCCAGAGAACGTTATTACAGCTCATCCAGTCAATCTTGCCGCACCCGATCCTCGGCGTATTTTTGAAGGCGGCTCTGACTCGCTGGTGGCCCGCATCGTCGGCAGCGCCGAAGGTACTCGCACCGCTGATGGCGAACGCACCACGGCTTACTACGGCCATGTGGACCCTGGCAACGGTGTTTGGAATCTAGGCACCTTTTCTTATCAGCACGGAGCCAACTCCCCCGAAGAGGCAGATATCAAGCAACTTGCAAGACTGCAGCGTCAGGGCAACACCCTTGAGCAAAAAGCTACCCTCAATGGCATCCAAATGTCCTTGCTGGAAAAGCTGAATGGTCTGGATCTGGCGAATCAATCTCCCAGAGCCGCCCTCGAGCGAGGTGGTTACATTGAGCGTCTGGCCGAAGCTAGACAACAGGGACTGGACGGTGCTGATGCTATTCTGTGGGCCCGCACTCATGCTTACATGGACCCCGACACCCAGCGGTGGAATGCTCCTGGTCTAGGTAACACTCACCAGAGTATTACTCGAGATCAAGATCGCCGCCTGCGCGCCATCAACCGCGCCCTGGATGGATACGCAACCCCCACAGTCCCCGATCAGCAGACCCTAGATGTGGATAAACCTGCTCTAGATATTTTTGAGGACACCCCGTCTGATCAAGCCGACCAGCCAACCCTAGAAATCTTTGATGAGTCGGCCCCTGAGCCAGCCCCTGAACAAATTGCGTCCGCCGAGCCAAATACCCCAACGCCGATCAGGACTAACCCTAACCTCTTCTCAGCCCCTGGTCTGGATTCTGGTCTTAGTTTTGCTTTGCGTGATCAGCCTAAGCCCGCCTCGCTAGCTAAGCCCCAAACTCGCGTCTGGCAACCCCCACAGCCTGCTGAGATCCCGCGTGAAGACGCTGACGGGGAAACCGCTGACCTTGACACAACCGGCCTTGATTCTTAATTTCCGAGCAAACCTGCCTCTTGACATAACATCTACATAGCATCCCCCGCATCAGTTCACCGATGCCTGATGTCGACCTTTGCCAGCGACAGCGTATCAGAACATCGCAAAATGGACATTCTTAGGAATTACAAGCTAAAGTGGAACTGACTATGGTTTAGCCTAAGTGTCTGGCCATCTCAGGTTCTAACGCCCTATGCAAACGACCTCTCCACAACCCTCCCCAATCCAATCTCTCGAAGATGCCATCGAGCGCTGTCAAGTTTTAGGGATGCGTCTCAGTCGGCAGCGCCGCTACATCCTTGAGCTGCTGTGGAGTGACCAAGCGCATTTGTCCGCCCGAGAAATCTACGATCGCCTCAATCAACAAGGTCGTGACATTGGCCACACCTCGGTCTATCAAAACCTCGAGGCCCTCTCAGAACAAGGCATCATTGAATGTGTCGAGCGCTCCGACGGTCGACTCTATGGCCATATCAGTGCTCCCCACAGCCATGTCAACTGTTTGGACACCAATCAGATTATTGATATTGACATCCAACTTCCCGCAGAGCTGATTCAGCAGGTCGAAGCCCAAACCGGCATCAAAATTACTGACTATCGCATTGATTTCTTTGGGACCCAGACAGCTAACCAACTGTAATATCTGAGGTTAGTAGAGACTTGTGATTAGAAAAGGCATGCGATGTGGGCATGATTCTGCTAATGCTGCTGAGTCACCTGAGCAACTGACATGTATCATGCCCTTGCAATAGGTGGGGGCCCCTTTACCATTGACATTGTGCTCATGATGGACATCAACTTTATGCTGAGTCTTCAGTATAAAGCTGAGCCTAATTTGTTTTAGAAAATTGGGTCGTGTTCATCGTCAATACACTGGTCATTTTTCCACTGGCGACCGCTCACTTCACACTCTTGTTTGTTGCGCTTAAAGGGGATCTCAGCAGGATGAAAGTTGGGCCCCTGATCGATCACAGGTTGGTTGTGGATTGAGGGTGATACTACCCGATACAGTTGAGAAAGCCCAACAATGGCTCCACAGCCTACTAAAATGCTGGCGGCTAAAGTAGCGCGCGCTAGCATACCCTTAATTTTTGATTGAGGGTTTTCTCGGGCTCGCTGGTTGCGACCTAGCAAAAAAACACCGTAAAGCCCTCCCCCTGGAAATGGGATAGGTAACCGAATATCGACTATATGGCGAGAACGACGATAGTTCGTAAGCGCTTGTTGCAACACAAGAATCTGATGGGTATCCAAGGTTGCTCGCATATCAGGCGGCAGCTGTTCTAAGATGCGCTTCGCTATATAGATATTTTGTTCTGTTTGTCTCATCGCCTAAAAACAGCCTGTGTTGTTTTCGGAAATTTTTCTAATGCTCAAAGCTTAAAACTGTACTGATCATATGTACTGAGCATTATTTACTGAACACTATGCTTAGGATTCCCAGCCCGCATTGAGAGTATCCACTGAAACATAGACGCTACCCATGTTCAGATGGTGCAATTGATAAATCTATTGCGATTGCTGGTTAGCAATCGCCACTCTTGCCTGGTTTCGCCCAGCTTGTTTGGCACGGTATAACGCCTGATCTGCTTGCTGAATCAGTTTGCTAGCAGACACGGTCTGTTCAGCAGAGATATCTGAGACCCCATAGCTCAAAGTAATGTAGTCGCTAATCTCTGACCTGCTATGGCTAATTTGCAATTGCTCAATTCGCTTTTGAACCCGATGGATAATATCCAGCGCAATCTCTGCATTCGCACTGGGTAAAACCATCACAAACTCTTCACCTCCGTATCGAGCCACTATGTCACTGCTGCGCAGCACAGCGCGAATTGCCTGGGCAACAGCCTGTAAACAGACATCCCCGGCCTGATGTCCATAGGTATCGTTATATCGCTTGAAATAGTCAACGTCACAAATAATCAGGGCAAGGCCTTTTTTCTGTTGTACTGTCTGCGCTAGATATTGATCAAAGTATCGGCGATTGGCTACTTTAGTTAATCCATCTGAGGTAGCTAGACTCTGGAGCTGCTGATTATGAACCACTAACATAGAGACATTGGTCGCTAACAATGCAATGACAGCCCCTACGGTGGGGATCCACCATCCAATTAAAAATAAACAAAAGCTAGAGATGAGGATCCCTCCCCCCAGCGTCCCTGTTTCTATAAAGAGTTCAATAATGCGAAACTTACGATTGATTGTTTTACGCTGTTGCAAAATATAAGTGACACCTGCGCCCAAGCTGCTCCATATAAATATCCAGAGGTATTCGGTGGGTTCTGCGAACACCTTAATGAGCGGACGGCCATCTAAAGCAGCTGCTAAGATTTGGCTCACAATTTGAGCGTGGATAAAGACTCCAGGCAACTCTTGCTCACGGCTAAGCGGGGTATAAAAGAAGTCATTGATACTAGTAGCGGTTGAGCCGATTAAGACAACACGATTCTCCACTTGCTCAGGGGAGAATTGATTTTCCAAAATATCACTCAATGAAATTGATTCGAATTGAGCTGCGGGGCCTCGAAAGTTGATCAAGGTTTGATACCCCCCCGCATCCCCTCTGATATAGCCGCCATCATATTTTTGAAATCGATTGATGACGGCTGAGCCTAATTTGATCATCCCTAAGTTGTTTGAGTCAACTTCAGGAAAGATGCTTTCTCGGGCGAGATAGATGAGGGCTAATTTAGTTGCCAAACCGTACTTTAACTGTTGATTATCGGTGCGTAGCGACAAGAGGGCTCGCCGGACCTGCCCATCTTTGTCGACCACTAAATCAGATAGACCGACCTGTTCAACCGAATTCAACGAATGGGGAGGTGCAACGGTTTCTCCTACCCCTTTTTCGACCCCAATCAGGTTAGGGGTACTCTCAAAGACATCGACTAGCTGCTCGTATCCGGGGTCAACCGGCAAATTACGGTAGATATCCAACCCAATAGTGCTGGGTCGATGCTGCTTTAGGTTATTGATGACAGTGGCTAAAGCTTCGTCTGGAATAGGCCAAGTGCCAATTTTTTCTAGGTCTCCTTCACCGATGGTGATGATTAAGATGCGTTTATCGTCTGGTTCTGCGGGCCGCACGAGAAAGTAGCGATCCAAAATGAGCCATTCTAAATACTGAAATGCGCCTGCTGCATTGGCAGCAATGATCAGTGCTGACACGCCAAAAGGGATGGCCAAAAGCTCCCAATACTTTTGAATTTCCTGTTTGATCCGCCACTTCATTGGGTTTATCAGTAATAGGCCGCATCTCCTTTAGAATTCCCCAAAAAAGGAGCTGGCAATCCTATGCCAGCTCCTGAACTTAGGGATCAGCGTTGTGCTGTGATTTAATGGGATAATTGTTTGACACGTTATAGGCTCGACTCAGCTTCAGTAAGCTGACCCAAATTGGCTGCATCCAAGACGCTGTTCCAAGCCTGCTCAATTTCATTGTCATCGGGATTGGTGACTCTTGCATAAGCCAAAACCGATACCATATCGTACCAAATCCCTTGCTGCCCGTAGAAGGCAGCTTTTTCTATTGGCAATAGATTGTCCCAAGCTGTGGTCAGGTGGCTATCCAGTTGGACTGGGCGAATCCAACCTTGCACAAATGGGCTATCAGGTCTGAGCCCACCCCTGCATATCAAGGCGATGGACCACTGATAGGGCTCTCCGAGTGTTAGCGGAGGGGCCTCCTCAGGGAGTGCGATCGCAGTAATGCCTGTGCGATTAACAATATCTATCTGGGTGCCATAGTAATAATCACCCCCAGCAGTCTTGATGCTCAAAAAAATCTGCTGGGCCGATGATTGGGGCAGGTGTACCCAAATTACAGGTCGTTCCTGGGTTGTGAGGCCATAGGCATGCCCAGCTGGCAGTAGAGCCATGGGTTGGGGGCAATTACTTCGAGATGCGCCACTGGCAGTATGCCTTGGAGCGCCTTCATCCTGAGGCGGGACAAAGGAGACATCTACCAAATTGGAATGATAGCCAGCCAAGGTAGGAGAGATCACTTGGGCACGGGCTACCAGAGCGCTCTTACCCAGGCCGATTAACATGGCCAGTGACAGGCCACTCAGCTTTAGTTTGTACCATGACATGATGACGACCTTCCAATCCTAATTGCCTAACCGAGAAGCATTGAGTTAAGAAACCTATCTTCAACCTAACAAACTCGATATCAAGCGTAATAGGTGGAAGCACTGAAAATGAGAGAACCCTATGTGAAATTTCGGTTTACATCAGGTTTAGGTCAGGTCTACGTCAACCAGTTTCCAATCAAAACGAAAGGAGCCCAAAAAAATGGGTGCTCGTATCGATTGTCTTGTAATAGTGAGAGTTGTGCTTGTCGTAGGGCTTCTGCCTTGGGGACTGATTGGCCGCTCAACTCATAAAATTTCCGCATGACTTTTACAGTTGATTCATCATTGACTGACCAGAGCGTAGCCAGGGTGCTTCTTGCTCCAGACTTTATCGCCATACCAGCCAGACCGAGTGTAGCCCGATCGTCTCCCTCTGCGGTTTGACAGGCACTCAACACCATCAGCTCAATCGGATGGGCTGAGCGGATGCGTCGATTTTTTAATAAGGTATCGAGTTCACCCAGCGTGATTCTCTCATCCCAGGCAAGGATAAAGGTGTTATCCAAAGCTGAGCTAAATTGACCATGGGTGGCTAGATGCAAAATTGGGAAGGGCGTGTCCTCTACCTGGCTTTGGAGAGTCGTTTTGGTGAACTCTTTGTCTAAATAAATCTGAGACTTTTGAATATTCTCGGCAATTTCTTGGACTTCAGTTTTGACCCCTGGCAAGGCGGAGAACCCTTGCCGTGCTTCGCTGATCCCCAGCATGAGGGCTTGCAGCGGTTTGGGGTCCGAAAAGTGGGGACCTAGTAACTGCAGACCCGGGGTTAGCGCGATCGCATAGTTTTCGAGCAAATAGTGCTGGCCGTCGTGCAGAGCAGCCATGGGAATATTTCGCAAGACGCCATCTAGTACAAATACCAGGGTTTTGATCTGATGTTCGCGCAGGCTGGCTTCGGCGGGGCGAATCAGCCAGTCGTAGATATCTTTTGAGAACTGTAATCGCTGCTGATCAGAAAGCGCCGGGTTGAAAAATACAAAAAACTGATCGACGGTCTTTTCAACTTCGCTTTGTGCGATCGCACTTCGATAATGGCGCAAAGGCTCATCCGGCAATGACAGCACCACTTCTAAACGATCTGTCAAAATAATTGGATAGATGACCGCAGCCTCGTCATCGATTTGATCGATTTGGGTAGATTGCGCATCAATACAGGCAGATCTAAAGTAATTCTCAAGCTCAGACAGTTGCAGATCTTCCATCAGGCTGCGGGCCTGTTTGAGGTCGGTTTGGCTGGTGTCTTCTGAGGCTAGCAGCATACTGACCAACTCTCGATAGAGAGGCTCAACTTTCTCGCGAAAGTCAAACTGAAGTTCTGAGTGGGTGGCTAACAAATCTTTTCTGACTGATTTGAGACTTGTTACTGCCTGAGTGTAAGCTTCAATGGCTGCCTGAGGCTGAGCTTGTGCCTTCAAAATTTGTCCGAGTTGCCACTGCCAGCGGTAAGTAATATCTTTGGCATTGCTCTTTTGGGCAAGCCGGAGCGCTTCTTGAGTCAGGCTCTTAGCACTTTGCCATTGCTGAGTTTGTTGATAAAGCTGACCCAGCTGACCCAGGGCAAACGCTTCAGCTCGTTCATCTTGCAGAGCCTGAGCATGTTTCCCCCCTGTAGCAAGCAGGGTAGCTAAGTCTTCAAGGGAGAATAGCTGGGTGCTCGGATGTCGCTGTTGAAGCCGCCACACAGTTTCGACAAAGTTAACCCGGCTATAAACGCCTGATCGACTGGCTTGCAAAGATTGAATGGGCGATCTCAATGCCTCAGTCAGGGTTTCAGCGGCGGTCCATCGTTGGGTTTCAACCAGTAAGCTCAGCAAATTGAGTTGGGGGCCAATGCGACTACGGGGGTTGCCTGAAAGTGTGATCGCACTTTCATACGCCTGAATTGCCGCATCTGGCTGATCGATTGCCCGTAGCGTATTGGCTAGCACTAATTGTGTTTTACTGCTCTCAAGGGGCTGATCAAGCTTTTCTGTGATTGCTAAGCTTTCCTCGAGCAAGGTTTGGGCCACGTTTAGATTGCCCGTGATTTGTAAAACGCTGCCTAAGCTCCGTAAAACGGTTGCCTTAAACAAAGTATCAGGTTGGTTTTGAATAGTCTCTTGTACGGTTACTAGCCTGGTTTTTGCCTGACCATAAAATCCCAAGGTTTGCATGGCCTGGGCCTGATTAATCTGGCTACCCAGCTGCCCCAGGGTGTCTCCCAGGTGCCCATAGTACTGAGCAGCTTTTTGCCAGGTTGCCAATGCTTCTTCAGCTTGTCCCATGGCGAGTTGTAAGCCGCCGTAGGTGTTTAAGACCTGAGCCAAGACCTGCTGCCCGTGCTCATCTAAATCATGGCGATTTTGCAACAGTCGTAAGCTTTGTTGAACTGCACGTTTAGCACTCTCCCAATTGCCCAATTCTTGGTGAGACAGCGACAGGTAGCTAAGGCTCAATGCCTGATCAACTTGTTGATCGGACTGAGCTTCATAGAGCTGGGCGGCTGACTGCCAATGCTGTGCGGCTAACGTGAGTTGCCCCGCATCATGCGCAATTTTGCCCTCAGATAGCAGCGTTGCTGCCGATGTATTTGAGACAATGCCGTCGGTTGGTTCTGAGGCGATGCCAGGGGCTGTCACCACCACTAGCAAACAGGTTGTCAGGGCAATCCCGGCGGCGACGGGAAGTCGTTTTGCGAGTCTCCAGAGTTTGTGAATGCCAATGTTTCGTCTCGTGATCTTTCCCATGATTTATCCCTTTGAGCAATGGTGCTGATGATTGGCAACCTGTTGACCTGAAGGCCGCGCCAAAAAGCTCACCCTGCCGTCTGGACTAATGGTGACACCTTGCGCTTCGATAATGGTTTCCGACAGGGCTGTTGTTGTGTCATGCGAGGGGGGCTCATGGGTAGGGATATCTAGGGCATTCGCCTGAGCAACGGTGCCTGCTAAACGCAAATCTTGCCATAGACTGTTGCCGCGAAGTATTTGACTTGCGTCTTCAGGCACGCCCCCTGGCCCCGTTGCTACAAAGTCATTATCAGCCCCTACACTGCAAGCCGCTGCCACTTGATCACGAGAGGCAACGGTTTCAGAGAGGGTTGTAATCCCTTGGGCTGGGTCAATCTCAGGTGAGGTCAGCTCTACGGTGCCGCTAAATTGCGGCCCCAATGCAGAAGACGCCGTGATATCACTCTCGGAGGTTAACTGCTCGCGAAATTGAGTGCCGATGATGGTCGCTGCATTGACCGTCACGCGTCCCCCAAAGTTGTCGACGGCATTGGCTGTTATGTCGCTGTTATCTAAAGCAATCAGTGTTCCAGTGTCAATGCTGATGTTGCCGCCAGTAGCACTCCCTTGGGCATTAGCATTGATGCTGCTGTTACCACGTAGCACCAGGGCATCTGCCTGCAAGGTGATATTCGCCCCGCCACTATCAATTGCATCGTGATTGGTCTCTGAGTTGAGCTGTGATTGGTCGCCTAAAATGATAGTCTGGGCGGTGATATCAATATTCCCCCCGGGGCCAGTGCCCGCTGCCAATGTAGGATTATCACTGCTGGGGAAATTTCCCACACTAATGGTCGCCCCTTGTCTCAGGCTTAACTCTGGCGTGTTGACAATGACACTACCCGCATTGCCGCCAGGAATGACATTACCCGCATTGTCGGTGACAGGGGGGGCATTTGCAACACTTAACGCACTGCTAAACAGTCCGCTGCGTCCTAGTTCACTCTCTCCTGAGAGTTCAATAGACTCGGTAGCATTGACCCTGACAGTCCCAGCATTGCCTGTGCCGAGGGTTCCAGTGGCAATTTGACCGCCATCGGTAATTTGCAATCGGCGAGTATGGATGGTCAGGTTGTTGCCATTACCAGAACCACGGCCTAGACCTTGGGCCGAGGCCTGGATGCTGCTGGGCCCGCCTGGGTTGCCACCGCTAATTTCAATCGTGTCAGCGGTGACGTTCAGTGGGCCTGCATTGCCAATGGCAAAACTGGTGGAGGCAATCTGGGCACCCGCTTGTAAGCTAAGGCGGTTGGTTTCAACGGAGAGTTGTCCCGCATCACCTGAGGCCGGTTGGGGGACTGCGATAAAGGGGGCCAGGGCCACCAGCTCTAGGCCGTCGGCGATCAGCTGGGTAGCCTCAGCCCCGTAGATTGGGAAAACCGGGGCAACTGCAGTGAAGAAACCACTGGGGCCAGAGGGTAAGCCACCAATCAGCTCAATCTGCTCGGCGCGTACGGTTAAGTTGCCCCCCGGTCCACTGCCAAAAGTGGCCACGGTGGCTTGGGCACCATCATTGAATGTGATCTTGCTTGCCTCTATTAAAGCGGAGCCTCCCAGCCCAGATTGCCCGGTTGCCACATCTGCATAAAGGCCGCTGGGGAGAGAAATGTTAGGGGGTAGGCCGCCGGGGGCAGCGGGTGGAGCCATAGCCGATTGACCCGATGCGATGAGCGTATCGGCTGCCACGCTCAAAAGTCCGCCAGTGCCATTGCCAGTGGTTTCAAGGACCAGGGCAGAGCCATCGTAGAGGCTGACAGTCTGTCCCTGTACGTGAATATCACCACTACTGGTGCCACTGGCATCTACCGAGGCAGCATCGGTCAACGTGATATCACCCAAGGTATCTATGCTTTTGTAGTCAAGCTGCCAGCCGTGATTGGCTTCTGACCAGGTAACTTGTCCATCGCCGCTAATGCTGCCTAATTCAATGCGCCCCCCTGAGGCGGTCAGGTTGCCGCCCATCAGCGACAAATCGCCCCCCACCAGTGCCAGAGTCTCACCCTCAGAGACGGCTAGACCAGCATTACGGGTACTCCGATTGATAGAGAAGTTGGGGTTAAAATACAGCCCACTGCCGGGGCCATTGACTTGAATGTTGCCGGGGGTTGTGCCAAATTGCAAACCCATTGGGGTACTGACAGTGAGCAAGGTGGGTGCGGCTGACAGGTCGTTGGTTGGCCATACAACGTTGTCATTCCAAAAAATGCTCTCTGCTGTGCTGGCCATAAATGAGCCGCCAATATCCAGGCTAGCCCCCGGGCCAAACACGATACCAGACGGGTTAATCAAATATAAGTTAGCCGTCCCCGGATTGGTGGGATCACCTGTTAAGCCTGTCTGAATCATGCCATCCACCGTGGATATCTGCCCACCGGTGACTCGGGTAATGATGTTGGCGATGTCGGGGGCTACCTGAAAGAGCGCTGTGCTGCCACTGGTTGGAGAAAACTCTGAAAAACTGTGGAATAAATTACCCCCTGATGCCGTTCCACCCGTCACTGTGCAGGTACCTGCAATACACAGGCTATTTGGGCTGGCGTTGACAAGGGTGCCAACGCTGCCATCACTGGCGATCTGCGCCTGTGCTGAGCTTGGATAGGTGACTGCCAACCCTAGCAGGATCGTCCCCAACCCTCGTTGAAGTTGCCTGATCAGGTTTGGCTGACAGCGGGTCATCATCTTGTAAAAACACCTAAGGTTGGGAAAACAGGTGGTGGAGCGACTCAGTCTGTACCTACACGCGAGTCATCAGAAAGAGGACTCTCTTTAAATGCCCAGTTTTATTGACTTGTAAACAGGGGATAAGCTCAGTAAGCAATCTGGGCAATCTGCACACACTTCCTTTTACCTGTTCAGCATGGTTTGTGAAATTATGGGAGCTTTTCTAGGTGGGGCAGAGGGTACTCCGGATAATTACTTAGGTATGTTCACGGATGAATGCGTAGGTGCTGATACTCAACGAGTCACCAAGATTGTTTAGATCTGTGAGAGTGCGATCGCAACTCAACTTTTCAGCTAACTTTTCACCCAGGCTTTAAATTAGCCTTCGCTCGCTTATCCAATTTTGATGAAAGCTGTGCTGAGTTCCGTGGGATCAACAAAGTAACTGAATCCCTTGTCCAGAGTACATCTACCGATTTCAACAACAGGCTGAAATAAGAGAATACACATAGGTATCTCGCACTTAATGTCCAAGGCCTCTAAAACTATGGTTCAGTTCAACTTCACTTACGATCCTGGTGTCTCATTAGAGCAAAGAGTTGGTTTTGAACTGGCCGCTGCCATCTGGTCAACCTATCTGACCGATGATGTCACAATTAACTTACAGATTAGTGCCGTCACCAACTTGGACAATGGCCAGGCTGTCGGCGGAGCGATTCCCATCTTCCATGAGCAAAACTATGGGGTCTTCCAAGCGTATGTCGCCCAGGATGGCACCTCCGAGGAGGACAACCAGGCAAACCAACTTTTACAGGATGGCAACACCGTCGATGTCATGATCGATGGAGAATTGGTTGATGGCAATACCGAAATTATGTTGACCTCAGCCCAGGCCAAGGCCCTGGGTATGACTGATGCATTGGTGCTAGAGGATGGCAGCACCTGGGACCGTGACTTGGTTGACCCTAACGCCCTCGATGGCTACATCCTGATCAACAACAGCTATGACTGGTCCTACGACTTTATCCGAGAAAGTGACGCTCCGGCAGGCACCCTTGACTTTCTCACCATGGCCCTCCACGAAATTGGCCATGCCCTTGGGTTTGTCAGTGGCCTTGATGGTCTACTCGATGTCTTTGAGCTGCATTCCGGCGAAACCCGAGTAGACGGCTTCACTGCCCTGGACATGTTTCGCCACACCTTTGACAGTCAAGCCATTGATAACCCTGACGGCAATGTTGCAGACCTGACCCTGGGGGCCAATGCCCATTTCTCCTTAGATGGCGAAACCGCTTTAGCCACCTTCTCAACGGGGCAAGACACAACAGCGGGCGGAGATGGTTACCAAGCCAGCCACTGGGAGCGCTTTCAACAGGCAGTAGGGATTATGGACCCTACTTTGGGCTATCAAGAACGCACAGATATC
>JBCDDJ010000105.1:0-16014 GCA_039180385.1 Cyanobacteria bacterium P01_G01_bin.38 | reverse complement strand
CGCATTTCCTCGAGGGCTTTATCTGAGCCGATATTCTTCTGTACTTTCTGGGCGGCTTCCTCCGCGCGGCGTTTGACTCGCCCGTCGGGGCTTTGCTCGGCCAGCCCCCGCAGCACGCGGATCGCACCGGGGCTTTCCATCTGGCTCAAGGCACCGACGGTGGCGACCTGGGTGAGGAAAAAGTCCTCACGGGCTAGAGCTTCTAAGCGTTCCAAAATCTTATCGACGCTGGCGGGGGTTTGCCCGGTGGAGATTGTACCCAGGGCTCGAATCGCGTTGAGTCGCAGGGCCTGGGGGGTGCCTAACTCGGTGTAGGGCATGAGTAGCGCCAGGGCGGCTTCTGAGGTTTTGAACTGGCTGAGACCGCCGATGGCACCGGAGCGGATGATTTCATTCCAACCCGAGCGTTCCTTGAGCACCGTATCAAGCAGCTTCAGGGTTTTCTTTTCCTTATCTTTGCCGTTGTCGAGGGTGCTAGAGCCGACTTTGCCCAGCGATCGCACCGCCGCCGACTCTACGTAATAGCTCTCATCTCCTTTCTCAACAAGGGTCTTGAGCGCCTTATAGCTATTCGCCGTTTTAATCCCTGCCAGGGCCTCAACCACGGCCCGACGCACTTTAGGATGTTTATCCTTGAGCCCCTTCAGCAGACCATCCACCGCTTGATCGAGCTGAATCTTAGCTAGCTGCTCGGCCACCTCAGCCCGCACCGCCCAAAACGGATCGTGCTGCAGCGCCTGAATCAACGCCTTAACCGCCTCTAAGCTGCCCTTCTTAGCGATAGCTTCTGCCGCATAAATCCGCGAAATCGGATCAGGATCATGCTCAAGCTGTGCCTTCAGCTCTTTCAGCGGATATTCCAATTTCACCGTCTTCAGGAAGTGATTGCCCACATCAAAGCTAATAAAATCGGGCTTCTGTTCCAGCGGAAAATACAGCGCTTGCTCCCGCTCATGGATACGCACGGTGAGAGTTTTGAGTTCCAAATTTTGTTCGCGTAGCGTCTCCGAAGGAGAAATTTTGAGTTTTGAAGTGACTCCTGCATTCCCCCCTTCACCCTTCGCCTTTCCCCCTTCACCCTTTTCTCCGACATACCCAAACCCCACCGGAATCTTGAGATCAAACAACCCCTCCTGCACCTGGGACTTGCCATCTTTAACCTGCATTTGGGTGACGGTGAGCTTAGCCAGCTTACTGTCGTTATCCCAGCTGTAGGTGACCTTGTAGTCGGGGTGCCCCCCGCGATAAACATATTGATCGAATAGAAACCGGAGGTTTCGCCCTGTGGCTTTGTCGATAGCACGCAGCAGGTCGACGGTTTCGACCGTGCTATGGGCGTTTTCTTCTAAAAAGGTTTTGAGGGTTTGGGTAAACAGTTCATCCCCTAGCTCAGTGTGGATCATGTGATAAACACAGGAGCCTTTTTCGTAGATGTGCCGGTCGTAGAGTTCGATCGGTTCACGATAGATGTGAGTGACCAGGGGCCGACGATAGCGACTGGCATCTTCTGAAATGTAGGCGCGGGCGTGATTGAGGTGATAGTAGGCGGCTTCGTCTGAGTCAAGGGCGTGATCTAGCCATAGCACTTCTGAATAGGTGGCCATGCCTTCTTTGACCCAGGCGTGGGACCAGTGGTTAATCACAATTAGGTCCCCAAACCACTGGTGGGCTAGCTCATGGGCAACCAGGGTTTCAGAGGTAATGTTGTCGAGGGCGGCGCGTTTGTCAAGCAGACAGCGATCGGTCAACAGCGTGGTGGTGGTATTTTCCATGCCGCCAAAGATAAAGTCAACAGGGCAGACCTGATCGTAGTTTGAAAACGGATAGGGATAGCCAAACACCTGGCTGAAGTGCTCTAGCATCTGGGGGGTTTTGCCCATGGTAAGCTTGCCCTGATCTTTGCGGCCTTTTTGGACGTAGTAGGTGACGGGCCTGCTTTGCCATTCGTCTTGGATGATGTCAAATTCGCCCACGGCCAGGGTCATTAGGTAGCTGGGGTGGACCTTGTCAAGCTGCCAGTGATAAACCTTAGCGTCACCGTCTTCGGTGGTGGAGGTGAGCTCCCCGTTGGAGATGGCAAAGAACTGTTTGGGGACACGCACTTTTAGCTCTGAGGTGGCGAGCTGACCGGGATAGTCGAAGCAAGGAAACCAGAAGCGAGAGTCTTCGTCCTCGCCCTGGGTCCAGACCTGATAGGGTTTGTTGGGGTAGTGCTCGTCAGGGGCGATGAAATAGATACCACGCTGGGGATTTTCAACCCGATAGGCAATGCTGAGGGTGATCGGCTTGCCAGTTTCGGTGGGCTTTTTAAGCTGGATGTGGAGCTTTTCGCCGTCGTAGTCAAAGGTCTGATTGGCGCTGCCGATTTTGACAGTATCAATATGTAAGCTGACGGCATCCAGGGTGAGACGATCAACGCGGCTGCGCACCGGATTGAGGCGGATCTTGCAGGTGCCGCTGTAGCGTTTGTTAGGAATATCTAAATAGAGATCGAGAGAAATGTGCTCTACCTGACCGGGGCGGTCGGGGTTGTAGTGGGGGTATGCACCAGGTAGCTCAAAGGGGTTATGGCCGTTGTCGTCAGAAAAGAGATGATAGGCGTTAGGCATGGTGTGCAGGGGCTGATGTGTACAAAAAGGAACTGATGGGGAGAGTCGGGAACACGAGGATGTAGGGAATGAGTGCTTTTAATAAAAGTCAGTTCCTTGTTTTTTAATTACATTAACGTTTCTTAGAAAGTTAGAGACGTCTGCTTTTGGGATAATAAACATACGATTTTAGTTTGGCACTAGGATTTAGAAATTCTTTTATGGAAGCAGTTGCGACGACTTTAATTAACGGTGTGCTCTCGATAAAGCCCCTGGCAGATTTTGCTAAAAATCGAGCCCGTAACATGATGATCAAGCGGGCCGAGTCAATTGGGGTTCATTGGCCCGATGAGGTCAAGCAGCTGCGATCTCGTAACAGCGACACAGAATTTAATACGATCTGGGAAGAAGAGCTGGCTGCGATCGCAACCCCTAACCTCGCCTATCCTGACTACTATCTGACCAGCTTCCACGCTTATGAAGAGGGCAACCTGGGATGGCTCCCCGCCATGGAAGTTGAATCTGCCGCCCGTGCCGTCCACGCCCGACTGTGGCCCGAAGGTGACGCCCGAGGCGATATTCGACTGCGTCAGACCTACCACGACGTCCTCAAAGCCAAGCTACCCACTGCCCCCCAAACCATCATCGAGCTCGGCTGCAGCGTCGGTCTCGACACGTTTTACCTGCAAGCTACTTACCCCGACGCCCAAATCACTGGCGTTGATCTCTCCCCCTACTTTCTGGCCGTTGCCCAGTATCGCCAAAAAAATCTCCCCTTTCCCCTTCCCCCTTCTCCCTTACCCATCCAATGGCTGCATGCACCAGCAGAGGCGACGGGTTTGCCGGCTGAATCGGCTGATCTAGTATCAGCGTGTCTGATGTTTCATGAGTTACCTCAATCGGCTGCGATCGCAGTTCTCAAAGAAGCAGCCCGACTCGTCAAGCCTGGTGGTCACTTTGCCATCATGGATATGAATCCGCAATCAGAGGTCTATGTCAAAATGCCGCCCTACATTTTGACCCTGCTAAAAAGTACAGAACCCTATCTAGACCAATACTTTGCCCTGGATATCGAGCAGGCACTACAAGCTGCCGGGTTTGAAGCGCCCTCTGTGACCTTTAACACTGTGCGTCACCGGACAATCCTGGCGAGGAAGACAGGGTAGGAGACGCTGCGCTGGTGAGTGCGCAGCGCTGGTGAGTATGCTTTTTCCTCCCCGATCTCCCTACCTCCCCTGCTCCCCTGCTCCCCTGCTCCCCTGCTCCCCTGCCCTCCGGCGACTCCACTCAAACTCAGGATACTGACTGCTCAATCCCCCCATCCACCGCCTTAAGCTGCCATAACCGACCCGCTTCATAGGCAGGGGTAACTTCGTAATTAGTGGTTTGGGCAAACTGATTTCTGGCTTGCTTAGAGATATTAAATACAAATATCTTGTCAAAGCCGTCAGGGATGGTCGGCAGGTCATTTTCCTGGAATAGCAGCAGTTTTTGCCCAGGGTCAAGCAGGTGACATAGGGAAAAGAGTTCTCCTAGATTGGCGTGGTAAGGGCTGCTGATCAAAAGTGAATTGGAGGCCCTGTTAATCACACGGACAACTTCTGGGTTGAGATGGCTGTTTTTCTTGTGCCACCAAGTATCTGCGGGGAGGCTCACCGCACAAGAGATCAGGCCCACCATGATCACGCTGACCAAGGTACCACGCCAAAATAGTCGGGCCCGACGGGCTGAGAGTTTTTGTGCAAGCAGATAGGCCACCATCAGTTGAAGGCTGAGATAGGTTGGGATGAGGTAGCGACTGACGCTAGAACGCCGTCCGCCAACCACTAAATCTGGGCCAACAAAAGTAAGAAGCGTGATGCCCCCTAACAAGGCCAGAAAAATCAGCGCTGATTTAGGCAGATATCTAATCGCCCAAATCAGGGTGTAGCTGATTAACCCCAGGGCTAAAAGGACCGGTGGGATACTGTAAAACAGGGGATCAGTGGTGTCTAAATTTAGGTCAAAAAACAACCGGCTGAGATTGCCAGCCCAGATCTTCACCAGGGCCATCATTGGCATGGGTTCAGCGGTCCAGCTAACCGCGTTTACACCAGATTTAGCAATGAATTGCAACCAGGGGACAAATAGCAATAAGCTGGCTCCAACACTCAGGGCAAAGTTTCGCAGGACCTTGCTATGTCGGGGTTGCCAGTTTAATGTCTGCCCCATGAAAGTTTGCCAGACGACGTAAACGCTATGGCTGGCCATCACCAAAAACATCAAAATGCAGGCATATAGGCTCACGGTTAGGACCGCCGCATATGTTAGCCAGCTGAGAAGACTATTTTTGCGAAGCGCCTTCAGCAAAGCCGTGCTGGCCAGGACGATGCTTAGTGTCCAAAAGCTATATTCTCGGGCTTCTTGGGCGTAGAGATATTGGAAAGGAGAAACCGCTACCAGGGCCATGGTGACACTCGCCGTGACCGATGAGTTAAAGAGCTCTAAGCTCAACCAGTAGACCGCTGGAATCACTAAGATGCCTGCGATCGCAGCCACCAGCCGGGTCGCCCAAATCGGGTCGCGAATGCCGTACATCAGCAATCGCGTGGCCAAATAGTAGAGCGGAGGATGCTGAGCGTCGTTGTCCGCAAGCTGTCGGACGGTAGCCCCCAAGCCTCGCCCAGGGGTCACGGTTTGAAACCGCAGCACATCAGCAGCGGTTTTGACTTGCCCGTCAAACATCGCATTGACGGCTTCGCTGTTGTCGTGGCCAGTGGCGTATAAAGCGGTATAGGTTTCGTCATGCCAGTAGACTTTGCCGCTGAGGTTGCTGAGGCGAAACACTCCCCCTAACACCACCGCAAAAATAATCAGAATATATAGACTGCGTCTCTCCAGTAAAAATTTAAGGGATGGCATAGGAATGGTTGCTTTAGACTGGCTCGTGTCTATAGTGGCTTGTCCAGAGGGATAGCGGCAACTTTCCTAATGTCAGAAGGGGAAGCAGAGGAAGGAAGCAGAGGAAGACAGAGGGAAGGGGGAGGAGGCTATGGAAAGATTATCGGGGCTTTGTTGGTATGACGGACAGCCTGCGCGGTTGGAGGAGCTGGGGTTAGCCAATCTGCCGCTGGCAGGATTATTTTATGGGGCCAGTGTGTTTACGACCTTGCGGGTCTATGGCGGGAGACTTGACCATCCTCAGACCCATTGGTGGGCGCATTGCGATCGCATCACCCACTCGCTCAATGCCTTTGGTTGGCCCCAACCTGACTGGGCTCAGATTTATAGCGGCTGCACCAAACTGCTACAGCACTATGAGGTGTTACGTATCACCGTTTTTCCAGAGGGTAAAGCTTTAATTACAGGACGCTCACTGCCGACAGATTTAGCCATCGCTCAACGGCAAGGCACTGTCGTTTGGGTAGCAGATGAGCCAATTTACCATCGCAGTTTGTCTGCTCATAAAACGGGTAACTACCTGAGTTGCTGGCTGGCGCTCCAAGCTGCTCGTCGCCAGGGTGCCCGAGATGCTGTGCTGGTGAGCGATCAGGGCCACTGGCTGGAAACCAGTACAGGCAATCTTTGGGGATGGCAAGACGGTCACTGGTGGACGCCCCCCCTCAGCGCTGGCATTTTGCCAGGGATCATACGTCAGCAAATTCTTAAAGGGTTGGCTAAGCGACAACAGCCTGCCATAGAAGCCGATTGGTCCCCCGAACGAGTCGCTAAATTTCAAGCCCTCGCCTACTCAAACGCTGTCAATGAAGTACTCCCCATTCGCACAAGCCTGATTCAAAATACTAAACTGGAATATAACTATAACCATTCAGGATTCAACGCTTTGCTTGAGGCGGTAAAGGCAGTCGAGTAGCCTTCTCGACTCGAACCTGGGTTGGGCTCAGCCCATGTCACAGCCTGAACCATGACGCCTTACCTAGCAGGGCTTGTTAGCCTAAATAGAGACTGGCTTCTCAGAATCCTGAAATGCGTTAACATAAGTTAATAATAACCCCATCTCAATTTAGGGGATCATGGTGGCATCAAGCCCAAACTTGTTTAGGAGGCTTACCCCCGGTGAATAAGCGCTGGAGAAACACAGGACTGTACGTATTACTCGCTGTTGTCGTGATTGCATTGGCATCAGCCTTTTTTGATCAGCCTCGCCAGGAAACTGATTCGTGGCGATATAGCCGCTTTATTGATGAAGTACAGCGGGGCCAAATTGAGCGCGTAGATATTAGCGCCGACCGCTCCCAAGCTCGATTTTCAAACCCTGAGGGCACTGGCAAGGTGAGCGTAAACCTTCCCGGTGATCCGGGGCTGGTGGATATTTTGACCACCAATGACGTCGAGATTAATATTCAACGTCAGACCGATGAAAGCAGGTGGATAGGGGTGTTAAGTACCCTATTGATTCCCGTGTTACTGCTGGTGGTGCTTTTCTTTGTGCTCCGCCGTGCCCAAAGTGGCCCTGGTAGCCAAGCGATGAACTTTGGTAAGTCTAAGGCCCGTGTACAGATGGAGCCTCAGACCCAGGTGACCTTCGGCGATGTCGCTGGGATTGATCAGGCCAAGTTAGAGCTGGCCGAAGTCGTTGACTTTTTGAAAAACGCCGATCGCTTTACGGCGGTGGGTGCCAAGATTCCCAAAGGGGTCCTGCTAGTTGGCCCTCCGGGAACGGGTAAAACCCTACTGGCTAAGGCCGTTGCAGGTGAGGCGGGCGTGCCTTTCTTCTCGATCTCTGGTTCGGAGTTTGTAGAGATGTTTGTAGGGGTGGGTGCATCCCGTGTCCGCGACCTGTTTGAGCAGGCTAAGGCCAATGCCCCCTGTATCGTCTTTATTGATGAGATTGACGCAGTGGGTCGTCAGCGGGGCGCAGGCCTCGGCGGTGGTAATGACGAGCGAGAGCAAACGCTCAACCAGCTGCTGACCGAGATGGATGGCTTTGAGGGCAACACTGGCATCATTATTATTGCGGCCACTAACCGTCCTGATGTTTTGGACGCAGCACTGCTGCGCCCCGGTCGTTTTGACCGCCAGGTAGTGGTTGACCGTCCCGACTATGCGGGGCGGCTTGAGATTCTTAACGTCCACGCCCGCGGTAAAACCTTTGGCAAAGATGTTGATTTGGAGAAGATCGCCCGACGAACCCCTGGGTTTACCGGGGCTGATCTATCCAACCTGCTGAACGAAGCAGCTATCTTAGCAGCCCGTCGTAACCTGACCGAGATTTCGATGGATGAGGTTAACGACGCAATTGATCGCGTGCTGGCTGGCCCCGAGAAGAAAGATCGGGTGATGAGCGAGAAGCGGAAGTCTCTGGTGGCTTACCACGAGGCCGGTCATGCGCTAGTAGGTGCCCTGATGCCTGACTATGATCCGGTGCAAAAGATCAGCATCATTCCGCGGGGTCGGGCTGGTGGATTAACCTGGTTTACCCCTAGCGAAGAGCGTCTGGAGTCTGGGCTCTACTCCCGGTCTTATCTGCAAAATCAGATGGCGGTTGCCCTCGGGGGTCGCCTTGCCGAAGAAATTATCTTTGGTGAAGAAGAGGTTACCACCGGGGCCTCTAATGACTTACAGCAGGTGGCCCGAGTCGCGCGCCAGATGGTAACCCGCTTTGGGATGAGCGAGCGGCTAGGTCCGGTTGCCCTGGGTCGCCAGCAGGGCAATCCTTTCTTGGGTCGCGACATCGCCAGCGAACGCGACTTTTCTGAAAAGACAGCGGCCACCATCGACTCTGAAGTGCGTCAGCTGGTGGATCAAGCCTACGCCCGAGCCAAGCAGGTACTGAATGAAAATCGCCATATTCTGGATCAGCTGGCTGACATGCTGGTTGAAAAGGAAACGGTGGACTCAGATGAACTGCAGCTGCTGCTGGCTTCTAACGATGTGAAAATGGCTAGCATTGTCTAGGGCGTTTATGGTCTAAGGCATTCATGGTCTAGGCCGCGCTGTTGGATAGTGGTTGTACATTTTTAGTGGTTAGACATTTCTAGCGCTTATATGCTTCAAGGCCGAGGGTTTTCCCTCGGCCTTTTTGTTAGGTAGGGAACGCTCTTTTATCAAGTTGGTATGATGCGAATCCTGGCTAATTGCCCTCAATTCGTCTAGCACGAGGCATGATTACAAATTCGCAAGGGTCGCCATCGTCATCTAAGCCATCGTCCTGGAGCGCGCGCTGGCGTGACTGTTTGTGTCAACATCGGCTAATTGCCGTGATTCGGGCATCGACGCTTGAGGCGGGGATAAATATGGCCCAGTCCGCAGCCGATGGCGGCATCCACCTGCTTGAAATCGCCAGTCCACAGCCGGTCCGATTGTTGCAACAGATCCAGCAGGCTTTGCCCCACTGTACTGTCGGAGTCGGGACTGTGCTTTCGGGGCAAGCATTGGAGGGCGCGATCGCAGCCGGAGCCCAGTTTGCCTTTAGCCCCCACACCTCGACAAAAATGATCGCTTTGGCAGCGTCTAAGGGAGTGCCCTTCATCCCCGGAGCCATGACCCCTACTGAAATTATCACTGCTTGGCAAGCCGGAGCCGCTGCGGTCAAGGTGTTTCCCATCAGTACCCTAGGGGGTACGACCTATATCCGCAGCTTACAAGGTCCTTTGGGGCACATTCCCGTGATTCCGACGGGGGGGGTTAATCTCACCACAGCCCCCGATTTATTAAAAGCAGGCGCGATCGCAGTTGGCCTCTCCAGTGCGTTATTTCCCAGAGCCGACATCGAAGCCCAAAACTGGTCAGCCATTCGCCAGCGAGCCCAGGACTTAGTCAGGGTTTGTCAACACGATGGTTAACTTCCCAACTTAAACGCCTCTACAAACAAACTGTAGGTCATCCCCAGTTTAAAGGCATGGAGTAAATCCGTGACAATGGGCCGCTGCACCATCTCAGCCGGGCGACCTCGATAAAATAGCCAGCTAATCAGCTCAACCATCGCCAGCAAGAGGGCCGCGATGATGATATCCCATTTAGCAGCCTGTCCAGCGGTGGCTGCGATCGCACTGCCAAAAAAATTTCCAAATAATAAGCTGATTGCCACCAATGAGAGCCGTCGCCACGGGTTAAAGACCCACTGACTCAGCCGCTGCCCCGTTTGGTTAACCAACATGCTAAGACGAGTGCGCTGCATACCCTGACTCCCGACGACTCCCGACTCCTTCTTCTAACCTCTTCTAACCTCTTCTAACCTCTCTCTACCCACCCCAACCTTTCCAGCTCAAGCCAGCCCCTTATCTACCGAAAGCCCTGACAGCTCGGATGCACCCCGCCCTGGCTACAAATATAAGTTAGCTGCTGTGGGTCAAGATTGACACTGCGGCTAAAATCAACCCCCTGAAGACCGCTCGTCTCTTCATCTTGGGGGGTAATGCTGATGAAACTGTCCCGTTGGGATAGCCCCCGACCGCGTAAGCGAGCCCCTTGAAAATCAACCCCATCCAGATTGGCACCGGTTAAGGTAACATCACTGAGGTCAGTGTTGCGAAATCTAGCATTTTGCAATTGAGCGTTAGAAAAATCAGCCCCCTTGAGCGTGCTGCCCTGAAAGTTAGCCTGCTGCAAATGAGCGTCCGAAAAATCAGCATCATTGACATCGGCGTCTAGCCACTGAGTATTCATCAGTTGAGCGGCTTGCCATTGGGTTTCGGCAGCCTCAGTGCGATTGAGCTGAGCATTCACCAGATTCGCTTTCTCAAAATTTGCGCGAGTCAGATCGGCCCCAACAAAATTGCTTTCTGACAAGATGGCCGCTGACAAATCAGCCTCGATCAGTCGGGCATTGGTCAAAATGCCTTGACTCAAATCCGCCAGGGTGAGGGTGCTCTGGCTGAGGTTAGCGCTGACTAATTTCGCCCGCTGCAGCTGCGCTGCCTGTAAATTAGACTGGCTGAGATTGGCTTGCCTGAGATCGGCGTCTCTCAAGTCACTGATGAGGTCATCATAGGTCCCGGGCTGCTGGTCAACGCCGGGGGTAAAAAAAGTGGTGCCCTGCAGATTGGCTTGCACCAGGGCCGCACTACGCCATTGGGTGCCCGCCGCATCTAGCCGAGCCAAACTAAAGCGAAAAGAAGGATCGTCTAGGTGGTGGCTCAAATCCACCTTGTCTAGACTTTGTCCAGCCAGGTCGCCTTCGTGCAGGGTGAGTAACTGGGCAATGGTGCGCTTTACGGTCTGCTGACGCTGGCGTAGCTTGGCCTGCTCAGCATCACTAGCGGCCATCTCTAAATTACTGCGGAGGGTCTGGCTCAGGGTTTGTAGAGCAGGCAAACTGTCTAGCCCCTGGCTGACCAGGGCCTGCTGCAACGTTGAGAGCACAGTGGGGTCGTTGGCCTGGGCCAGCAGGTCTGTAAAGTAGTCAATCGTACGCGGATCTTGCAGCTGGGCGAGGGCCAGAATGGCCGTGCGCTGTTTGGGGGAGTCTGCTGGGGCGTCGATCAGGGTTTGTACCAAAGATAAAAACAGCTCATTGGATTGATTGACCTGGCTGCGCTGGTTGAGCTGCTGCTGAGTGTATAACTGGGTGCCGACGCTGGCCCCGAGCAGTAACAGTAAGCTCCCCCCTAGGGCAACTCGATTGATGTCAAAGCGAGGCGGTCGCCATCGGGGTAACCTGACTGGCAGATTAGGCCTGCGGGGTACCAACACAATCGAGGTGAGCCCCCCTTCTTGTTCGCTAAACAATAAATTGACACCCTCGAGGGCTGGGGCCTCTGGAGCGTTTAGACAATCATTCTCTATCTCTAGCGCATCCTCTTCCACTCCGTTTAGGGTCGGAATGCGGGGGGGCTCCGATGCCGGTGCTGGCTCAAAGATATCCTCTGGAGGAACGTGGTAGGTAAGAGCAACATCATTATTGCCAGTGCCCACAATGCGAGTGCCTGCTAGCCGATCGTGCCAGGCTCGTCGATCTTTATTGAGGCGAGCCGTTGCGCCCTCAGCCAGGAGACTGAGGCCAAGCAGCCCTGGCAGCCATATGCCCGGTAGCTGGGCCCCGCTCAAAAAAATCAGGCCCATAGTAGCCCCCAGAGGTAAACCCCAGCGGCTGCCTTCGCGGATTAAAAGCTGCCGCTGGGTCAGGGCGGTGGCATTAAATGAGACCACCCGTAGACCAAGCCAGCGTTTGGGCCCGGTTTGGCCGGTGCGGGTCAACGCATAAAACTGGCTGATTGCGATCGCAATCGGCAACCCCCCAGCCCCCGTCCACAGCACATTGGTTACGGGTGAGACCGTGCTACGCAACTGATGACGCGGCCGTCCAATACTTTTAGCCAGAGCCGTTTGGGTAACCTGGAGGGCCGGGTTTAAGGCAACTTGGGGACCCCGATCAGCCAGCACCATCCCCAAACCAAAGGGCAGTAGACCGCTGACCATCAACACCCCCGCCTCAGCCAGCCAAGCACCTAATCGTCGTCGCAACAGGGGGCGCTCTGACGCAGTCGGGGCAGGGACAACATCAATCGTCTCGAGGGGATCGCTCTGGGGTGATGTTGTGGGCTGAACCATGCGTAGTCACCTGATGGATTAGCAAACAATATGATCAAGCTGCCAAAAAACCGCGGCTAAAAACGGCTGAATGAGAGCCAGGTTGCCCTTGTTGTAACATTCTCTGGACAATTTGAGACAGATTATTATGGATTTGTTGGTTCCAACTGAGGGTTTTTAGGGAGTTCTCGCAACTCCCTACTCAAAATGCTCTAAGCTCGCCCCCCTCAACCCACTGCCAGAACTGTCACAAACCTGACCAGAGGCGAGTTGTCGAAGGGGTTAGTATTTGGGTATACAAAACCTGTGTGTCATTTAGTATCCGAAGCGGAGTGAAAAACGTATGAACCGTTTCCCTGTCTGGTTAGCTCTCCCTGTTTTAGCACTGCTGGGTGCGCCAGTATATGCCCAAGCAGCGGCCCAAACCCCTTTGAATGCGCCGATCCAGGTGACTGGCAACAGTGGCGGTGGGCAATCTTCTAGCTGTGGCAATATCGCAGCCAACCCCAATCAGCAGCTGCGGGTGACTGAGTCCTTTGCCTCCCTCAATATTGAGGTGAGCAGCACCGGAGACTACACCTTGTTTATTACTGGGCCAAGTGGTTTTAGTGAATGTGTCCTGGCCCATGACTTTGACGGCGGCATTATTCAGTCACCCGGTGTTCTAAATCAAGGGCTCTACAAGATTTACGTGGGCGATCGTAACGGCGCAAGCCACCCTTTCACACTGGAGATTAGCCAGTAGGTTGGCCCTGCTCAAGCTCAAAATAGCTAAGTCTAAAAGGGGCTGACATGGGCTATGGCCTACATCAGCCCCTTATTTACAGGTCTCTCCTATACTCGGGCCATCAAATCCCGCCGTCCCAGGACGGCCATATCTTCGGCATCTAACTCAACTGGTATCCCACTGCGAATCAACTCGGCAAAGTCTTCGTTAGGCACCATAATAGTCAGGGCATAGAGGCGGCTGCTGCCCGTATTTTCAAGAATATGGATACCGTGGGGCGGCACCAGCACACTGTCCCCCGCTTTAATAGACACGGCTTTACCGTCACAGATGGCGCGCCCCTCACCTTTGAGGATAAAAAACATTTCCACTGCAATTTGGTGACGGTTGGCCGGGGTTTTGCCCCCAACATCAAAAATTTCGACACAATAGGTCAGAGACATATTGGCAATTTTGGGGTCAAAGATAATGGCCAACCGATTTGAATCCTCTGGACTAATCCGATAGGCCTGGTAGTCAGTTGGTGATTTTAAGACCGGCAGTACGCAACTGGTAGGCAGATCGCATTGAAAATCGTCTGGAGTCTGACTGTCTGGAGTCTGGCTAATGACTTGCTGTGCCTCATTAATCATGGCGCTACCGTTAGAGAGCTGACGTTAAGGATGGCAAATCTGCGCCTCTACTTTTGAGAAAATCGCTACAATCGCCATCCCAATTCAGCTTATGAAGAGAGAGAATAAGAGTCACGGCCACTGCAATAATTTGTAGCTAAACCATGTCCGGTTACTTAAGCTTTTACCCCTGGGCAAAAGACCGGTGCAACCAACAAGTCTGGATGTGGACGAGGTTTAAGTTATCGCTAAGACGATATTCGCAAGATGGGTTCCGTTTTAATTATTACGAATTTACTGCTCGTCACCCTGACGGGGGCCTATGCCTGGTTGACGATGAGAAATCTGAAGCAGCTGCAGCAGGAGGGTGATTACTATCGCAGTATCGTAGAGCGGCAGCTGCGGGTGACGACGCTGCCTCATCTTTACTGGGATCTTAGAGTGGCTGAGACAGACTCAGGTTTAGTCTTAGACGTCTTCAATATCAGCGGCATCCCGGCCTACGACGTGCATCTCAGTTTGGTGGGAGCCTACACCGAAGCCAATATGGATACGGCAACTTTTTTACTCAACTACGTGCAGCCTCGCCATCGCAAGTATCCGCTCCAGTCTGACCAGGTGGGCTACTACGGCGTGCGCAGCAGTGTGCGACTCTCCTTGCTACCCGCCCAGCAAAAAATCACCCTAGAGATGCCCTTCCCCGTACAGCCTGTGGATATCTATACCCTGATGCAGTATCGCGATCTCTCCGGCGAAAACTATTACCAAGTGTGTTGTTTTTCGGCCATTGATGAAACCGGAAGCTACCGTGCCAACGTCTTAGAACCAAAGGAGGGCGAACCGATTGATCGATTGCATTTATTCGATCCTGAGGATTATGAATTACCAGAGATCCCGGACCCCTGGCCGTATTATGTGAAAGACTTTACGGATTTGTGGAATCACTCCCTCTCGAGTCGCCTGACGATGATGGTGCCCGCCCCACCCGAGGAGTCACCGGCTCGGACTGTCTACGATTTTTGAGGTTGCTAAATTCCTATGACCGATATCCTGGTGATTGACGATGATCCCATCATTCGACGCATCTTGCAGCGGATGTTGCAAAATCAGGGATATCGAGTGGTGGTCACCGACACTGCCCAGGCAGGCCTGCAACAGGCTGAAGCGCTAGAACCCCCCGTCGTGCTTTGTGACTGGCGACTACCGGGCGACCTGGATGGCCTAGAGATTTGTCGGCAAATGAAGGCCCATCCTCGCCTCTCGACGACCTTTTTCCTGCTGATTACGGGGCATGCTGAGACAGCTAACCGGGTTGAGGCCCTGGAGTCTGGCGCTGACGATTTGTTAATGAAACCGATTGACATGGCAGAGCTGCGGGCCAGGGTGAAGTCGGGCATTCGCTTGCACCAACTCACAAACGATCTCAAGCAGCAAAAGCAGCGCCTTGAAAATGAGCTGGCTGAAGCGGCGGCCTATGTGCAATCCTTACTGCCTAGAGATACAAAAGACGGGGTTGCAATTCAATCCAGGTTTGTGCCGTCTCGTCAGCTGGGGGGCGATTGCTTTGATTACTATTGGCTCGATGCTGACTATTTGGCGATCTATCTGCTTGATGTGTCGGGCCACGGCCTGGGGGCAGCGTTGCTGTCTACGTCGGTGTTAAATATTTTGCGATCGCAGTCCCTACCGGGCACCAACTTCTACCGACCCGAGACAGTCCTAGAGGGGCTAAATGATCGGTTCCAAATGAACCTCCAAAATGACAAATATTTCACCATTTGGTACGGCGTCTATAACCGCTCAACCCGGCAGCTGATTTATGCCAGCGCAGGCCACCCGCCAGCTGTCCTAATTTCATCGACCGAGACAAAAAAACTTCAGGTTGATCAATTGCGAACCCCTGGCATGCCAGTGGGCATGATGCCCGGCACCACCTACGTTTGGAAACGCTGCACCATCCCCGAAGGCAGTCTGCTCTACATCTTTAGCGATGGCATTTACGAAGTCCCGATCGAACCCACGGCTGATGCCAGTAAGCTGCTGGGTCTAGACGGGTTTATAGACCTGCTGACCAAAACACCTCAGCCCACGCCCCTGGATGATCTGGTTAACCACATCACATCTTTGCGCATGGAAGATGAGACGCTCTCGGATGATCTGTCGCTGCTAGAGGTGGATTTTGGGTAATGGGTAATGGATTCAGAGAACACAATCCAAAATCGCAAATCCAAAATCCAAAATTCCCCATTCACCTTGTCCCAAACAGCCGATCTCCCGCATCCCCCAACCCAGGCCGAATATAGCCGTGGCTGTCCAGTTCCTCATCAATAGCGGCAGTGTACAGGGGTACATCGGGATGGTGATCATGAAACTGGGCCACCCCCTTAGCGGCTGCCAGCAGGCAAAGAAATCGGATTGACTGGGGTCGCAGCTGCTTCAATCGACTGACCGCCGCGCTGGCTGTATTGCCGGTGGCCAGCATCGGATCGACCACAATCACATCGCGATCAGTAACGTCCTCCGGCAGTTTGAAATAATACTCAATCACTGCCAGGGTAAGCGGATCGCGGTAGAGGCCAATGTGGCCTACCCGCGCCGTGGGCACCAGTTCTAAAAT
>JBCDDJ010000104.1:0-16035 GCA_039180385.1 Cyanobacteria bacterium P01_G01_bin.38 | reverse complement strand
GGTATGCTATGTTCTCGCAGGAGAAAATTCATCGAGCAAAACCGTCTGAAGTCTTTTCCCAGAGCCATACTCAATCACAGCAATAGAAGAAAATATAGCCACTTTAAGGTAAGGGCATGCTAGCCTTGAAAGGCTGTTTCATAGTCTCCATCTGATCAGGCAAATAGGCTGAGGCCTCTGACGTATCTTGTCCTGAACACATCTTGTACTGAGACAATATGCAATATCCCATCACCGCGTTTACCCTTTAAAGCCCAATCTGTTCTGTTCCACCCTTGAATTTTAATGATGGTTAAATCTTGGCTGATCCCGATGGTTGGGGCAGGGTTGATGTTGGTGAGCTGTATGCCTTCTAGCGACTCAGTTGAGCCAGCGTCATCGCCCGAAGCTCCCTCACCCGCCGTCGCCGCTGACAATCCAGCGGTCTCCTCTGCTGACAACGCCTCTACAGACAACTCGGGCGATGCGATCGCACAGGCCGAGACAGTTCAGCAAGTCACCCTGGTAGATTCTTTAGAGCACCCTTGGGGCATGGCGTGGCTGCCAGATGGCGCACTGCTAGTGACTGAGCGTCCGGGACGGGTGCGGATCATTCGAGAAGGGGTGCTTGACCCGACGCCGGTATCCGGGGTCCCTGAGGTGTTGGCCAGTGGTCAAGGGGGATTGATGGATGTATCTGTTCACCCGCAGTTTGCGGAGAACCCCTGGGTTTACTTTACCTATGCCCATGGCACCTCCGCTGCCAACCAAACTCGAGTTGCCCGCGCCCGGTTTGATGGGAGTGCGCTCTCTGACTGGACGGTCATTTTTGAAGTCAATCGGACCAAATCAGGCGGACAGCACTTTGGCTCCCGGATTACCTGGCTACCTGACGACACTATGCTGGTCTCGATTGGAGATGGTGGCAACCCACCCACCCAATTAGACGGGGCGTTGATTCGTAATCAGGCCCAAAATCTGGACAGTCAACTCGGCAAAATTGTCAGGCTAAATGATGATGGCTCTGTGCCTGCCGATAATCCTTTTGCAGGCACCCCGGACGCGGACGCTGCTGTGTGGAGCTACGGACACCGAAATATCCAGGGACTCGCCTTTGATCCGGTCACCGATCAGGTCTGGGTAACCGAACATGGTTCTCTGGGGGGTGACGAGTTAAACCAGGTAAACCCCGGAGAAAACTACGGTTGGCCCGTCGTCACCCACAGCCGCGAATATTCTGGGGGCGAGATTTCATCAGAGCGATCTCGCCCTGGCATGGTAGACCCGCGCCTGGTATGGACACCTGCGATCGCACCCTCTGGCCTGATGATGTATCAAGGCGATCGCTTTCCCCAATGGCAAGGCGATCTGTTTGCGGGTGGGCTAGTGTCGCAGACTGTGTTGCGAATCGATCTAGATGCAGCCGGAACGGTGGCGAGTCAAACCCCTATTGACATTGGCCAACGGGTACGCGATGTCCGCCAGGGACCAGACGGGTTGATTTATATTCTCACCGATGAGTCAGATGGGCGTCTGGTTCGGCTTGAGCCCGGTTAGAGAATGAGGGGGCGATATTAGCTTGTAACGGCCTAATTTGCCGCAGTGGATTGCGCCCCTTGGGAGAAAATTTGTATATTTTCAGGATTTGAAATCGCTAAATGACTCCCGGTGCTATTAAACAGCGTTCTCGTAAACATAGCGTTGGCAGGATAGACGTCTAGATCTATGACCGTCTGGGTGTGGAGATCGATTATGCGAGTCCCGGCGACATCGCTGCGCACAAAATAATGGTTGCCATCTGGACTGAGATAACCATTATCAGTGCGGTCAATATCCGGCAGTTCGGTGATGCGTTCGACGCGCTCCTGGGTTTGCACGTTCCAGGTATCCAGACGAATATCATAAAATTGCTGAGTCAGAAATTTTAAGGTGCCATCGGGCGCGAATGCCATATCAACCAGCGAAAAATCATCTTCATCGGGTCTGAGGCTCATCAGTCGCTCGCCATCGTTGAGTTGCCACACATCAATAACATGACCCGCTTCCAGTCCTGCCTCCAGGGAGGTGTCTGGGGAAATATACCCCGCACCGGCCAATACGGTCCCGTCGGCGCTAAACTCAAACTCGTTTAGATCAGTCCCTGCCGTCGGTATGAGCGATTTCAAGACATCTCCTGTGGCCACATCATGGAAGCGGAGCTCAACTTCGGTAGGGCGATCGGCTGCATCAAACCCTAATCTGACCCGAGTTAATATTCCCCGGTCACCGGGACTAAAGGCAACCAGAGTCTGAGTATCCATAAATTCTCCTTCAGCGGGTCGAAACTGAGTTTGGAGCATACCGAGCGGGGCTTGCCAAAGCTGTTCTCCGGTCTCGGTATTCCATAGCCGCAGCTCTAGATTTCGCTCAGGGAGCGTTTGCACCCTGGTTTGAACAATGGCCGCCACCTGTGTCCCATCCTCGTTTATAGCCACAAACTCAAAGCGAGTCTCGTCGTTAGCAACAATCTCTGCTACATCAGTACCCGTCTGGGTATTCCAGATTTGAATCCGATCGGCGGACTCTGTCAGCGTTGCCAATCGCTGTCCAGATCCGCTGAACCCTACCTGTTCTGCTTTGACTGGAATGGTTGCGCTCGGTGCTGTTGTCCAGGACGAAGCTGTTGTCGTGACCACATAGGGAGTCGCCGCCCAGTAGCTAGACTCCACATCTGCAAATGGCTCCCCTGGGGCAATCTCTGACTTTAGAGACGCCTGACGCAAGATTGCGGCAAACTGAGCCCGCGTGACCGGCTCATCGGGTCGAAAGCTTCCATCGGGGAAACCGTTGATAATATTGAGCTCTGCTAGCGCACTGATATAGTCTCTAGCCCAGTAATTAGCGGGGACATCCGCAAAATTAGCCGTCTGGGCTTGAGCCACCACAGGGGCTATGGAGGGCGTCGCTAGACCTAACCCCACACTCCAAAGCAGGCCCAAACTGGGCCACATATTCATTTGCATAACGATTGAACTCTCTCTATGGCTGTTTATACAGCACTGTTATGAGTAACAAGTTACCTGTGAGCAACAAGTTACCGACTCAGCGCGATGAAATACTTGCGAGGTAGGGCTACCGGGCAAATCCCTAAGTACGCGACCCTAATATTGCAGGACATAACGCGATCGCAGCGTTACTCCCTGAACGATTGGACTTTGTTGCGCTCCTTCCAACCCACATTGTAGCCAAACCAAATGGATTGTCTCTAATCTAGCCATAGAGAACATATTGTCTAACAATTGACTAAACCCAGGGCGCGTTATCTGTCAAACGTCATAGCGCAAGGTCATCAGAGCTGATGACTTGTGTCACGGCATCTTATTCAGAAGATACGCTTGAGAACCCACGTCTTGCCTCTCTCGGCTCAGGCGGCTGCACCTGAAATCGGACCCGATCGCTCAGCTCACCACTGCTCACTTCCAATGTCCACTCACCTGGTTGCATCGACCAAAATACCGTATCGCTGCTGCCGTTGGATGCCACCGGCTTACCATTGAGCCGCCACTCCACCGGCTGTCCTTGAGGGGCTAAGACTTTGAGTGCCAGCTGCTGCTGATCACCGGGTAACAAGATAAAATAATCGTCTGCCTGGGGCGACAAAATTCTCAACTGATCGGGGAGTCCGGCCCTATCTTGATGAGAAATCCAGGTATTATAGCGATCGGGCAGTGTTTCGCTGGCAGCGCCATCAGCAACTGTCTGATATTCGCGCTTTGGAGCGGTCTCATAGGCCACCAAATCTTCAGGATAGAAAAACTCTTCTACAACACTAGGACAATCTTGGGTGGGCTTTAAGCCTGTCAGTGCACAAATGGGTCGCTTGACCATCCCCGCTGGCATCGGCAGCGCCCCTGGCTCTCGCTGTTCATGTAAATGCAACATAATCCGAGACCATAGCGGTGCAGCTCCGGTTACCCCCGACACCTGTCGCATGGGTTCACCCTCAAAATTCCCCACCCAGGTCGCAACCGTATAGTCCGTTGTAAAACCCACCGTCCACGTATCCCGAAAGTCTGAAGAGGTGCCTGTCTTTACCGCGGCAGGGAAGGGCAAAGATAGGACGGAATCAACCCCGAACTCCAGGGCGCGGGCGTGGCGATCGCTGAGGATGTGGGTAATGAGGGGAAGGGTGGATTTGGGATTTTGGTGGGTAATGGGTAGTGGGTAATGGGTAGTGGGTAATGGGTAGTGGGTAATGGGTGATAGATAGGTCTCTTGCCTCCCCGCGTCTCCGCGTCCCCCGTTCGGCTGAGACGTTCGGCGAGCGCTCAGTCGAGGCGCGCTCACGTCGAAGCCCATCTCCGGGTTGCTCTCCCCCATCTCCTCTCCCTTCACTACCTGCCGCGCCACTCCCCAATACGCCCGCGCCAACTCCCATAGTGACACCTCTCCGCTGCCAAGGGCCAACCCAAGGCCGTAATGCTCAGGCGACTCGCTCAGGTGCTCAAAACCGAGCTGATGGAGGTGATTCAGAAAAGTCTCGACGCCGACTTTCTCGAGGATACGAACAGCGGGGATGTTGAGAGAGTTTGCCAGGGCAACCCGAACGCGGACGGGGCCGTGGAATTTCTCGCTGTAGTCAACGGGACTATAGAGCTGGGCTCCGGGGATGGGATAGTGGGTCGGGACGTCGGCCAGAATGGTGTTGGGGCGGATCACCTTTTGGTCGAGGGCGAGCTGATAGAGAAAGGGTTTTAGGGTGGAGCCGGGCTGACGCAGGGCCTGAACGCCGTCGTTGCGATTACTAGGCATGCCCGTGAAGTAGCTGGGGGAGCCGACATAAGCGAGCGTCTCGCCGGTATGATTGTCGATCACGAGGGCGGCGGCTTGACGGACGTTGTGGGGGGCTAAGGCTCTGACCAGTTGTTGTGTCTGGGCTTCGACAAATTGTTGCAGTGGCCGGTCCAAGGTGGTGCGAATGTGGGCAGGTGAGTTAGTGGGCAGCTGCTCGGCTAACCAAAAGAGAAAGTGGGGGGCGGCGAAAATCCCCTGCTGACGTAGCTGAGGAGAGAGATCTTCGGCGGCGGCGTGGTTAGCCTGGGCCTGGGTGAGATAGCCGTCTTGCACCATACGATTTAGGACATAGACCTGACGCTGTTTGAGGGCATCCCAATAAAAGTAGGGGTCGAGGTCAATGGGGTCGTTGGGCAACCCTGCCAGCAGACTGGCCTGGGCAATCGACAGATCGGCAGCGGGAACCCCAAAGTAGGTCCGGGCGGCGGCCTCAACGCCATAAATGTTGCTGCCCATGGGCAGGCGATTGATATAGGCGACCAGAATCTGGTCGCGGTTCATGCCTGCGGCTAAGCGCCAGGCATTCCAGATTTCATGGAGTTTTTGCCAGCAGGTCCGAGGGCTGGGCTTGAGCATCCGGGCCAGCTGCATCGTGATGGTAGACGCGCCGCTAACAATTTCTCGGGCTTGTAGGGCTTCTAAACTGGCGCGGGCGATCGCAACCCAATCCAGCGGTCCATGACGATAAAAGCGCTGGTCCTCAGCGGCAATAATGGCGTTGATAAAGTGGGGCGATATCTGGTCGAGGGGGACCGCTACCGTGTGGGTTTCATCCCGAGAGAGCAGGGTGCCGAGGGGAAGGCCGTTGCGATCGCTAAACGCCAAAGCCCGCTGATCTTGGGTCAAATCCTGAACCGTAATCGGTACCAGATAAGGCGCGCTGCGCAGTAAGAGCAGGGCTAACAGCAAATATAACAGGCCAACTTGCCATCGTCGCTGACGGGCAAGTCGAGACCTGAACCACCTCAAGCTATTACGAACCCAATGCATCGCAGTCATATCCTGCTTACATTCCACCACCCTAATCCAGAGGTCTCAAGGTGGCCATAAAGGTTTACATAACTCCCATCAACTCCCCGATTTCACCAGATCCTTTTCAGGCAGATCTACATATTCGCTGACAATGTGGCGAAACTCATCGCCGTCAATGGTTTCGCGCTCAATCAGCATATCCACCAGCCGGTCGAGCAGCGGACGGTTGTTTTTCAAAATTTGGTTGGCTTTGGTGTAGCAAGCGCTGGCCATGTCTCTCACCTGCTGATCAATCTTTGCCGCTACCTCTTCGGAATATTCTGAGCGTTGCATGAAGCCCTGTCCCAAAAATACCTCATCGTTGCCGGACTCTAACGCGAGCTGACCCAGCTCAGACATACCGTAGCGAGTCACCATATCGCGGGCAATATTAGTCACCATCTCAATATCGCTGCTGGCCCCTGTGGTGACCTCATCGGCTCCAAAGACCACATCTTCTGCGGCCCGTCCGCCTAGGGCATGGACCATCATGTCTACCAGCTGAGCATAGGAGCTGAGGGAGTTAATGCCGTTATCAAAATCGTCTTCATCGGGCAGGTATCTAGCAAAGCCACCAATGCCGCCGGAGCGGGGAATAATAGTAACTTTCTCAAGCAGGTTGGAATGTTTGAGTAGGGTCGCCACCAGAGCGTGGCCGACTTCGTGATAGGCGACCAGGCGTTTGCGTTTGCTGTCGAGTAGCGGGGTCAACGTGAGACCAATGGTGACCCGATCGATGGCGTCACTCACCTCGGTCATGGTAATCGCCTCTTTGCGCCGCCGCGCTGTCAAAATAGCCGCCTCGTTTAATAAGTTGGCTAGCTGTGCGCCCGAGAAGCCTGGGGTCCGTCGGGCAACCGCATCTAAAGAAACTTCATCGGCCATCTTTTTGTCGCGGGCATGGACTTCTAAAATACCTAAACGACCTTTGTAGCTGGGCAAATCGACGATGATCCGGCGGTCAAAGCGACCCGGTCTTAGCAGGGCCGAATCCAACACATCCGGTCGGTTAGTGGCCGCTACCACAATGATGCCGCTGTTGCCTTCAAAGCCGTCTAGTTCGGTCAGCAGCTGGTTAAGGGTTTGTTCTCGTTCATCATTGCCGCCGCCGATGCCAGTGCCGCGCTTGCGACCGACCGCGTCAATCTCATCGATAAAGACAATACAGGGGGCATTGTCCTTGGCTTTCTTAAACAGATCGCGGACCCGAGATGCGCCCACACCGACAAACATTTCGACAAATTCAGAGCCTGAAATGCTAAAGAATGGCACCCCAGCTTCTCCAGCGATGGCCTTAGAAAGCAGCGTCTTACCTGTTCCTGGTGGTCCAACCAGCAGTACCCCTTTAGGAATCCGTGCCCCGATTGCGGTAAAGCGCTCTGGGTTCTTGAGGAAGGTCACCACCTCTTGCAGCTCTTCTTTAGCTTCCTCAATACCCGCGACGTCATCAAACATCACCCCGGTTTTTGCTTCCATTTGGAATCGAGCTTTAGAGCGACCAAAATTCATGGCGTTGCCCGCGGACCCCGCAGACCGACGCAAAATCATCAGCAACCCAAAAATCAGGATCAGTGCCAGCAATGAATTGGTTGCCAGCCAGGTGAGGGCGCTGTTGTCATTGACGCTGAGCACGTCAAAGTCGACGTCATTGTCTTGGAGGTGCTGCACCAGCTCTCGATTATTGCCATCGGCAAAGAGCAGCACTTGCTCGGGTTGAGCATCTTCGGGGGCGTCTTTAAGGTGGACTGTGGCAATCCCACGGGTGTTATCTAGCTCAACTTGATCGACGTCGCCCTGCTCGATTTTTTCTAGCAATTGCCCATAGGTCAGGGGGTCTTCTTTCTCCTGTGCGATCGCACTTGGGATCGCGACCAAACTTTGCAACAGCAGCCACCCAGCCACTGTCGCCATACCAAGCTTTGAGCGGACCGATCGTGAGCGCTGAGCAGAAAGCAGCTTTTTCATACCAGATAAAGCAATTGAGGAATCAAGGGTTTGCAAGTCACATCTTAGTCTAACGCTATGGACTTTGAAGTTGCCGGAGAAATTGATGATTTCTTTCAAAGGGGAAAGGCGCTAGTGCAGCCATGCCTCTTGGGCTATAGGGGGAAAGGCGAAGGGGGAAGGGCGAAGGGACAAAGGGGATGATCAATGATCTGAAGTCAAGTTAAGGCATGAACGAGTCGAGTTATAAAAAGGTGCGCTAATATAAACTCATAACGAGTACACTTAAAAGAAAGCTCGATTTTTGCTTCATTCGGAGATATCTGCATGTTGATGAGTCATGAAGGCGATGCTAGCAGCGTCCAAAAAGGTGACGGGGTTAAGATTGTCGCTATCAGTGGTAGTTTGCGGCCAGGAGCCTATAGCTATCAGGCGCTCCAACAAGCCACCCGGCGCTTAGAGGCGCTGGGGGCGACGGTGGAGGTTTTAGACTTGCGATCTCTGACCCTGCCGTTTTGTAATGGCGGTGATGACTATGGTGACTATCCTGATGTGGCCCGTCTGCGGGCGGCAGTGAAGGCTGCAGACGGGCTGGTGCTGGCCACCCCTGAGTACCACGGCAGCGTCAGCGGTGTGCTCAAAAATGCGCTGGATTTGCTCAGCTTTGAGCACCTGGACAGCAAAGTCGCCGGGGGGATCAGCGTGCTAGGCGGTCAGTCAAATAACAACGCCCTCAATGACTTGCGGGTCATTCTCCGCTGGGTCCACGCTTGGGTAATCCCTGAGCAGATCGCCATCGGTCAAGCCTGGAAAGCCTTTGGAGAGGACGGCAAGCTAAAGGACGAAAAGCTGGCCGAACGATTTGATCGGTTTGCGGAAAGTTTGGTGAGGAATACGCGAAAACTGCGAGCAATCTAGATGAGCAAGTCGCACAGTCCGTGCCAAGCACCCAGATGGCATAGTTCGAGCGGGCCGTACGAGTCGTCGCGTTGCCTATCCAAGCAAGTACTGTCAAATAATTCAGAACCTACATGGATGCTATTTAGTCGTGGCACCGACTCTCTATAAAGCATTATCCTCGTCATGCCAGTTCCGGGCGGGGGGCAGCTTCATCATATCGCTATCGCTTGTGTCCCATTCAATCCCGGATACCAGCACCCGACTTTCCAAAAAATCGAGGATCAGATCCTGCACGTGATCGCTGTCAAATTCCAGCATCTCCTCTTCTGAATCCAGCTCATGCCAAAACTCAAAGTAACACTGCAAAATCGAAAACCTGATTTTGACGATCATTTGGACTTAGCTCTTTACTACAAGTGCGACTGTGATTTATTTCGCACTGTAGGGTCTACCATCCGCCAAATTCGTCAAAAGCTAAGCCCCAGCCAGGGTGCTGGGCGAATAAGCTTCATCCAAATATCGTTTGAGGGGTCGCTGTAAATGATGACGAGCTCGAGCAATTCTTGATTTGACTGTACCCAGTGAAACCCCCGTAATAAAGGCGATTTCGTCGTAGGACAGGCCTTGCAATTCACGTAGGGCGATGGCGGTGCGAAAAACCTCAGGCAGCTCCACAATTGCGCCCCTGAGCTTATCGTAAAACTCATCGGTCATCATCGTATCGACGGGATTGGGCGCGCCGCAAGCAAGCTCCCAAACAAGATGCCCGCCTAAGGTGGGGATGGGCGCATCCAAAGAAATAGCTTGGCCATGACGCTTGCGTTTGCGCAACTCGTCATAAAACAAATTGGTGATAATCCGCCCCAGCCAACTTTTGAACTTAGCGGGCTCCTGGAGACGATGAATATTTCGATATACCCGGATCCAAACTTCTTGGGCCAGGTCAGCGCGATCTGACCAATCTGATGCCAGCTGGTAAAGCGTGCGATCAACATGGGTCTGATACCGATGGACTATCTCAGAAAACGCAACGTGATCTGGCCGACGATGTCGTTGACAGCGGATGATCAACTCCAGGTTTGAACAGTGAGCAACTTGTTCAAGCTGCATCTTTGTGGGTACTGAGATTGCTGATTTCCAGGGAACAGGTTTAAATTCACTCATTTAGTTAAAGCGGTTTGAAATTAGCGGTCTAAGCACATTGAAATGCATCAAGTTGTTCCCCTCTGGCATGTCGCAAATTAAATTCCATCATGTCAGAGGCAATAAAGGATTATGCATAACTTATGGCATGAAGGAATCATATCGGTAACCCCTTTGAATTGCAAGCGGATGATTCGGTATCTCTGGCTACCCGGCACAGCCCAGAATCCTCTGATAAAAGGGAGCGGCAAAAAGCAATTAAAGCCTTTTATCGAAGGGTGCTTTGAAGGTTTTTAGTGGCTCAAGCCATCGGTAATAACGCGTAAAAGTCGCAGATATTTTATGACTCAGATCTCCCTATAAGCCTTGTAGAATTTTGATTCAGAGAATTAAATTCACACTGGCCTCATTTCAGATTTACAAACTCTTCAAAAAGCGTCCATAACTTTCTTCAGGATGCTTGAATGTTTCTTAGAAGAATGGTCTGTAGAGAGGGTGTTCCAAAAGGTGATGAGTCTTGTCAGAGTCCGTGTCGTTTCAATCGTGATATCTCTTTGCGATCGCAGCTCGCCTCTTTTACAGGCTCCGTTATTCAGATTTCAGGCAAAAGGTATCGCTTTATGGATGTCCTGCAAGACAAGCCGAATCAGCCGAGCGTGCATAACCCTAAAATATTGCAGCGCAAACAATTACTCAATCGTTCATGGAAAGTCTATCTCAAGCTTTCAAGTAGCATTTGTGCCGTGTTAGGGGGTAGTTTGGTCGCGTCTAATACCCCTCTCAGTGGCAATGGTTTTTTGTTGTTGGTTTTAAGCTCTAGCCAATTACTCGTGGCCAGTCTTTTAGACAAGGATTTACTTTTGATTTTTTACTCAGCCTCCGTCTTTTTCTTCGTCGATTGTTTGGGGGTCTACCGATGGTTATTGACCTAGCCAACAGACTTAAAAATATCAGACATAGAGCAGAAATGCGGTGATTGACTTGAGTCAATTTGCGTTAGAAACATAGCCAGATTCAAGGGCCTGTCTAATAGAAAATCAGGTGTGCAGCGGAGCTTGCAAAGGAGTCTTCTAATAGTTAGAAAGAGTGCGCATTCTATGTCTTTTTTTAGAAATTCTGGGGAGAAAATTTATCTCGCTTCGACGGTTGCCGTTTTGGGTATTGTGTTGGGCCTATTTATCGCGGTCTTTGCAAGGGCCATGCCCAACTTGGGTGGATTTGCCACCGGGCAGCTGTCGTCGGCTACAGAAGATCGATTGTCAATGGGAAATCATCCCCACCAGAAAACTCACATCAGAGTCCTGGGCGATACCTTTAGTGGTTACAGCACCTTCCGAGATGCGACATTTCAATCGGCCCTCATGGCTGCTGGCATTGAGTTAACCTACGCTGATGAGTTTGAGCAATCGGTGCGGGCACAAGAGCTGAACAAAAATGCAGATATCGTGGTCACCACCCTCGATCAGTTTTTGCAGCAGCAGCCCGCGGGCAAAATTGTGGGGCTGATCGATCGAACCGTCGGAGCAGATGCAGTGGTTCTCAATACCCAGCAATACCCTGAGCTAACCTCGCTTGAGAGCCTAAAGCGTCTGGTTGATCAAGCCAAAGAAACAGACAAGCCCTTGAGTATTGCGTTTGCCGCCGATACCCCCAGCGAATATCTGGCCCTGGTTTTAGACACCAAATTTGAGGCCTTTGATCTAGATGATTTTGAGCTTAAAGAGCTGGCGGATGCCTCTGAGGTTTGGGAAAAAATGCAGGATCCTCAGCATGCGATCGCAATCGGCATCCTTTGGGAGCCCTTTGTCACCCAGGCGACAGATCAAAACAACGCAATCTTGCTATCCAGTCAAGATGCACCGGAGGCCATTATTGACGTGATTGTGGCCTCCGATTCTCTGCTTGAGTCATCTCCTGACGTGGTTAGCAAGTTTCTAGAGATTTACTATCGTCGGATTGATGCCAGTGTCCAGGATGCTGGCCTCCTAGAGGCACAAATTGCGGCAGATGGTGACCTCTCACCCGCCGATGCCACCCAAATCATCAGCGGGATTGATTTCTTTACGGCGGTTGAGGCCCAACAATGGCTGTCAGATGGGACATTAGCCAACCGGATTGATGCCACAGCAGCCGTTTTGGCCTTTTCTGAACGGATTAGCTCGGTGCCAAGAGACATCTCGACCCTCGTATCAACCTCCGAAATTGAAATCGCCGCTAGAAATAGCCGTGTCCTGGCAGGGTTACTTGAAAACCAGCCCGAGCTTGCCAAACGCATGATGGGGGAAGGGCAAACCGTAGAAGCAACGCCCCAGACAGTCACCACCGCCGATATTGGCAACTTAACCATCGAAGGTCAAATCAGCTTTGAAATTGGCACTGCCCAACTCACCCCAGCCAGCCAAACGACTTTAAGCAAGCTGGCTCAGCAAATTAAAGAATTTAACCAAGACACCGTAGCACTGAAGATCATTGGGCATACCTCAAGCGTGGGCAGCGCTAATCGCAATTTGCAGCTGAGCAATCTACGCGCCCAGGCAGTGGCCAGCTACTTGCGAAAGCAGGGGCTCAAACATAAATTTCAGGCGGAGGGCAAAGGGGCCACACAGCCCTTACCCAATACCCCTCCAAATGATCCTAAAAATCAAAGAACAGAGATTCGCCTGGTGAGGGTCAACAGTTAGGACAATAGGGAAAGGCGCGCCCTAAAGTAATCTTCCAAACAGGATCGACACACTGATCAGAGCAGCCAATGCGCCTAACCATAGCCAGGGAAGCACTTTAAAGAGAGCAGGTGCTATCTTGTAAAGCGCTATCCAATCTGGATGAAGATCTTCACAAGCCGGTTTCTCAACCACTTTGACAATCGTGGTGTGGCCTGACCGACTGGGCGGACGCTGATGAATCACGGCTCGAGGGCCTTGATCGCCAGGGGTTGCCGCTGCCCGCCCCCGTAGGAGCGGCTGTATCCTTAGTGAACGACGGGGTGAACGCTTCATCGGTGACCAATCCTCACAACGTCACCATCAAAGGTGGGTAACGACAGCACAAAGGGATCGGTTGAATAGGCCAGGGCCTGTTCTTCGAGAATGCCCAGCGCAATTTTCTCACCCATGCGCAGGCTATCGTAATAGTCAGTAAAAAAATGAACCCCTGCCATATTGCGACCGATGGAGATGTTGGCCGCTAGCTTGTTGAGTTCACCTTCTAGGGTCAAAGGTTGAGAAGGTGTGTATGAATCTAGATCGACCTTCGGAGGAATTACCTGATTAGTACTAGGGGCAGGTAATTCAGGAGCACGGAATGCGATCGCAATGTCTCCAGGGCAATCTTCACTCTGTGAGCTATAACGCTTAAATTTAGCTTCTCTTTTAATATCATTAGAGCTTGGAATCAAAACGGGTTTCCCAGTTTCTGGATCTTTGACAGGGGTTGCAACTAAGACTGCACTAGTATCAAAAAATGCCTTGAGGACTGTGACACAGGCTCCGGCAACCGTTGCGTGCCCAGCGCCATAGGCCGGGTGCATAGGTGAGCCTTCAGGAAATGCCATGGGTAGGAAGTAAGTATCTTTTCCCGGCCCATTTTTGATAACATCCAACGTCCTTTGTAACCTCTCTTTGAGTCCTTTGATATCAGACTTGAGAGCTAGAGGTATTTTGCCATCAGATACATGATTACTGTCTGATGAAGGCAGTTCATTTCTCCGCAACAGCTCAATCCTTGCAGCTAAGGCCTCTGGTCGCAAACGGATGTGGTTGTTAAACTTCTGGAAACGCACCGCTTTCAGGGCACGGGTGGCAACTTCTGTGACTAGATTAAGGATATGAGGGCCACCATAGAGAGCAAACCCACCGACATGACGACGTTTCTCAGGATTTCCAGCAGCAGCTCCACCCCCAGATAGATGATCAAAGGCAGGGTCAAAGGGAGTACCCATGCCGAGCAAAATGATACATGCATTGAGATAGGCTTCGTAGAGGGCGTCATAGTGGACGTAAGTTGCCAAATCGCGAGGGGTTGAGATAAATCGACGGTTTGGGCGAGGACGAGGGCTACCATCACCAGGTGGATCGGGTTCATAGTTTTCTGGCTCTGGCTTGAGGCCCCGTTGCATCTCAACGTAGCTAACCATGTCCGTCATGTAATCTTCTCTCGGTTTGGCAACGGAGACTTTCTGATCTACCTCCAAAGCACCGTAGACAATTTTCCCGTCCGCAACTGATCCCCCCCCATTCTGGCCAGGGTTTCCGATCAGCAAAAACTGAGATAGATAGGGGCCAACCTCAACTCCCGGAGAGGATCCCCGAAAGACCGTTTGGACAGTAAGCTCACCCTTATCATCAACCTTACGAGGTCGCCCAGGCCATTCACAACACATGGGCTGATAGTTCTTGATATAAGCAAGCTCATTCAGGCGAGCAATGGAAGCCCCAACGGCTTTCCTAAAATCTGGATTTAGAGCACCCTGATTGGTAGCTGTTGATTCCTTCTCAAAGTAGTTGAGTTCAACATCCCTTAGAATGGCTAACTCATAGACCTCAGCCATTTCCAAAATCAGTTCAGGATTAGCCTTAGTGTCAGAAATCATTAAGGGTGGCGCAGGTGGCATGGTCACAGCCTGAGCATCTGGCCCTTGTAGGTCAAAGACAACCCCTGCCGTCGGTGCTTCCCACTGTCTGAAATCGTTGGGTGGACAAGGTACAGACTGAACAGTGTATTCGTTGCCTGCTGGAACAACCTCATATTTAGCCCCATGGCGAACCACCGAGAACGGATCAATGAAACCGTCATCAATTGCCCGACGAAACTCTACAAAATCGTTTGGGTCTTCTAATAGTCCTGTGTGTAGATTATGGGGCAATCCTTTGGTAAACGACATGAAGTACTTATCGCCTGCATACCGTTGCTCATCCCCGTTGGCTTGATGGGTGGGGTGTACACGGCTTCTAGCAAGTTCTGCCGCCTCAAGGCGAACGGCGTAAGATTCCTGTCGACGATCAGGCATGGGAGTCTCCGTAGGGAAAAGCGTTTTTAACGTTTGGCTAAGCTATCTAGTGAAAATGCACCGATAACTTAAATATAGAAAGCATTGATAGCCTTAACGGTACCCCAGCGGGTACTTTGCCCATTGGATCAATTTGAACGGATGTTAATCAATTTAGCCAGAGGTTTTTAATACAAGTGTTCTGCTGGCTATAACCATAGCCTCACACTCAAAACACCACTCAACCTATGAAAAATAAAGAATTTGCTAAAGCCCTTGCCCTCGAAAAAATGATGGTGTCACCTGGCAGCAAATTTAAAGTTAAAAACTACGACTCAGCCTACACAAGTAAAATCACCAAAAGTGAAAGTGGAGAGTATTTAAAGTGGAGCATTGAGCAGCTGGCCAGATTTCAAGACATGCTCTATGCCCACAATAAGCATGCCTTGCTGATTATTTTCCAGGCGATGGATGCGGCAGGCAAAGATAGCACCGTTCGGCATGTGATGTCGGGGATTGACGCTCTTTAATGACTCTCGGCGGAGAAAATAGGGTCAGGTGGCTCTCGAATCAGTCGCACAACAGCGCCTGGAAAGAGATTCATTACCTCAACCAATTTGTCAAAGCCAACGACTAACTCCGCATTTGGGAAAATGTCTAGCCAGGGCTTGAGCAAGTTGCGACTGACCCAGGGAAACAGCACCAGGCGGAGATTGTTGAGCCAACTCTTCCAGCCCTGAGCATGATCCCAGTCTCGATGTTTGATAAAAGCTGAAACAGTAGCTGATTCAGACAACTCAGGTGGGATATGGTCTTGCGGCTGTAATGGGGGAGTATGGAGTGTCACCATCAGATAGGCGCTCATCACCAGCTCCCACCACTTTTCGATTTGCTCATAGTGGGTCAGACGGAAATCCGCCCAGCCCAGTTCATTCTTGCTCTGCTTCAAGCCGTACTCGACCCAGTTCCTAAGGCCATAGAGGTCACCGACTTGCTTGTAGGTAATCCCCTCGACATGCGTCATGACCATCCAGGTCGACGCACTGGGAAAGGTTTCAGGGTCAGTCGTCAACTGCCAGTAACGGGTTGCCCGTTTTCTACCGTAGATGATCTCGCGAATGTAGCGTTGCTCACAGCTGCCATCTGAGAAGGTGCGTTCATAAGCTCGCCAACGGTTAGAGCGCACCTGTTGCTCCTTAGGTAGCCAGACCGCATGATTAGAACGGATGGCCAGGACATAG
>JBCDDJ010000103.1:0-16288 GCA_039180385.1 Cyanobacteria bacterium P01_G01_bin.38 | reverse complement strand
TGGTTTTTGTAGGCCAGGTACAGATCCAAAATGGCTAAATCCACTGCTTGCAAATTACGGCGGAGTCTGGCATCTGATATCAGCTGATGGTTAGTCTCTGGGCGAGCGGATAGTTGAGCATCCCGACACGCATAGTCACGAATTAGCTCAAAGCAAATCCGGCGGATACGTTGGGAATAGACCTTCATCCCCCGCCACTGCTGAGGCGCTTCACGCTTTTCGTCTGGATAGCGTGCATTCGCTTTTTCGATGGCTTTTTCGATAATTTTCCAAGTTTCAAATTCACCGTCGGCAAACCCAAGCTGTTCTCGCAGTCTTGAGACAAAGGCAAATACACTTCTGGCTAATGGATTAGAGTTCTCCTGCAAAAACTTGAGGCCATAGAGTTGATTTTTTTGAACCCGAGGCTGCAAATTAATGACCAGGGTATCCAGGTTCTCCAGGATAGCCGCCAGGATCTGAGCCTTAGTATGTTGAGTGTCGGCGGCCAGGGCGGTCACTGCTACCGGCAGGGTTTTGAGCAAACTCGCTAGGGTTGATTCTGTCACCTCTCTGCCTTCATCTTTGTGGAGTTGCTCAACCGAGTACCGTATCGAAATCAGCCACTCTTGTAAAAAGGTGGCGTCGGGGGTGGTGGTTTGCTGGGCAAAATCGGGCAGGGGGCCCTCGGCGGTGGTGTCTTGTGTGCGCAGGGCTGACAGGGGTTGCGTCGGGATATTTGAGAACTGGCCTGCTAGCGCCCGTGGTTGGGCGAATCCGCTGGTATAGAGACGGTTAGCGGGTGTCCAATCGGCCTCAAAGTCCCGGATGAGTTCAGTCCGTAACCGTTTCTCTTTGCCGCGTCCGCGTCCGGTAATGCCGAACTTCTTATAAATCTCTCCCAGACACTGCACGCAGGCATTGACCGAGATACCCAGCTGCTTAGCAGCGTTGGCATTGCTCTTTTTTTCACTAAACTTCAGCAAAAACACGGCCATTTGCTCTGAGGTCAAGCCCACTTGAGCAGCTCTAAGCCTTAAATAATCATCTGGCAACACAGGAAACTCCTTTTCTAAACCTTGGCCACATCTAGATGCACAGGCCACCCTGGGAAAACCGCCAAGTCAACAGATCTGGTTTTGATTTAGAGCGGCATCCATGACGAATTTACAAGAATCTATACACTTAGATACACGAAAATGCCTCATTAATGCCTTCTTGATAGAAATCTTGCTATTGCAACCAATATGATCTAAGCCTACATGCCCTTTAGTGCTTAGGAATACTGTGACACATATTTTTTCAAAATCTTAAGATCGTAAAAGTGATTGCCCATGAGAGATGTTTTTGCGTAGAGATTGAGACATCTTGTATCATTACTTACTTGAAAAATATCGATAATGCCTTAGTATTTAAGCTGAAATGATTAAATTAAACGTACTATTTGCCAAAGTTGGCAGTGATGGAGTGATTAGGTAACAGAGAACGCTTGTTTATTAGAGAGGTAACATCATGGTCGCAGAAGGCACCTATCGACAGGCTGAGCTGATGAAAGGCGTGCAAAATAAAACTTTCATTAGCTCGAATTTGGCGGGTACAGACTGGGCCCACTTGGGCTTGGATCTCTGTGGCTTTCGCTTTGTAGGGGGCAGCCTCAAAGGGGCAAATTTCCAGGGGTTATCCCTGGACGGTGTCAATTTTGTGGGCGTTGATCTCACCGAGGCAAATTTTAGCTTTGCAACCCTCAAAAGAGCCCGATTTTCCCAATCTCGGTTAGAAAGTGTCAGTTTTGATCATACTGATTTGGGGCAAGCCACCTTTCATCAAGTAAATCTGCGCTGGGGGCAGTTCAAATATTCGAGGTTAGAGGCAGCCCTTTTGCAAGATGTCGATCTGTTCCATGCAGCATTTTCCTATGCAAATCTGCATCGGGCCTTTTTTAAGCGGGTCAGTCTTAAGAGCGCCAATTTACGCAAGGCAACGCTATGCAAGGCGCGCTTTCAATACGTAGATTGTTGGGGTGCCCATTTGCCCGACGGACGTCAGGCGGGTAGCAGTGCGGATCTCAATGCATTTACTCGCTGTGGTAGCTGTGGTCAGACTGTCGATATTGAGTTCAAAGCTCTACCCCAGGCCCAGCGATAGTCGTATGACTGCGTCAAACTTAAAATTTCGGTGAGGTGAGAGGGTGAAAATTTAACTTTGACGGCTTACTAGGCGAACAATTCACTCAGTGTAATTTTGAAACCTGGCAAGGCATGGGTTGTTGCGATAGTGTCACCGACACTGTAAATTTGTTGGCCCTTTGCGGTAACGACAATCACCCACTGACTTTCTGGATAAATAAGCCAGACCTCTAACCCGCCAGAGGCCAGGTACTCTTTTGCTTTTAGGATGACTTCTTCGGCAAGATCTGTAGGGGATACGATCTCGGCACTGAGGGGAAAGCTTTGCGGTAAAACCTTAGCATCTCCGTACTGGGTCAGTAATTCGGGTGTCAGATAGGCCACGTCGGGTGACCGCCCCTGCTTTTGGGTACGACAAGGGACATCTGAATAGACTTCGCCACCAAGACCCTCCGCTTTCTTATAAGTTTTCCAAAGGAAACCAAGCTGAATTTGCAATTTGCTGTGTTTTAAGGTCATCCCTTCTTTTTCATGAAGTTCTCCGTCCACCCACTCTGTGCCGGTTAGTGGATTTTCGAGCCAGGTTTCTAGGCTTAAAGGTGCGGTATGGATAGGAACAGCAACCATGGGATCACCTTCTGGATATCTTTCTCCAGTCTAGCGGCCTTTTTTCATCTGTTTAACGGTGCTCATATATTGATTCAAAAAGGGTAGGCCACCGACGGCGGGTAAGAAATATCGAGAGGTGCAGAGGAGGCCTAGGGCTGCGCCTGTAGCTGAGCCGAAGTAAGGGGCATAGAGGGCCACCAGGGCAGCATCGCGGGTGCCGACCCCGGCAAAGGTGAGGGGTAATAGACCCGCCAAAATCGCTAAGGGCGACAGGGCAAAGCTAATTAGCGGGGGGGCCCAGGCATTCAAGGCTAAGATGAATAGCCAGATTTGCAGCAGGTGCAAAAACCAGACAAACACCGACATGCCCGCCACTCGGGTCAGTTGGCTGGTGTTGCCCCAAAAGTAATCGTGCATCTCGCCCCACGAGGTTTGCAGCTTTTTGAGCTTTTCGCCAATTTTCTTAGGGGCAATGCGCCGAGCCGCGAGGAAGAAAAACTGGGCGAACTGTTTGGAGCCCAGCATCAATAGCCCAAGGGTGAGCCCACCAAGAATACCCGCAGTCATGGTCCAGAAAAAGCCGTCTTTTTGGGGATACAGCAGCAGGCCAAAAGCGCACCACAGCAGCAGCGACAACATATCGCAGGCTTTCTCAAATACCACTACCGAGAGGGAGAGCGACTTGCTCATGTGTCCCCGCTCGCCCATGAAATACGATTTGGCGATGTCGCCCATCTTGGAGGGCAGCACCATATTCAAGACACTCGCGGCCAGGATCAGCTTATTCGCTTCCCAAATACTTAGCTTTGAACCCGGCGGCATCAGCTGCTTGAGTCGCCATCCGGTAAAGAAGGTGATCGGTACCACCATGCCCAGGCTGACCACCATCCAGAACTTGTTAGAGCTGCGAAACACCTCCAGCAATCCTTGAAAGTCAATCTTGGTATAAAGAATGATCAGGATGATGACGCTGACAAAAATTGAGATGGCACGCTTCATAGCTGACGCTCCAGTTTCAAGGGTTGACCGGGGGCAAGCTGGTGGACCTGGGCGGTGAGGTCTTGCCAGGGCTGCAGCTGGGCGGGTTGGAAGGTGCGACTCATGACGACGTAAATCGAGGTTTGGTCACCGCCTAGTCCAGCGGTCATGACGCTGTCCCAGCTATCGGCGGTGAGTTCGTCGTTCACAATCCACTGGTTGCCTTGCCATTGAAAGGTGCGTTTAAACCGGAAAGGAGCGGCGGTTTTGCCGGTAATCAGCATTTTTTGCAGCAGCTTGCGGATCAGGTTGGGGAAGAACCGCCCTACTGTCAGCATCACCACCCGCAAAATCATCAGGTTTAGCGGGGTCATCTGCTTTTGCTTGGCCCAGCCGAGGGCACCTGAGATGCTGATTTGATCGGCCTGCACATCGTATTCGTAAGGCCCGACTAGATGACCTACCGCATTTTTGAGTTTGCCGCTGTCGCGCACCTGGAGTGAAAACTGGGTGTCGGACATGACCAGTCGGCCCTCGCGGAAGAACTTAAAGGCACCGCCCTTATTGAGGGCTAGATAGAGCTTGGTATCGGCCCGCTCATCAACAAGAATTCGAGCTTCGGAGAGCCAAACCCGTCCTGGTTGGGCCGGTTTGGTGGGGGGCCGCTCGTCAACAAAGTCTTTCCAGGTGAGCAAATAGTTCCAGGTGTGGTGTCCGACGATATGGTCATCGGCATAGCAAGACCCCAGTCCGCAGTCCAGCCCCTTCAGGAAGCGATCGTTAATGCTCAGGGCCTCAGGCATCCATCGGCCTACCAGCTCAAAGCCGTGGGGGAAATAGTTATAGGTGTTGCGGCTGGTATACTCGCCGCCGTAGGAGCCGTCGGGGTGAACAAAGTGAGAGGCGAGGATAATGCCTTTTGCGATCGCATCCTTCAACACACTGCTTGGACTCAGCTCATACACCCGCGCCAAACAAGAAATCGTTAGTGTGTGATAGCCCGGATCGCAGCCCTCGTATTCTTGAAACCACCCTTCTGGGTTTTGCCAGGAGAGCACCTGGGATAGCCGCTGCTCAATTGCCCCTTTCCATTTGTCCGTTTTTAATAGGCGTGAGGCCAGCTCCAGACATAGCACGATCAAGGCCTGGTGGTTGGTCAGCCGACCGCTTTCCTGGTGGTGGGCCAGCCAGTCCGCCCGCGTTTCGAATAATTTCAGCGCAGTTTCGCTGTTCAGCTTCAGCAGTCGGTAGCTCTCTAAACAGGCCAGCAGCGAAAACGCCGCTGCCCCGCCCGCCCGCTCAAACGGGAAATAATCATCACAGGAGCCATCCGGGTGAGCACTTTTTGCCGCGTAGAGAATCCCCGCCTCGACCCAGTTTTTGATAGCAGGCTTTTGATAGTAAGGATTTTCTGGTAGCGGCATGTCATAGACCAGCGCTAGCGGCCAGACAAACTCCTGGGACATCCCACTAGGAAAATCAATGATTTTATATTGCCAAAAGTTCCGATCAAAGCAGCCGTAGGTGGGGCTGTGGGGGTTGCGGTCCTGCAGGGTGAGGATTTTAGGAATTTGATCAAGGGCAGCCTGAGCGAATAAGTCTTTCATCTTTAAGGAATCATAATTAATTTTGTAGGGTGGGCATCGCCCACCTATCAACCGTTTTGAGTAACAAATAACGGACGGTGGGCGGTGCCCACCCTACCCCTATCCCATCTTCCCTCTGCTCCCACTACCGTTCGTCTGTGCTCACGCCGAAGCCTACTAATCTCTACCCACCAACTCCCTTTTCCGCTGTCGCCGAATATGGGACTCAATCTCGGCCCGCCTCAACCGTAGTTGGACATCTTCTAATAACTTTCGGTTGACTGACATCAAATCCGCCACAAGTCCGATTACCCACAGCTGGAAGCCAATCAAAATTAGGATGGCCGAGAAAATCAGGCTGGGGACATGGGAGCGCCCGGTTTGCTCAAACAAGAAAAGGTAGAGCCACATCCAGCGTAGCCCTAGCAGCAATCCGAGGGCCATTGGCACGCTCCCCACCAGGGTAAAAAATGAGAGGGGGCGATAGGTAATGAAAATTCGCAGGATCGTGAACAGCGATCGCTGCACGTAGGAGGCGATGCTTTTGACCAGTCGAGAGGGTCTCAAATAGCCGTTGGTGCGAATGGGGACCGAGGCCACCGCCATCCCCTTTTGCCCGGCCTGGATGATGGTTTCAAGGGTGTAGGTGTATTCGTTGAAGACATTGAGCTGCATCGCTGCGTTGCGGCTCAATGCTCGGAAACCGCTGGGGGCATCCGCCACGTTGGTTTTACTGGCGATCCGTACGGCCCAGCTGCCCATTTTTTGTAAGACTTTCTTGATCGGAGAGAAGTGTTTGATTTCGAGAATAGGGCGCGCGCCCACCACGATCTCAGCGCTGCCGTCGAGGATGGGCTCGATCAGCTTGGGAATATCTTTGGCGTTGTATTGGTTGTCGGCGTCGGTGTTGACAATGATATCGGCCCCCGCCTTGAGGCAAGCTTCTAGCCCAGCCATAAAGCCCTTAGCCAGGCCCTGGTTGTGATCAAAGCTGACAACATGGTCGACGCCCCACTCGCGGGCGACATCGACGGTCTTATCGAGACTGCCGTCGTTAATAATCAGCCACTCGACCTGATCGACGCCGGGCACTTCGCGGGGCAGCTCCGCTAGCGTTATCCCCAGGGTGGCTTCTTCGTTATAACAGGGGATTTGGATGATCAGTTTCATAGGACTTGTGTTAAGGCACTTTGATGGACTCTAAACCACATCCAGTGTGAAAACTTAAGGTTGCTCTGGCACACAACGGGTCTGGATGTGGCATGGCTTATTACCCAGGTTGCCCTATTTTTGACGGATGCAAATACCCTCGCCAACTTCTTTTCCAACAGCGGTGTAAAAGCCAGAGCCCAGTAGCGATGAGCAGGACTGCGATCGCAAAACCAACCCAAATTGGCAACCCCGCAGCGGGTAAAAACCACCACCATACTGCCACAATCCTCAAGAGCTCAGCGGTGGCCAGCTGCCCTGGACTGGGCGGCAACCCTGCCCCCGAGAGAATTTCTGAAATCGGCGTGGTGAAGGCAGCTTGTAGCTGCCGAAAGGTGGCCCCCCAGACATTAAACAGGGGTGCCTGGGCAGGATCGCTCCAGAGCGAGAGGGTTTGCATCAGCTGGGCCGTGCTCAGATCAGCTACTTCAGCGTAATAGCGTTGGTAAAACGCCACCAGAGTGGGGGCATTCACAATAAATCCCAGGATGATCAGTCCAATCAGGGGCATGCGCCAGCGCTTACCCAACAGCCCGGCAGTGACCATTGTGGCCGGTATCGTGGGTACTAAAAATCGAGGGCCCCAGTTCCAACCGTTAAAGTCCCAGCCGCTATGGAGCAGCCAAAAACTGGCAATTAAACCAAAGACGGCGACAAATTCTGCTTTTTGCTGCCGCCACAGCACCCATAACCCCACCAAGGCCAGCAGGGTCGGCGGGCAGTACCAAAACAGACCGCCCCCGGCCCCTGGACTGATTAACTGGCCTAAAGCTCGCATCGCAAAACCGTCGAAGCCAAATTGGGAGGCATCTTGCCCGGACGAGGTCCAGGAGCCAAACCGAACGTAGTTATAGAGCAGATAAAGTCCAGTACCTACCCCTGAGCCGACACAGGGGGCACACACACGCCACCACGCTTCGCGTCGGATCAAGAAATATAGCGACAAGACCGGCCCTAGCAAAATGCCCGCGGGTTTAGTCACGATTGCCAGCGCGGCCAGAATACTGACCCCGACACGGGTGCGGCGAGATGACATAAACGCCCAGTAGAGTGCCAGGGTAAAAATAAACGACAGCAGCGGCTCCGCAAAAAACTCGCGGGCGTACACCAGGGCGGTGGTGCCAAAGGCAAACCCAATCGCCGCCCAAAAAGCCCCTCGTTTTTGCCCCCCTAGCCGCAGTGTTAGCAGATAGACCAAAACAGCAGTGGCCGCCGTCAGCAAAATATTCAGGACCAGGGCGCAGGTGGCCGAGGTATATTGCACGGGCAAATTGAGCAAGTTGCCAATGGCCAAGCCCACAGCGACAAAGGGGGCTGCCACGATTGGCAGCAGCGGATAGCGAATGGAGTAGTACTGACCGTCGTGACCCAAGATGCCACCTGAGCCCTCGGGGACAGTGAAATTGCCTTTGGTGATTAGAGACCGTGACATATTCAGCATGTCGTTGCCGTCAACGCCCCAAATCCCGGGCTTTAGAAAAGCCAAATAGATCAGCACAATGCCCACAAAGAGACAGATGAGCAGGCCCATCAGCCCTGGCTCTTTGTCTCGCGCTATCCCAAAGCGGGACGATATCCCCATTTGCCCTGCCATGCTTATATCACTGACGATGATGTATAACTTTGGTCACATCGCTCGTAACACCGAGCACAGGTAAACCTATTTGTGTAAGGAGCGATGATGAACTTCCTTCAAAATGCCCGCTCTGCCAGTCAATCGCGCAGTGCAATGCCTGCGAGCCTATTCTCGAGAATAGCGGCTGGGCTGACTCGACACGCAAAGCTCTAATAAAGAGACGTGGATACGTCTGTGAAGTTTGGAAAAAGGGGGAGCAAAGGGAGATGGGGAGCAGCGGGGAATTTGGGTGCCATGGTCGCAATCCTTTGTGGTTGCTCTGTGATAGGGCATTGTATAAGCCAGAAACCTTAAGGGCAGTACCCACGTGCCTGCCCCCTTGGGAGATGGTCTAATCGTGCCAAAGGGCGATGCCGCCTAGGAGCCCCATCACGTTAGGCACGATTTTGACATTGGCAGGGAGATCAAAATTAATCCGTTTGGTTTCACCACCGCCGATGTATAGATGGTCGTAGTTAAATAGATGATCCAGGGATGCGATCGCTTTTTTGAGCCGACGGTTCCATTTCTTTGTCCCATCTGCTTCTAGGGCGGCTCGCCCCAGCAGTTCTTCGTAGGTCTGCTTTTTGAGAAAGCGATGGTGAGCCATCTCTAGATTGGGCACCAGTTTGCCATCGACAAATAGGGCTGAGCCAAACCCAGTGCCCAGGGTAACCACCAACTCGACGCCCTGACCTGAGATCGCCCCTAGACCTTGAATGTCGGCGTCGTTGGCCACGCGTACGGGTTTGTCGAGCCGCTGGGCCAGCTGAGATGCCAGGTCAAACCGCTGCCAGCTATCGTCTAGGTTTACAGCGGTGTAAATCACCCCCGAGCGCACGACCCCTGGAAAGCCAACTGAGACGCGGTTAAAGGCAGGCTGAGTTTCTGCCAGGGTTGCGATCGCATCCAAAATAGCTTTTGGCGTAGCCGGGGAAGGGGTTTTTAACCGAGCTCGCTCTCCCAGGGAGTTACCCTGCTCATCTAGCAACATTACCTTGACGCCGCTGCCGCCAATATCGACGGCTAAGGTTTTGATTGATGGTTTCGACACCGCTGGTTGCTGAGCCTGGGGCTGCGCGTCATTTGGGTGGACGGTTTCGGTCTGCCCACTTTGGGCCTTTGCTGGCTCAGTAGCCTCTATCTTCTCGCGCCCGTTGGTCACACCGGATGCCCTATTGATGGCTTCATCTTTGATCATGACACTATGGATATTTTTTGTCTGGAAATGAGAGTTGAATAAGGTCTCGATTTGAAGTTTTGAGTTTTAAGCTATTGGGGCTAAGATGCTGCCTCCATAGCGGATCTGCTTATTCGCTCAGATGACTCAACGTGGTTAACTCAAAACTAACTCAATGTGTAGCATCGCGCCTCCACCGCTGGGGGGGGGCAAAATGATAGATATCTTTTAATACCTGCACCCAGCCCTGCACGACGGAGGCCATAATCTGATCGCCTTTCTCACGGCTGGCAAGGGTTGCATCTCCAAGCACGCCGCTGGCGCTCAGGTCGCGGGTTGTCCAGGCAAAGGGCAACTTACCTTCCATACTGAGTAGACTGTCCTGGGGCAGCCCGTGGGGAAATTCTTTGACCGCTTTTTCCATACGGACTTGGTCTGGCAAGATCGACAGCATGACGCTGGTTTCGGCATCTCCGGCATGGATGCCCTCGGCTTTTTCGCGATCGCTCAGGAGCTGCCCCGCGCTATGGGGAGCCCGCCATACAAAGAGTGGAAACAGGCAAAAATCTTCGTACTGCTGATGCAGATCTCGGGCGACGATTTCGATCACCTGGGGTTGTCCACCATGGGAATTGATGAAAATGAGTTTTCGAAACCCGGCTCTGTAGACGCTCTCGGCCACCTCCGTAAGTACCGCCATCAGGGTCGAGGCTGAGAGGGTCACCGTGCCTGGGAAATGCCAGTGCTCGTTTGATTTGCCATAGCACAGCGGTGGTAGGCAGTAAGCCGGGATCGCTTCAGGCAATTGCTCCAACGCCTGACCGATGACAGCGGTGCCAATGGCTGCATCGACGACCAGCGGCAGATGGGGGCCATGCTGCTCAATTGCCCCGACTGGCTGAATAATCAACGTTTGAGCTTTATCGGGCATATCCTGAATATCTTGCCAGGTGAGATAGGGAAAGAATCGAGTTGGGGGGATGAAACCGTGGAGCATGGGGGGGTGGGTAGAGGGTGATGGGTGGTAGGTAGAGAGTGGTGGGCGAAAGGCGCTAGCGTCAGCCATGCCCGCAGGGCTGTAGGGGAAAGGGGAAGGGTGTGTACGGGTGAAGGTCTACTCGCTCAAAGAGATGGGGGAGATGGGGAAGATGGGATAAAGGGGACAGGAGGTGAAGAAGGGTAGATTTAAGTCACTGATGATCGGTGGCTTTTTCTCTCGCTTTAAGCTCAGCCTTTAGGGCTTCCTTCGTGGCGACTCTATCTGACTCCAGGGGGTTGCGGTCAAGGCTCCCTGGAGGGCATATAGCAAGTTAAGGGTGGCTGGGTAGCCTGCTAGCCGAACCCGGCCATAGGCTTCGATGGGACCTAAGGTTTTTAAGTCATCTGAAGTGTAAATATTTACGGCATTCAGCCATCGAATACTGACTGCCCCCAGATTCTTGAGCTGCTGAAGCGGTATCATTCTCGTGTCTTGTGTCAAGGCTTTGTGACTTCTTGGCGGTTTTTCAGGCGTTAAAAAGATTGACAATTAAACTTTAAAACTGTATCGTACTTAACAGAAAGTAAATCGTTCATCCTAACTACATCCTCTGTTACTCTTTTAGATACCGTTCTAACTGATTGGTGTCTTTTGGGTTCAGAGTGATCATAGGACGGAAGTAGGGTTAAGCATCTGGCCAGTGGTCAGTCCCCCCGAAGGAACGCGCCTCCCCCTAAACTCTCTACGTTGTTTTTTAAAGAGGCGAAAATGATGAATCTGTCTTATCGTGGTATTAAGTACACATCGGTTAACCAGTCAGTTGCTGTGATGGAAAGCGAAGCACTAGGGCGTTATCGCGGTGCTACCTATCGCATCAAACAGGCTACAAATATCCCTACCCAATCACGGAGGCAGGGGCTAGTATATCGGGGCGCGGTTGTTCGATGAGGGTTAGAAGGGTTCTCTAACAGTAGAACATTTTTAATCTGTACAGCTTAGCGTCTTTGGACTTAAACCTTGGCCACATCCAGACCGATAGGTTGCCTTACGGGAAAAACTCAAGTTTTCACGCTGGATGTGGTTTAAACAATCTTGTTGCTCCAAAGCGGTTCTTGTTGGGCATCCCCCCAGGGGGATGCCTTTTTGTATGGATGGTGGGGTATGGGTTAGGAAAGTCAGCACTATGAGCGGTTTTGCTGGGTAAGCGTTAGTGGTACGTTATTCTGAAGTGACGATGTTTGCTAAGGGCAGATAAAGCCTGTGTTTGGCTTTTTATTAGGGTTACTAATCGGGTTAGGGGTGCTGCTGGTCTACAGGGCGCGCTACGATGCCAAACTTAAGTCTTTGCTGGGGCGCATCCAAAGTCAGTCAGCTTCGGCAGTGATGCCCTACGAGTCGCAGATTGCCAGCGCGATCGCAACTCAAACCAATCAAGTGAATGCCCTCAATGCCCAGATCGATGACTTCCGCCAAATTTTAGCCCAGGCACCCATTGGGTATCTCTATATTGATGAAGAAAATCGATTGCTGTGGTGCAATGCCCAGGCCCAGAAGCTGTTGACCATAGAGCAGCCGCCAGATTTTGATCCGCCGCGTTTGTTGCTGGCGGTGGTTCGGTCCTATGAGCTTGATCATCTGGTAGAGCAGACTCGTCAGCGCCAAGGGGTTTGTCAGCAAGATTGGACGCTACGCTCAATTTCCCCCGACCCGGCTAATCTCTCAGAGCGTCCGGCCTATCCGCTGCGAGGCTATGGGGTGTCTTTACGCGATGGCCACGTGGGGATTTTTTTAGAAAATCGCCAAGAAGCGATGACCTTAGCTCAGCAGCGGGATCGCTGGACCTCAGATGTGGCCCACGAGCTTAAGACGCCCCTGACGTCGATTCGGTTGGTGGGGGAGACGCTGCGATCACGGATTGACCCCTCATTAGCTCGCTGGATCGATCGCTTGCTGAATGAAGTCTCTCGCCTCAGCACCCTGGTCGATGATCTGTTGAATCTGAGTCAACTAGAGCGTTTTGAGACGTCTGCCCAATCCTTTGAAGAGAGCGATTTGGTGAGGTTGATGCACCAGGCCTGGCAGAGCTTAGAGCCGTTGGCCAACCTCAATCATTTGAGCTTTAAGTACAGTGGCCCCTTAACTTTGATGGTCGAGATCAATACCAGCTTGATGTATCGCGTTTTTTTGAACCTGTTTGACAATGCCATCAAACATAGCCCAACCGAGGGAGTGATTGAGGCTAAAGTGAGCGCTGCTGATCATGCCGATGGGGAAATCGATTCGGCCCCTCCCTATCTGTTGATTGAAATTATTGACGCCGGTTGTGGGTTTACCCCAAAAGATTTGCCTCACATCTTTGATCGATTTTATCGGGCAGATCCGGCCAGGGCCAGGTTGACCCAAGCCACATTTGAGCGGCCTGGCTCGGCTAATGTTGATGCCAACGCTGCTGAGCCCAGGCGTCTGGGGAGCGGGGGGAGTGGTTTGGGGTTGTCGATTGTGAACAAAATTGTTGCTTCTCACGAAGGGTGTGTTGTTGCTGAAAACCATCCTGACTCTCAAGGAGCCTGGCTGAAAATTTGGTTGCCGGGTCAACGAGTCAAATCATTCTCGTCAATATCTGCTTAGCAGCTTTGTTGGCTTAGCAGCTAGAAACGGGCAACCCGACTTGTAAGAAGCCTTACCGACCTGTTTAAATAGAGTAAAGGGTGATCAAATCCCTTTTTATATTGGCGGTTTTAGGTATTGAATGAAGGTCAGACTTCAAAAGCTGCTATCTCAATGGGGGATTGCCTCTCGTCGCCAAGCCGAAAAGCTCATTGCGGCGGGACGGGTTACCGTAAATGGCGAAGTGGCACACTTGGGCCAGGGGGCAGATCCAATTGTAGATATGATCCAGGTAGATGGAAAATTCTTGGGTCAGGACGCTCGACCGTCATCTTGCTATCTCTTGCTAAATAAGCCAGTCGGGGTGGTGTCAACATGTCACGATCCCCAAGGCCGCAGGACAGTTTTAGATCTGTTGCCCCGACCCTTACGCGAGGGGCAAGGTATTCATCCCGTAGGGCGTCTGGATATTGACTCAACCGGGGCTTTATTGCTCACTAATGATGGCCAGCTTACCCATCAGCTTACCCATCCTCGGCACCACATCCCTAAGGTGTATCGGGTCAGGGTTCAGGGTCGGCCGAGTTTAGCCCAGCTAAATCAGTGGCGTCAGGGTCTGTGGTTAGAGGAGCGTCAGACCTTACCGGCTCAAATCCTCGTTCTGTGCTCGATGCAGCAACACACTTGTTTAGAAATCACCCTGCGGGAAGGCCGTAATCGTCAAATCCGCCGGGTGGCTGAGATGCTAGGGCATCCTGTCCTGAGCTTGCATCGCTGCTCAATTGGGACAGTTGGGTTAGACGGCTTACCCTCTGGGGAGCATCGTTATCTGACCTGCCAAGAAATCCAATCGCTGAATTCTCCTGTGTCCATGGGGGTTTGACAGTGAAATGCACTATGATTAACCCTTGATAGGAAATAATTTTATAAATGAAACAGACCGCCCCAACCAACCTCCAACGCCAAAAAGAGCAACTTTTGGAAATTGGTCATGTGCTTCGTCAGGCGAGACAAGCGCGGGGATTATCTTTGGATGAGGTGGCGCAAAATACTTTAATTCGTCAGCGGCTGTTGGCTGCGATTGAGGGGGCTGAGATGGCTGAGCTGCCTGAGCCGATTTATATTCGCGGGTTGATTCGTCGGTATGCAGAGGCGTTAGGCCTAGATGGTGAAACGCTGTCGAGCCAATTTTTTACGCGCCCCATTATTTCAGCCGGGGGCTCTGCTTGGAAAAATTCGGCGGCGGCTCAGCTGCGCCCGCTGCACCTGTACAGTATCTATTTGTTGTTAATTATTGCCTCAGTCACGGGGCTCTCTTATTTGCTTAAGCTCAACGCACCGGAGACGACTGCCCAGCCGATTTTAGACCGGGCTGAAATCGAGCAGCTGAGACCCAGACGAGACCTCAACGCTCAACCGGCAAGCGCTCCAGCTGCCCCTCAAGAACCGGCTAAGCCCAAAAGCCCAGTGGAGGTGAGCGTGCAGTTTACTCAGCAGTCTTGGGTGCGGATTGTGGCTGATGGCAAGGTTGAGTTTGAAGGGATTTTGCAGCAGGGTGATGCTCGGGACTGGTCGGCTCAGCAAAGTGTGACGATTCGCGCGGGTAATGCAGGCGGTGTGATGGTTAAGCATAACCAGAGCGAAGCCAAGACGATGGGTAAACCGGGCATGGTGTCTGAGCAGACGTTTTTGCAAGGTGACGCTATTAGCCTGGGGCTTTGAGCGGGTTATTTTTGCGGTAGCAGTACGTTAACCGTGGTGCCGATACCCGGCTCACTGCTGATATTAATCTGACCTTGGTGGTTGGTGACAATGGCTTTTGCGATCGCAAGCCCCAGACCAGACCCGTCTCCCCGCTCTGAGCGACGGCTACGGGCTGGGTCTACCCGATAAAACCGATCAAAGACGTGGGCAAGCGCTTCAGCCTCGATACCGATGCCAGTGTCTTGAACGGTAATCTGATAGCTGCTCCCGCCTGGGAGTTTCGTAGGTTGTAACTCAACTTGGATGCTGCCGTCCGATGGGGTGTACAACAGCGCATTGGCTATCAAATTGGTAAACAGGCGAATCAGCTGATCCCGATCCCCTGAGAGGGGATATTGCTTGGAGCCGTCAGGGTGATAACCCAGGGTAATGTGTTTCTCTTGGGCGATGGCCTGCTGTTCTTCGACGACCTCATTCAGCAGGGTGGCTAGGTCTATGGGGTCCCGCTGCATCGGCACCAGGCCGCTGTCTTGACGGGTGAGAAACAATAGATTGTCGACGAGTCTCCCTAGGCGTCTTGTCAGACGCTCAATCACTTGCAGCTGATCCTGTTGAAAGTCCACATCGGGCTCGGGATCAGACAGGGCCACCTGCACATTGGTTTGAATCACGGCGATGGGGTTGCGCAGCTCGTGGGAGGCATCGGCGGTAAACTGCTTAAGCTGCTGGTAAGAGTCGCGCACGGGGGCCATGGCGAGCCCCGACAGCAGCCAGCCGATGGCGGTGGTGGCGATGATTGCCATAGCCGACCAAAAGCTGAGGTCAAAGATTAACTGTCGGCTGGGTTTGCTGACCTCAAACCAGGGATGGCTGACCCGCAGATAGCCCAATATCTGATTGTTAATCTGAACTCGATGGGTGATCTGGCGAAGCACCTGACTGTCACTAAGGTGAACGGTCTCGCCATCTGGGTTGACGTGCAGGGGCAAGGTGAGCGGAGTGGAGAACGTCGTCCACAGAGGTTGCCCACTGGGATCAAACCACTCCAGGTCGATACGGTCATCTTCGACGGCCTGGCTGTTGTCGCGAAAACTGCTCTCCACATCAACCCGCAGGGGTGGGCCTTCAACGCCGACGGCGGTGAGGACTCGGCTACCTTCGCTAGACTCAATCACCAGAGATCGCTGCACGATCTCGACGACGTGGTTGAGGGTATCGTCGACGCGCTCGACCAGAGTGCTGCGCACATAAAAATAAATGCCGCTGGCAAACAGCAACAGCAGAATTGCAGTGACTGCGGTGTACCAGAGGGCAAGACGTCGTCGGGTGGTTTGGAACATTTAGTTCTGTGTCAATTTTAGGATTTCGGCTAGGAAAGGTGGGGACGATGCCCTGGTGAATGGGTGAATACGCTTCGCGCTGGAGAAATTGTTGAGATGACGGGGGGCACACCTGAGCACAATGAAATTATTCGGATGTTTGTTTTTTTGCTAACGGCGGCACTGAGAAAGCGGCCCTACAGCATTTTTGTAACAGCCCAAAGGCTTTGGATTCCTGATGCAAATTTATACACGTATCGGAGTATACTTTAAGCCGGGAAACCTTCTAGGTGAAAGGGATTGGGACGATGTGCTTTTTGAGACTGGCGAGCCAGTGGAAGTGCGCCCATATGGTCAACGACCCACTCAAATAAATCAGGAAACTCATAGTCAAATA
>JBCDDJ010000102.1:0-16346 GCA_039180385.1 Cyanobacteria bacterium P01_G01_bin.38 | reverse complement strand
GACTAACGTAGCTTGCCCTCACACAAAATTCTAAAATTCTCCCACACACTCCTTTAGAGGCGGGCAAAGGTGCTATGCACAGAACGCCTAATAAAAAGCCATAAGGAAGTAAGTTTCTCCCGAAGAGAAATAAGCACTTAAGGCTTTTTGGCTTTCCGAGCACGAGGCTGGTTCTTAAGCAATGTTGTGACAGATTTTTGTTCACTTCTCTAAAAACTACCAAAATTTATAAACATATAAGTTCCAAATTCAACTCAACTTAATGCATAGCTTCGCCGCCCAATAAGTCAGTCATTGACGCTGGCTTCATGTCCAGTCGTGTATCAGCCCACGTGCTGTCGGTCATTGCCACAATGACTCACAAGGTCACTCTGCCTAGTAACCTGTCTGTTACCACCCAGTAACCAACCACCCCGTGAGAAGGCATCACAGACTTCTAGGAATAGCGCATTCCATTGGGTCCAAACGGATACTACCTCAGCAGTTCATGCAGGACGGCAGGATGCTGTGCCTGATAACGGTCTATTTTTAGCTGTAACCAGAACTACCAGGTACCCTCTGACTGAGCAGAATATCAGCTGACTTAGCTTCTAGCCTTTTTTTTCGCGATTCCTTCCACTTTTAATTACACCCATCTCAGCATGAGCCAGATCCATTCAGCGCTGGCCTATTATCGGGAGCACCAGGCGGAAATTGATGCCGATATCGAAAAACGCCTTGAAACTGCGAGGCAACTGCGTCAATCAGCAGCCTCCTTTCCCCTGGCCGATAAACTACGTCAGCAAGGATTGCCGAAATGAGCCTCGCGCTCTACATGATTGGCGATTGCGTTCGAGACTTGGAGCTAATTGCGCAAATAGGCGAAGCCAAAGACGTGGCTAATTCTGTTCGCTATCTACCGCTGTAGCCTGCCATCAGGGCGACCCGTTACAATCGATGAGTGGTAAACGGTAACTCACCCTTGGCTCAGGCATTGGCAATCGAAGCATTTCTCGACGCCCCAGGGGTCATCCTGGATGTGCGCAGCCCCGGCGAATATGAGCAAGGCCATCTACCTGGGGCGGTTAGCTTTCCGCTATTTTCAAATGCAGAGCGGGCCGAGGTGGGCACCTGCTATAAACAGCAAGGCCATGATGCGGCAGTGGAGCTAGGTCTAGAGCGGGTGGGGCCAAAGATGGCGACCTTTGTACGCCAGGCAAAAAAACTAGCCCCCGACAAACAGGTGCAAGTCCACTGCTGGCGGGGGGGCATGCGCAGCGGCTCTATGGGGTGGTTACTCGAAACCGCTGGCTTCGAGGTGGTTACCCTGACTGGGGGATACAAAGCCTTTCGTCGCTGGGTGCGTCAGGTGCTGGCAATACCGAAGCCAATTATTGTACTGGGGGGCATGACCGGCACGGCCAAAACGGACATTCTCCACGCCTTAACCGACTACGGGCAGCAGGTTTTAGATTTAGAAGGACTTGCCAACCATCGCGGTAGCAGCTACGGTGCCCTGGGCCTGCCGCCCCAACCCAGCACCGAACAATTTGAGAATCTGATCGCAGCCCAATGGGATACCTTCGACCCAGACCAGCCGGTATGGATCGAGGCCGAAAGCCGCCGGGTGGGCACCTGTCGCGTGCCCGATGAGCTGATGCAGCAAATGGAGCAGGCCCATACCCTCGAAATTACCCGTCCTGTTTCAGAGCGCTTAGACTTGCTGGTTGAGATATATGGTCAGGCTGACACAACTGCCCTGGTTGAAGCGACAGAACGGGTGCGCAAACGCCTGGGCGGGCAGCGCACCCAGGCCGCCGTTGAGCACATTCGCGAGGGTAATCTGCGGGCCGCTGTGGAGATTGTTTTGACCTATTACGATCGCACCTACCGTTACGACTTAGAGCGCCGCAATCTCACCATTCCTCAGGTAGAGGTCACCGGGCTGGATGCTGATCAATGTGCTCGACATCTGATAGACACCGTCAAACGCTGGCACTGGTGTTAATATCTCTTTTACAATCCTGACAATTCTTTACGAAAAGAAACTTAGCTTAGGCAACAAAACTCCAGATCAGACTGCTGACCTGCGTATACTTTATAGGCGAAAGCCAGAGAGTCGATAGCACAGTTGCCTGTAGATATCATTTGCCTGTAGATATCATTTAGATGTGCAGCGTCAAGGCTATGAGCGCAGAGGTTTCATATCTCGTGTTGTCATTAACATGACTGACGCTACATTTGCAGTTCAGAGCCACAGTTTAGAGCATTGAATGATGTACCACCGCTTCAATTTAGGTGACTCGTTGCTTTCCTTAGCGCATTTTTGACAGACGCATTTTTCTTATCAGATAGGGTCTTTTAGCTAGAGAGCCTTCTCTCTGTGGGGCTCTGCGGTTTGCGAACTGACCAGTCGGCGTTTCTCCAAAGGAGAGGCTTCGCCAAGGTGCGATCGCACCCAGACCCGCGATCGCGACAGATACCCCGAGTTCAAGATTTTAGCCAAATCAGGGTTGCGCTTCTTGCAGGCGGTGACTCAAACACGCCTGTCGAGAAAACCAAGCTTTTTGGAAACCTAATTCTTTTGTCAATCATGATCGACAATACCCCCTCCGGAGCAACCTCTGTCTCTGGCGAGTTAAAAACCTGGCACAAGGTTTCAATTGACTTCAAAGCGCCTGAGAAATTTGAGGAGACCGCTTCAACCTTCCGAGATTATCGACTGGATGTTACATTCACAAACAAGGCTACAGGCGAGAAGATAACGGTTCCAGGATTTTTTGCCGCAGACGGTGACGCCGCCAACACGGGCGCGACAGACGGTGACGTGTGGCGCGTAAACTTTAACCCGCCCAGCGAAGGCAACTGGACCTACGAAGCCTCTTTTCGCACCGGCACCGACGTCGCCGCCAGCACCGACCCCAACGCAGGCAAAGCCGTTGAGTTTATCGATGGCGAGAGCGGCACTCTCAAGATTGCCCCCACCGATAAAACGGGCGAAGATTTTCGTGCCAAAGGCATGATCTTGCAAGACGAAGGCACCCACTATCTCCAGTATCAGGGCGATGGCGACTACTTTGTTCGAGGTGGGCCGGGTGTCCCCGAAAACTTCCTGGCAAACAAAGACATCAACAACACTCAGAAAGGCCGCCACGACTATTCCACCCATGCCGATGAATTTAACGCTGGGGATCCGGTTTGGGATGGTAACAAAGGCAAGAATATTCTTGGTGCTGTCAACTATCTAGCAGAGCAAGGCCAGAACACTCTCTATGTCCTCACCAACACAGCCGGTGGTGATGGGCAGGATGTATGGCCCTGGGCTAGCGACGCCTTTGGCAACGTCAGCAAAAATGCCAAATCCCTGAATGATGCCGTAAATTCGACGTCTGGACTCACCGCAGACGACTTCTCGGTTTACGACGTTTCTAAGCTATCCCAGTGGGAAATTCTCTTTGACCACATGGACGAACAGGGAATTTACAAAAACATTCTGTTCCAGGAAACCGAGAACGACCAGCTACTCAACGGCGGTACCCCGATAGCCGGTTCTAGCCTGAGCGTCGAACGGATGGTTTACATGCGTGAGATGATTGCTCGCTTTGGTCACTCCAACGGCATCCAGTGGAATATGGGTGAGGAAAACACCAACTCTGATCAAGAGCGGGCGGACATGGCCAAGTACATCAAGGCCGTAGATGGCTACGATCACCTGACCACGATTCATACCTACCCCGGTGATATTGACAAGGTCTACAATCCCCTGTTGGGTGTCGATGCCTTTGATGGCACCTCCTTCCAAACGGGTGGCGGTAATATCCGCAAAGAGACTCAAGAGTATCTACAAAAGTCGGCTCAGGCGGGTGACCCCTGGGTCCTGGCTTGGGACGAAGACTCCAGCAATCGGGGTATCTTTGACCCCAATACGAACAATCCCGATCATCCTAATGAGGCACTTCAGCGTCAGGCGCTCTGGGGCTTTTTCACGGCGGGTGGCTCCGGTGTAAACTGGTACATCAAGAATGCCAATGGTCACTCCTTTGACCAAAACGCGGATGACTTTGAAGCCTTCGAATCTGTCTGGCAATGGACAGCCGCCGCCACCGAATTTTTCAATAAAGAAATCCCCTTCTGGGAAATGTCGGAGGCCGATAATCTGACGCCCAGCGGTGACGACTATGTGATGGCAAAGGAGGGTGAGTACTATGTGGCCTACCGGCCCTATGGCGATGCCACCAACGTCAAGCTAGACCTCAGCGGTCAGGCTGGCGAAACCTTTGACGTCTTTTGGTACAACCCGCGTGAGGGGGGTGGCCTGAGCAGCGCAGGTCAAATTGACGGCGGTTCGGTTCAGCAGATTGACGGCCCACCTGAGCAGGCCGGTAAGGATTGGGTCCTGTTTGCTCGCAACAGTGATTTGTCGGATGGCCCATCCAATCCGATGCCCCCGACGCCGGAGCCAACGCCAGAACCGACGCCCGAGCCGACACCCACGCCAGAGCCAACGCCAGAACCGACGCCCGAGCCGACACCAGAGCCCGCCCCCGGCGAGGCGTTGATGACGTTTGCCCTGGTCGATGCTGAGACTGACAAAGTCGTCGAAGGCTACGAAGACCTTGGGGCTAGCGGCCCGATTAGTCTTGAGGGCTTAGACCTCAAACAGTACAACGTGATGGCGAAGGTGAACCCCAACCATTCCGATGCTGGGTCGATCAAGAGCGTTCAGTTTAAGTCGCCACTGGGGAACCGCACTGAGAATGTCAAACCCTATGCCTTTTTTGGGGATATCGAAGGTGACTTCTTTGGCAAAGCTATAAAAGCAGGCGACTTCACCTTAGAAGCAACCGCCTATACCCAAGAAGGCGGCAAAGGAGCGGCGGTTGGAACGATCGATTTAGACTACAGCGTGGTCAACAGCGCGCCCGAGCCCGAGCCGAAGCCTACCCCTGCACCCGAACCAGTGCCTGCGCCCGAACCAGTCCCAACGCCCGCACCGCCGGCTAGCGAAGCTCTCATGACCTTCAGCTTAGTCAATGCTGAAACTGACAAAGTCGTCAAAAGTTATGAAAATCTAGATGCCAGCAGCACCATCAATCTCAAAGGTTTGGACTTAAGCCAATACAACATCCTGGCAAAGGTGAACCCCAATCATTCTGAGGCTCAGTCAATCAAGAGCGTTAAGTTTGAGTCACCTTTGGGCAATCGCATCGAGAACGTCAAACCTTATGCCCTGTTTGGCGATGACAAGGGTGACTTTTACGGCAAAGCTCTAAAGACAGGTAAATCTACCCTTAAAGCAACCGCTTACACGCAAGGTGGAGGTAAAGGACAAGCGGTTGGGTCAGCCAGCCTAGACTACAGTGTCGTGAACGGTACCTCTGCACCCGCGCCCGCGCCCACGCCCGCACCCACCCCTGCTCCTACACCCGCCCCTGTTCCTGAACCCACTCCTGAACCTGTACCATCGCCGACGCCAAAGCCCAGTGGCAAGGTGTTTCAGATGCAAGCTGGTCAGCTGGTGATGGAGGCCGAATCTGCTAAGCCCGTTGGCGATTGGAAAACCACCAACTTTGCGGGTGAAACCTCTCTCCTGTGGGATGCGGCCAAGAGCAGCTACGGCAGCGTGCCCAAAGGTCAAACGCTGAGCTATCAGTTTGAGACCGATGCAGCCGGTACTTACAACATTGGACTGCACTCTGGTCGAGTTAAGTCTGTGATGAATAGCAGCGATCGCTTCGAAAATGGCAAAGAACGCGGCGACACTGGCAACGATGCCTACGTCTCTATCATTGACGCCAAGACGAATGCTGTGATTCAGAAACCGACTAAGCTCTTTACCGGACTCGGTCTCGCTGATAAGACACTAAAGTGGGGTAAAACATTTGACGCTAACCACAAAAAGTCTCCAGCTCAGGTCAGTCTCAAAGCCGACACGCAGTATCGTCTAGAAATCACCGGACGCTCTGATGGCTATGCGCTAGACCGTATCACCTTGAGCAGCGATGGCTTTTTGCAAGATGCTGATGTGCCTGAATCACCCTTAAAAGGCGGTGACAATTTGGTTGGGTCAAAAGCGCTGATGACATCTGCCAGCATTCCTGAGAAGAGTCCTGACAAGACCAGCTCGATGGCCAGCTTTGATGCCGGTTTGCCTATGGTTAAGATGGGCCCCGCTGATAGCCCAGACGCAGTTGGTTTGAGTGACATCATGGCCGCTGGCGTGGGCACACAGTCGAATCAGTTTCAACAAAAAGACGGCCTCACGTCAACTGATAACGCAATGGCGCTGACGACGCCACAGGTTCAGTCAGAGAACCTGATGGGCTTGGCTGCTTAAGGGCGCTTAAAGGATATATTGATGCTGTGACTGCTCTAGAGACTGGGGCGGTCACAGTATTGATCAAGATTGATCAAGTGCAAATCTTTTTTAATGGGCTTGCTGAGACAGGCATCCATACCAATCAAGGCCATCCGCTGACTGCCCCCGAGAAACAGCTCCGGGTCTACTGCGGATGGCGGGTTACCAATTTAAAACAACTTAAGAATGTAAAACAACTTAAAGCGTCTGTGGAGAAAAGCAAATTACCAGGCATTTCTGGGGTGAAATCCCTGTAAAGTCGCTGATTGAGTCTAAAGTAATTGAAAGGTTGGGTACCGCGTAGTGTCTCAATCCAGAGTGTCCCAACTCAGGGCACTCTCCTTAAGCGATTTCAATGCTCACTGGTGCTCAATTGGTATGCCGCTAAGCTGTGTTTCCAAAAATCTCTCCCGTCGTTTGCGTCGGGCAAATCTTCGCACCATTCTGGTGGTGCCGTTTGTACTGCAAATTATAGGCACCGTAGGGGTGATCGGCTATTTGTCCTATCTCAATAGCCAACAAGCCGTTGAGCAGATGGTCTTCCAACTTGAAACCAAGATCAGCAATCGCCTCCGGGAACAAGTCCTGAACTATCTAGCCAGGCCCCACGATTTTCATCAAATCACCCTCTCCAGCCTCCGTAGTGGCACCCTAGATCCCAACAACTTCCCCGCTTTAGAAAAGTTTTTCTGGCAGCAAATCCACGATCATGGGCTGGTCACCTATGCCTACTTTGGCAATACCCAGGGAGATTTGATTTCGGTCAAACGAAACGACGATGGCGGTCTGGTCAGCAGGCTACGGGACGACTCTACCGGGGGCGAGCGGCAAGAGTATGCCCTCGACGATGCCGGAAATCGAACCGAGCTGGTTAAAAGCCGTCCCTATGACGGGCGCTCTCGACCCTGGTATCAAGCCGCAGTTGAGGCTCAGCAGCCGACCTGGAGCCCGATCACCCCCGCCTTTGATGATGAGTTGCTTGAGATAAACGCCGTTATCCCGGTCTACGATGAGGCTAATACGCTTCAGGGCATCCTTGGGTCAGAGCTTAATCTGAGCCAAATCACCGACTTTCTGAAATCCCTTCAGATCAGTGACTCCGGTCAGGCGTTCATTGTGGAACATTCTGGCGAAATTGTGGGCACCTCTACGTCGGAGTCGCCTTTTGTGCTCACAGATGCCCAGGCGACTGAGGCGGAAGAAGAAGAAGAGATAGAAGAGGACGCAGAAACTAAGGCCCGTTTAAATGCAACGCTTAGCCAGGATGCCCTCACCCGTGCCACAGCCACCTATCTGATAAAGGCGTTTGGCGGCTTTGAGCAGATTACAGAGCCAAAAAACCTGTCGTTTACGCTCGAGGGTGAGCGACAGCTGGTTCGGGCAATGCCCTTACAGGACGGTCGAGGACTCAACTGGCTAATGGTGGTGGCCATTCCTGAGCGCGACTTTATGGGGCGGATCAATGCCAATACCCGCACTACCGTTTTGCTCTGCACTGGGGCGCTGGTCGTATCTTTAGTTGTGGGTGGGCTGACCGCCCGTCGGATTGCGCGGCCCATCCAACGCATTAATCAGGCCGCTAAGAAAATCGCCAGCGGTAACCTGGAGCAGCAAATTCAAATTAGTCAACCCATTGAGCTAGAAGAACTAGGTGGCTCTTTTAATCATATGGCAGGGCAGCTAAAGCAGTCTTTTCAAAAGTTAGAGACCTTGAACAGTGCCCTGAGCGATCGGGAGCAACAACTGGCCAACTATAACCGTACGCTGGAAACAGAAGTCCGGGATCGGACCCAAAAGCTATTGGCGACTGAGAAAATGGCTGCCCTGGGCCAGCTGACGGCGGGGGTCGCCCACGAACTCAATACACCCCTCGGTGCCGTCCGTGCCGCCAATGAAAACGTGATTGCAGGTTTGAAACAGTCGTTTCAGCAACTGCCCCAGGTATTATTACAGTTAACCCCTGACCAAACGACAGACTTTATCAACCTGCTGGTCTTGATCCAAAAACCCAGACAGGTCATCTCTTTTCGCGAAGAACGGCGATTAAGACAGACGCTCCAACAAACCTTGGCTGAACGAGACATCGAGCCAGCCGCGCCGCTGGCCGACCTGCTGAGCAAAATCGGCATTGCGATCGCTGACCTGGATGCCCTGACCCGCTTGCTGAAGACCCCAAAAAATCTTCAGGTGATTGAAGCTGCCCATGCTATTTCAATGGTGACGGCTAATAGCCAGACGATTCGCACTGCGGTTGATCGGGCGGCCCGGATTGTCTTTGCCCTGAAAAGCTATACCCACCAAGACGTGTCTGACGATGCCACCGCCTCGATTCAAGAGGGGATTGATGCCGTCCTGACCCTGTATCAAAGTTATCTGAAACGCGGGGTTGAGTTGACTAAAGACTTTGCGCCTGTCCCCGAGGTCCCTGCCGATGCCGAAGACCTGATGCAGGTCTGGACAAACTTGATTCATAATGCCCTGCAAGCCATGGACTTCCAGGGTCAGTTGGGGGTTCATGTCGCTCAGCAAGGGCAGCAAGTGGTGGTGACCATTACGGATACCGGCTGTGGTATTTCACCTGAGCATCGCGATCGCATCTTTGACCCCTTCTTTACCAGCAAGCCCAGGGGAGAAGGCACGGGCCTAGGGCTCGATATCGTGCGTCGCATCGTTGAAAAATATCACGGTCGGATTGAGGTAGAGAGTCAGCCCGGACACACCATTTTTCAGGTTTGGCTACCCCTTGAGCGCTCAGAGACTGACCCGGCACCCTAAAAAGTTTTGAAGGGATTTCTCTACTGTGGGATAAATTTTGATACAAAGATTGGAGATAGGGATTCAAAATTCACGGAATCGTGTAGATAAAGCATGTCAAATAAAGCCATTCTATGTGTAGATGATGAAACGATCGTTTTATTGAGCTTGCGGGATCAGATTACCCGGTATTTTGGGACACGCTACCGTTATGAAATGGCTGAAAGTGCGGATGAAGCCTGGGAAATCATTGAGGAGTTGGCTAATGCTGGGGTCAGAATTTTAATCATCGTGGCCGATTGGCTTATGCCGGGCATCCGAGGGGATGAACTGTTGATCCAGGTACATCAGCGGTTTCCAGAGATAGTGACCGTTTTGCTCACGGGCCATGCCGATGAGGCCGCCATTGAACGAGCACGTCAGCACGCCAATCTCCATGCCTGTATTGCTAAACCCTGGGATGAAGCCGATCTGATCCACACCATTCAATCTGGACTAGCGCAGTTTGATGAATAGAACCACGGTAATTTGCATAGATGATGAACGGAGCGTGCTACTGACCCTGCGAGATCAATTAGATCGGATTTTGGGACACCACTACGCCATTGAGTTGGCTCAAACGGATGCCGAAGCCCTCAGTTTGCTCAAAGAACTTGCCGAGGCTAACGTGCCGCTCCCGGTTGTGATTTGTGATCAAATCTTGGCAAATACCCGAGGTCATTTGCTGCTCAGCGAAATCCATCAGCTCTATCCGCAAACCCGCACCGTTTTGTTGACAGGGTTAGCCGAGCTAGACGACGTTGTGTATGCCATTAACCATGCCAAACTCTATCGATATCTTGCTAAACCGTGGGATGAAATCGATCTGGGCTTGACCGTACAAGAGGCGATTCGGAGTTATTTTCAAGATCAGCAACTGGCCCAGCAAAATCTTGCCCTGCATCAGGCTAATCAGCAGCTAGCAGCCCTCAATGCAGATTTAGAGCAGCTGGTTGAGACCCGCACCGCTGCCCTTCAAAAACGCACCACGGCCCTGCGTCGACAAACCACCCTGCTAAAAGCCAGCAAAGAGGCCGCCGAAGTGGCCAACCAGGCAAAGAGTGAGTTTCTCGCCAACATGAGCCACGAAATTCGAACGCCGCTGAATGCAGTCCTGGGGTTTGCAGAGCTGCTGGAAATGACCCCCCTCAACGCCGATCAACAGGAGTATCTCCAGTGCATTGCCCGGGGGGGACAAAGCCTGATCGCGATCATCGACGATATTCTTGATCTCTCTAAACTCGAAGCCCGTGAGCTGAGCTTAACGGCAACAGAGTTTGATCTCAGGCAGGTGATCCAAGAGTTGATTCAGCTGTTTCAACCCCAGGCCACAGCGAAGGGATTGTCGATTGTGAGTGAGATTGCACCTGAGCTGTCTGGCCGATTTGTCGGCCCCGTTGATCGTCTAAGGCAGGTGCTGATGAATCTGATTGGCAATGCTATCAAATTTACAGCGGCAGGGCGAGTGACCCTGCGAGTGTGCTGGAGTAAGACAGCGGAGTCAGACCAAACCAAAAAGATTTGCTTTAGCGTCCAAGACACCGGTATCGGCATTAACCCCAGCGACCAAGCCCGCATCTTTGAGCCCTTTACCCAGGTGGATGGGTCTCATACACGTCAATACCCAGGCACGGGTTTGGGGCTTACCATCTGTCAGAAAATCGTCCATTTGATGGGGGGCACTATTCAGGTCAAAAGTACCTTGGGGCAAGGATCGACCTTTTGGTTTACAGTCGCCTTATCACCCGCGGCGACTTCCGGTTCGCAAGCGTCTTTCTCAGCTCTGACCGAGCCTCGTCGCCCGGTGTATAGCTCAACCATACGCATTTTAGTTGTAGAGGATGCCCCGACTAACCAACACCTGATGATGCGGATTCTCAAGACGCTGGGGTATCAAGCCACTGCGGTGAGCAATGGCCAACAAGCCCTCGATCAGTTGACGACACAGTCCTACGATCTGGTCTTGATGGACTGCCAAATGCCGATTTTAGACGGATACGAGGCCACTCGACAATTAAGACAGCAGGAAGCAGGCCAACATCATACGGTGGTGATTGGTGTGACCGCGTCTGCCATGGTCGGCGACCGTGAAAAATGTCTGGGTGCGGGGATGGATGATTATCTCAGTAAGCCTATTCGGATGGAAGCCTTGAAACATGTCTTGGAGCAGTGGGTGTACTAAATAAGGCAAATATCCGCGAAATCAGGGCCTCTAAAAGAAAGCTTCTAGACGGGAAGCGGGTGAAAATTTCCCTGTTGGTTGCCCCTTGAGTAACTAGGGTCTGGCAAATAACCCTGACAAATTTCGTCAGGATTTTTTAACTCAGGGGCGAATACTGATACAACGTTAGCCATCAGGATGCGGTAGTTAAAGGCTGCATCAGAGCAATCTTAATGACGAGAGCAACGGTTGTTTGTATTGACGATGAGCAGAGTGTGCTGCTGAGCTTGCGGGATCAGCTCAGCCGGATCTTGGAGACTGACTGCACCATTGAGTTAGCCCAGGACGGCTCCGAAGCCCTCAGTTTGCTCAAGGAGCTGACCAGCACCCAAGTGCCTGTGCCCGTGGTGATTTGCGATCAGGTGTTACCGGATACAGGCGGCTATTTGCTCCTTAGTAAGATTAACCGGCTATACCCCCAAACGCGGACTATCCTGTTGACCGGGCAGGCCCAAGTCAACGATGTTATTTATGCTGTCAACCATGCCAAACTGTATCGCTATCTCCTAAAACCCTGGAATGAGATCGATCTGGGCTTAACCGTCCGGGAAGCGATTCGGAGTTATTTTCAAGATCAGCAGCTGACCCAGCAAAATCTTGCTCTGCAGCAGGCCAATCAACAGCTGACCGCCCTTAATGCCGACCTGGAGCAACAGGTCGAAGCCAGAACGGTGGCCCTCAGCAAGCAAGCAAAGACCCTGCGCCAGCAAGCCACCCTGCTGAAAGCGAGCAAGGAGGCTGCCGAGGTGGCGAACCGGGCGAAGAGTGAATTTTTGGCGAATATGAGCCACGAAATCCGGACTCCCCTGAATGCAGTGTTGGGGTTTTCAGAACTGCTGGCGATGACGCCCATCAATGCGGATCAGCAAGAGTATGTGCAGTGCATTGTGCAAGGGGGGCACACCCTGATCAGCATTATCGGCGATATTCTGGATCTCGCCAAATTAGAAGCCCGTGAACTCGACCTGACGGCAACAGAATTTGACCTCCGGCAGCTGATCCAGGAGCTGGTGCAACTGTTTCAACCCCAGGTGATGGCGAAGGAGTTGTCGATTGTGACTGCGATCGCACCCGATATCCCAGCTCGATTTGTGGGGCCGGTTGACCGACTGCGCCAGGTGCTCACCAACCTGATTAGCAATGCGATCAAGTTTACGGAAGCGGGTCGGGTGACTATCCACGTAACCTGGGGCGAGGCCGATGCAGACAAGCAGCCCTGCACCCTTCGCTTTAGCGTACGCGATACGGGCATTGGTATTGACCCCAGCGATCAGGCGCGGATCTTTGCGCCCTTTACCCAGGTAGATGGCTCCCATACTCGCCAGTATCCAGGCACTGGGCTGGGGCTGACCCTCTCACAAAAAATTGTGCAGTTGATGGGGGGCACCCTCCAGGTCGAGAGTGCGCTAGGGCAGGGGGCTAATTTTTGGTTTGCGATCGCGTTAGCCGTTGCCAAAGCAACAGAGGCCCCTGTCGCTGCGCCCATCTCACCCACGCCCCGCCACGCTGAGGCCAACGTGGTCGCCCGAATTTTAGTGGTAGAAGATGCCATCACCAACCAGTATCTGATGATGCGAATTCTTAAAAAGCTGGGCTATCAGGCAGATGCGGTCAGCGATGGACAAAAAGCCCTCGATCAGTTGGCAAAACAACAATACGATTTGGTCTTGATGGACTGCCAAATGCCCGTTTTAGATGGCTATGAGGCCACTCAGCAATTGAGGAAACGAGAAGGCAAACAGCGACGGACGGTGGTGATTGGGGTGACGGCGGCGGCGATGGCTGGCGACCGAGAGAAATGTTTAATCGCGGGGATGGATGACTATCTGAGTAAGCCCATCCGGTTAGAATCTCTGAAAAGTCTCCTGGAGCAGTGGGTGGGGTAAATCGGTGCCCCATTGCTGACCTCAAAAGGGGGCTGATAGGGCATAGATGGGAATTCGTTCGAAAACTTGATTATCTCAAACCCCTACCAAGGTCGCATCCTCAAAATATTGCTGGGCATCTTACCAATGCTTCACCAGGGTCGCCTTCGACAGTGGCCCCTCAATAGGGTCCCAACGAAGAGATCTGTAGTAGTGCATCTTACAGCGATCATCAAGATGAGATTAATCAGTACATTGAGCAAAATCGTATTCCTGATGAACTCATCGGACCCATTGGTTAAAAATTAACGCTGGTTACCCACAACAGAACTGACTTTGAAGCGCTTGTGCAGAATTACTTTGATTTAGAACAGGGGAGTGCCTACAGCCTGCGATCGCTAATTCATCTCCAAAGAGGACCAGTCACCCGAGCTAATAAACGCTGCCCAGAAGAAAGGATGCTGATAGGTTTCGCTGTTGAGCATCGCCAGCTGGGTTTGCCGCAGGGCCTCACTGCGCCCCTGCCCAGAGAGCAACCGTTCATAGTAGTCAATCATCAAATCTTTGGTGCCGGTGTCATCTACTATCCACAGGCTAATCAGCTGACTTTCAGCCCCGGCCATCACCAGCGATCGCCGCAGACCATAGACACCTTCGCCATTGGCAACCTGACCAACTCCGGTCTCACAGGCTGAGAGCACCACCAGCTGAGTGCCCCGCAGGTCGAGCCCGGCAGCTTCTAGCGCGGTCAAGATACCGTCTTCTTGATCGCTCTGGCGCGGATTTGCCCCGGCTAAAGCGAGCCCCGAACGCAGTAGTGGGTTCTCTTGGGGGACTTGCGGTTGGGCTGGCTCACCGTTCAAAAAGCCGCGGGGGGCGTCTAAGTCAGGCGGTGGCACCTGCGGTAGATTTTGCAAAAAGAAGCCGTGGGTCGCTACATGCAAAATGCTGGGACGCTGAACCTGCTTGAGGGCGTTTTCGGTTGCCTCTGCTTTGAGCAGCAAGGTGGGGTTAGAAAGCATCGGCGCAATCGCGTCGGCTTCTGCGGCGGTGCCGGGTAAATCTGTGAAGGTCAGATTGCTGGCATCGATGGAGCGCTGATTGTTTGCTTCGGAGGGGGCAGCGGCGACGGTGGTGTCGGCTTTGTCATAGTCTGGGTCAGCCATGACCATCGGCGGCTGTTGACTGGGCTCAGAGAGCTGAAACCGCAGCAGGTCTCGCCCGGAGGTCAGGTAGGTAATCTGGTAGGTTTCGATCAGATATTGATTGTTCTCATCGACAAGGGCGGCAAAGGGCAACAGATTGAGCTGCCCATCAGGAGAGAGCAGCAGGTGTTTGGCCTCGCCCAGCTCAGCCCGAATCGGCTGCATCAGCAGCGCATCGAGTTCGCGAGCAACTGGTTTGACTTCTAAATGGGGCTCTAACAGCGCCTGACGCAGCTCAGCGACTTTCCCGTCAATGATGGCGGCTTCACCCAGGTCAATGGTTCGTACCTCTCCTTGAGCGCTCAGCACATAGGCAGCATAGCGGGGGGGTTGCCAACTGTCGGTCTCAAAGTCGTAAGGTGTATATTGCACTAGCTCAACCAGGGCAGTCTCTTGAGGAATTTGAGCTTGCACCGCTTCAATGGTCACCGGCTCGACTTCGACTCGAAACTCAGCGCTACGCTGTGCCAGGGTATTCTCAAGCGTGTTGATCTGCTGCTTGAGGCTGGCAACGTCTGTCCGATAGCTATCCGTCATTCCCTGTTCGGGTGGGGTATACAAGAGCGTTGCGAGCTGGCCTCGCTGAGTCTGGAGCTGGTCAAACAAAGATTGGTCTTGGTCACTGAGATTCTGTCTGAGGCGTTGATTACTATCGGTGAGCGCATCAAGGACTCGGCCTTTGCGACGAAGCAGGGTTTCAAAGGCTAAGCGAGTCAGTTCACTAGACTGAGGAGATTGTTGAGCAAACGATAGGATAGTGAAAGTCGAGCCTTGTAAGGTATTGGCATAGGCTTGCTTGCGAGCATCTGAGCCCACGCTGAGCATCTGAGCGAAGTTAGTCTCTTCGATGCTGAGTTGTTTACTCAATAAAGGCAGTACTTTTTCAGTGTTGCCCTGGGCTTGATAAAGCAATGCCAAATTGTTGAGGCTTTGGGCCACATTCGGATGAGAGTCGCCTAAGCTTTGCTCAGAGATTTGCAGGGAGCGCCGATAAAGGGGCTCAGCCTCAGCATAGTTGCCCTGGGCTTGATAAAGCAATGCCAAACTATTGAGGTTAGTGGCCACATCCGGGTGAGAGTCGCCTAAGATTTGCTCAAAGATTTTTAGGGAGCGTTGATAAAGGGGCTCAGCCTCAGCATAGTTGCCCTGGGCTCGATAAAGCAATGCCAAATTGTGGAGGTTAGTGGCCACATCCGGGTGAGAGTCGCCTAAGCTTTGCTCACGGATTTGCAAGGAGCGCCGAAAAAGGGGTTCGGCCTCAGCATAGTTACCTTGGTCATGATAAAGCAATGCCAAATTGTTGAGGCTTTGGGCCACATTCGGGTGAGAGTCGCCTAAGACTTGCTCACGGATTTGCAAGGAGCGCCGATAAAGGGGCTCAGCCTCAGCATAGTTACCCTGGGCTTGATAAAGCAATGCCAGATTATTGAGGCTAATAGCCACATCCGGATGAGAGTCGCCTAAGACTTGCTCAAGGATTTGCAAGGAGCGCCGATAGAGGAGCTCGGCCTCAGCATAGTTGCCCTGGTCTCGATAAAGCTCTGCCAGATTGTTGAGGCTTTGGGCCACATTCGGGTGAGAGTCGCCTAAGCTTTGCTCACGGATTTGCAGAGCGCGTTGATAAAGGGGTTCAGCCTCAGCATAGTTACCCTGGGAATAATAAAGCACTGCCAGATTGTTGAGGCTAGCGGCCACATCCGGGTGGGAGTCGCCTAAGCTTTGCTCACGGATTTGCAGAGCGCGTTGCAAAAGGGGTTCGGCCTCGGCATAGTTGCCTTGTTGATACAGCTCAATCGCCTGTTCGTTCAGTTGGGCAGCTTCTTGTAAGGCTGCTTCGTCAGATTGTTGGGCGAGTCGAGGGGGCGCTGGCTGACTGGCTGCACTGGTGGGGCTACTCAGCGGGGTTAGCGTGCTAACCAATAGGG
>JBCDDJ010000101.1:0-16415 GCA_039180385.1 Cyanobacteria bacterium P01_G01_bin.38 | reverse complement strand
GGATATTTAACTGTTATTGTAATTTTAATAGTACTAAGCATAGTCAATATATCTCTCAAGTCAGATGAAATCAGGAGTGATATCTGGAGCTTTTCGATTGACATCAAAGTCACATCAATCACTTTGCTTCTTATTTTTATTCTCTGGCTTCCCATTTTACTGCCTTGGCTGATTTCGCTATTTCCACAGCTTCAAGGTTCATTGAACTGGTTAAGAAGGCAAGGTATTGAAGAAGTTGAGACTAATTTGCTGAGAATAAAACTTCGATATGGTGTAGAAGAAGCATCCAAGAACTATGAAGAAGAGATTTGGGAGCCTGGAGCTACCAGTGCAACACTGACTTCTCGCGAAACGCATGAGCAAATTGAGAGGCGTTATCGAGATGCCATAACTCTAGTTGATACGGCAAGCAATATTGATTCAGTAGAAGCACTCAGGAGAATAGACCAATTAGCTAACTACTACGATAAAGTAAGATATGAGATGCCTTCTGGGTCAAATCGAACGAGATTGATGCGTGAAATATCCTCAATCATGTGGGCTTTAGTTCCTAAAACTGTCAGCTTTCCCGTTCGCGAGAGATTAATGAGTGCTAAAGCAGGGAAGCGTCTTTCTGCTTACAAATACATCGAGTGGCAACCGTCGGCTAAGCATATAAATCTGTTGCTTTCTAGAGCCGTTGGCGTATTGGAGATGCCTTTTGGTCAATACAGTGCTTTGTTGGCCTTGAGAAGAGTTATCGCCAATAATCAATTGACGCCAAATCAATTGAAAGAAATCTCGAGTATTTTGAACTGGTCGGGAGAGCTTGATTACATTAAATCCTCTCAAGGGCGTTCAGGACTGACGAAAGAAATTCTATCCATACTAAGATGAGTCTACAAGAACATTTTTGATTAAACTACGATTAAAGTTTGACCGTTAGTCTTTTGACTTTCCCCAAGCCACAAGACATACTCATGTCGCGCATACCCTGAATAGATGGCATTTTCATGAGTGAATCTTCAAGCGCTTTAAACCCAAGAACAACTCCTGAAGCTCCCAGAAATCGGTTTTATCGAACCGTCTGGCGCTGGCATTTCTATGCAGGATTATTCGTGATTCCCTTCATGCTGATGTTAGGTACCACCGGGATTATCTACCTCTTCAAACCGCAGTTAGATGCGGCTATGTACCATAACCTGATGTATGTGCAGCCGGGCGCAGCCCTGGTGACCTATACAGAGCAGGTGCAGGCTGTACAACAGGGTTACCCAAACGCAACCCTGACCGAATTCACACCCAACGTTGCCGCTGATCGCAGTACTGAGGTCGCCATCACCACAGCTGATGCGCGCAACCTGACCGTGTTTGTTAACCCGTATACGGGGCAGCTCCTAGGCGAGCAAGACGCAGACAACAATCTCCAGGCAAACGCCCGTCGCCTCCACAGTGAAATCATGCTCGGCACCTGGGGAGATTATCTCGTAGAGCTAGCGGCCTGTTGGGCACTAGTGCTGCTCATATCTGGCATCTATTTATGGTTCCCTCGCAGAAACCTCTCTATATTCGGTACCTTGATTCCTCGACTATGGAGTCAAAATAAGCGCATATTCTGGCGCGATTTGCATGCCGTTCCTGGTTTTTATGGGGTTTTGCTAGTGGGGTTTCTAATTCTGACTGGCCTGCCGTGGTCAGCCTTTTGGGGTGATACCTTTGCTCAAGTCTGGGGCCGTTTCCCTGACCAAATGTGGGACGATGTACCTGCCTCTACCGTATTGACGGGGTCGCTGAATCAACAGGGTAAGACCGTTGTGCCCTGGGCAGTCGAGCAGTTTCCGATGCCGCAATCTAATCTTGACGGTTATGCGCACGACGCAGAGGCTACTCAAGCAGAGCTGGTTGCTTATCGAGCGGGCTTAGCCAATAGCCCTCCTGTTGATTTGAACACCATCGTGGCCCTGGCCCAAACAGGAGGGGCACCTCCTGGGTTTAGTGTGACTTTCCCTGACGGAGAGACCGGCGTGTATACGGTATCAGCTTTCCCCAACGACCCTACCCAAGAAGTCACGATGCACGTTGATCAATACAGTGGTCAGGTGTTAGCAGACGTGCGCTGGCAAGATTATGGTTTAGTGCCCAAAGCTGTTGAGATGGGCGTTTCTATTCATATGGGCAAGTATTTTGGGTTGACCAATCAATTGCTGATGTTGTTGGCCTCGTTAATCGCCATCCTGCTCTCTGTGACCGGAGCGGTCCTGTGGTGGCAGCGCCGCCCTAAAGCGTCTGGATGGCTGGGCGCACCCACTTTACCGGCCCATGTGCAACCTTGGCGAGTGCCGTTGGCGCTCGTGGCTGTCTTGGGGTTGGTGTTTCCCTTAGTGGGGCTTTCTCTGGTGGCAGTCTTACTTTTAGATTACTTTGTGTTGTCGCGCATTCTGCTGCTCAGACGTGTGTTTTACTAGACGGTTGAGCCCTCAGAGAGTCATCCCATAAGTCGTTGAGGTGCTTATGATCAAGGTACGACTATTTGAGCCGCAGGATGCTGAGCCAATAGCTCAGCTATTTCATGACACCGTTCGTGAAGTCAATGTCCGTGACTATTCCAGCGATCAGGTGCGGGCCTGGGCTCCGGATGATATTTACTTTAGAGACTGGGGCGCGGTGTGTGCTAGCCGATTGACTTATGTGGCTGATGATCAGGGCACCATCGCGGGTTTTGGTGAGCTAGAGCCTGACGGTCACATCGACTGCTTTTATTGCCACAAAGATTACCAGCGTCGCGGCGTCGGCAGGCAAATCTATCAAGCCATTGAAGCAAAAGCGATAGAGCTATTATTGAGTCGATTGTTTGTTGAGGCTAGCATTACCGCAAAGCTATTCTTTCAACGGATGGAATTTGCTGTTGTTAAAGCGCAGACGGTCACTTATCGGGGTGAAATTTTTATCAACTATCTGATGGAAAAGCGTCTCAAGTCTGAAAAAAATGAGGCTTCACTGCGATCGCACCCCTAAACAAGGTAAGGCTTCCTGGATAAACAGCTTGTAAAGTTAACGTTTTCTGACATTGCCAAAATTGTTCAGCATAGGGCTGATTTTGTCGCTGACTTGAGTGCTATCAAAGTAATTCTCAGCTTGTAATGGTTTGCCACAGACAGTCAACACATGCCCCCTGAGCCGTCGAGATTGAGGCGGCATGTACCTGCGAGTTCAATACCAATAACAGCTTTATCTGATGATCCCAATCGTTAGCCTGCCGCGTAATGATTACATTTTACAAATTGCTTTCTAATAAAAGGAGACGTCATCGCTGAGAGCAGACCTCCGTAATCCAGACTGAAGTTCACTTCATCGCCAACCCGTAAAGGATGATTTTTACCATCGAGAATAATATGATCGCTGCTAGAGCCGAGGATTTCTAGATCTTTATCAGACGTCAAGCTAGAGACCAGAACGTCTTGCCGACCCAATGCAATAATCACCCGCTGAAGCAGGCCTCGATCTTGAAACCGAGGTACGTTGCCAAATGCGTCTTGGCAGATCTCTCCAAAGGGTAGAGATGGCTTTTGCTTCGACTCAATCACTTCAGCAACCAGTTTGAATGCACGCGTGTGTAAGCCCAGTACCGCCTTTCGACCCACGGTTTCGCGCCCCAAGAGAATAGATTCTCCTAAGCGAAGATTATTAATCCTGCCCACATCTTGGGTTGATTGATACCAATCATAGTTGGCCGAATTTCCACCCGAAACGATGTCTAACTCTATGTGGAATGCTTTCTCAAGAGCGTCAACCAGTTTAGAGAGGTGCCCCATATTTTGATTATCTGGCTTGACACCGCCATAACACGCCAGATTACAGCCAATACCCACAATTTTGATATGGGGTAGGGAAAGCGCCTGTCTAAAAAATGGCACAAGATTGCAAGGTAGGACCCCTTCACGCAAATCGCCTAACTCCACCATAATAATGACCTGGTGATGCTTATTATGGGCTTTTGCATAATAGGAAAGGGCTTTAAGCGTCTCAATCTCAGTGTTCAGGCTGATATCTACACTTTTGACAATAGATTCAGTCTGGCTTAAAGCCGTGCGTAACAGCACAAACTGAGTTGATATCCCCGCATTTTTCATTCTTTGAATGTTTTCAAGGCGAGAGTCGGCTATAAAACTGACCCCACCTTGAACCATGGCCTCAGCAATAGAAGGGTGTCCTAGCACTGATTTAGACACGCCCATTAAGGCAATCCCTTTTTGCCCATACAGTTCGGATAGCATCCGGGCATTATCTCGAATTTTGGATAGGGAGATTTCTATTCTTGGCAGGAACAATGGCATGGGCATTTTTCAGACGATGATGTCTACCTCATGCCCAAGACTGGGATTTTTTCTACAGTCTTGCGTTTAATTTTGTGATTAAGTTTTGGAAAATGATGGCTTAGGGTTTGAACCAGCTTTTGGCACCCATGACTCAATACATCTGTAGTCGGCAATTGATACTGGGTTTCGTAATCCGCTATGATTTGCAGGATTTCACTCTCTACCAGATTTTCGTGGCTTAATGAGATCGCAATGACGCTCGCTTGAGAGATCGCTTCAATCAGGTTGATTTCGCCGCCAACCATCGGCATTGCCAAATGGGGAAAATCGCATCGAAACTTCCTAGCCGGAGGATGTTGAAGGATAACGCCATCGGGCATACTTCCCTTCAAGATGCCGAGAGAGCTCATAAAAGCGGGATGGCTCACGGCACTCTGTCCTTCCACCAAAATGATGTCGGGATTTTCGTTCTCGAACGCTTGAATAATCGCGTTTTCTATTTCACCAATCACAAACTGGGAAACCAAGGCATCGATCGAGACACCATACATTGCCCCTTGCATCAAACTCGTTTGACCGGTTGCAACAAGGACTGATTTTATCCCGAGATGATTGAGCGCCTGGTTGAGTTCTATAGCAGTGGTCATTTTTCCACAGGCACAATCGGTCCCTAAGATGGCAATGACAGGCACATTCACCTCAGAGATTTGGCCGGTAAAGACATGCAAATCTTTGAGCTGGGGTGGCTTTCTAACATCTTTAATCTGAATACCATTCTGGGCAGCGATATGAGCAAACTCTCGATCTTCAGAGAAAAACTGATGAAGACCGTTGATGATATCCATGCCTTTTTCCATTGCTTCTATGATCAGAAGTCTTTCGTCATCAGATATATAGGCATCGAGAGGAGCTTTGCCGTAAACATAACAGTTTGGAACTTCTGAAAGGTGCCCCAAAGCTGTGTCTAAATTGGCAAAAATAGGAACATTACTCTTTTCTTGTCCCAAGACTTCCCCTGCATCTTTGCCAGCCAGTGAACTATCTATAACCCCAACAATAGTATAGGTGTCAGAGTGTCGAACTAGCCCTGTGGCAGTCTTCCCATCTGCTAAGCCAAACTGATTTTCGCAGTAAACTAGAGCAGTTTTTTTGATGGTTTTCATTCAATTGTTTTCCTTGGGTTGATTCTCACCCCCCCTTCTTTAATTATCCAAAAAATCTTGCCATAGATTTTCAGTTGGGTCCTACACCGTAGCACGTCCCTCAAAAAACGCGATTATTACAGACTTATTGGGAGAATAAGTTTTTGACAATAAGTTTTTGACAATAAGTTTTTGACAATAAGTTTTTGACAATAAGTTTTTGACAATAAATTCTTTTCCTAATAAGTACGTTATAATTGTAAATATATTAAACAAAACCTGGGTGAAATAAATCGCAACTATTATCGATATTACGGTTAATTCGGGTTCTTTTAGTGTCCTGGTAGCCGCGCTTAAAGCAACTGGTCTAGCAGGTACTTTGCAAGGGGCTGGGCCGTTCACAGTCTTTGCGCCAACCGATGCGGCCTTTGCTAAACTTCCCGCTGGCATTGTTGATGAGCTGCTAAAGGATATCCCAAAACTAAACAGATTCCTTAAGTACCATGTTATTCCAGGCAATGTCATGGCGACTGACGCCATGAAACGGAAGTTAGCCAGAGCAGCTGATGATCCAAACGTTAAAATGAGTGATCCCGATGGCGTGAATGGGAAGGGGACTGCCGTCAAGTCGAAGGATGTTGTTGCGGATAACGGGGTCATCCACATCATTGATACCGTTTTGATTCCGGTATAACCAAATTATTCGACATAACCCAATAAGTAGATACTGACTCTATTTTTTGACAGTAACTTTAGATGGTTGCTGTCCTATGTTTGTTGTGTGAAAGATTGTAGAACCTTTTGGAAGGAGGCCACGATTTCTCTGATCAAACAAACTCTGAAGATTGAGATTTTATCTGATATTTTCCATTGATTTATCTCTTAATCTACTCTCAGAATACTTCGTACCAATATTGATGACTAAAATGAAAGACTTGTTGACAAAATCAACGGCAGCCTTGGGACGATCGACCTTGGGGGTTAGCCAACAGCTTGTAACTCCAAGTCTTAATCAATCTATGACAGGCAGACACACATGTCCTTGTTGCTCAGGTGTTGTGCTTCGTCATGCGCATTCAGGCAAACTTTACTGGCGTTGCAGTCACTGTTATTTAGATATGCCTGTGTAAGGATTTTGCACAAGACTAGCGCTATCTATAGTCTTCACAAAAATCTGCCAGACTATATTTGCCAGCTTGACTGATCGCTAATCAGTCCGTCTTCTAGATAGGTAATGCGATCGGCAGCATCAGTGATTCTCGGGTCATGGGTGATGATCAACACCGTGCAGCCTTTCTCTTTGGCGAGGTGTTGTAACAGCTCCACAACGGCCTGACCAGATTGAGAGTCGAGGGCGGCGGTGGGCTCATCGGCCATAATGATTTGGGGATTGCCTGCCAGGGAACGTGCGATCGCAACCCGTTGCTTTTGCCCCCCCGAGAGATCCTTCGGGAGCCGATCGGCCTTATCGCCTAGCCCTACCTGTTTGAGCAAATCATAGGCGGCTTCCTGAGCTGCGATTCCTTTAATGCCCTTGATCTGCATCGCCAGCTGAATATTCTCCGTCGCGGTCAGGGCCGGAAACAGATTAAAATCTTGAAAAATGAACCCAATGTGGTCTCGCCGGAACCGAGTCAACGCCTTGCGTCCTAACCCGGTGATCGCTTGCCCCAGCACCGTCACCTTGCCCGCAGTCGGGGTTAATATGCCTGCCAAAATTGACAGTAGCGTGGTCTTACCCGAGCCCGACGGCCCCATCAACAGACGAATCTCTTTAGGCTCAACGGCCAAATCGATCCCTTTTAGGACACGAGTGGTTTCTGAGCCAGCTTGAAAGACCATTTCGACATTGGAGGCTGCGATCGCAGCCACTGTTTCTGTCACGCTTGTTTCCACAGTGCTCTTCACGCTATGCAGATTCCTCATGCCTTAAACACAATCCCCGGATCTACCCGCGTGACCTTCTGAATGGCAAAAACCGCAGACCCCACACACATTAATACCGTAATACCAAATACCCCCAGGGCACTCATTGGGGTAATCAGCACCACTACCCCCTGGGTCGCCGCCGTCCAAGAGCCTAACCCCCAGCACAGCAGCAGCCCTGGCACATAGCCCAGCACCGCCATCCACAGAGCCTGCTCAAAAATCACCCCGTAGATAGACGCGTCAGAGGCTCCAATCGCCTTGAGGGTACCAAACTCTTTGATGTGCTCTGACACAGACGTGTAGAGAATCTGGGCCACAATCACCATGCCCACAATCACCCCCACCACCGAACCCAGCCCTAAAATAAACCCAATCCCAGTGCTGTTTTGCCAGTAGGTTTGGGTCTGAGTCTTTAGCTCCTCCTGGGTAAAGGCGCGGGTGCTCGGCAGGGCTGCCTCAAGCCGCTGTTTAAGCGCCTGTAGGTCGGTGCCCGGTGTGGCTCGCACCAGCAGATAGGTGACTGGCGCATCTGCTGTCAGCTCGCCGGGGGGGGGCGGTGCGATCGCAGCCTGATCGTGCCGGTTGCGCTCATAGGTGTTGGTGCAGTTGAGGCCATTGTCCCCCAGCTGACAGGTTAAATCTGCCGAAAACCCGGCGCTGGCATAGGCATTGGCATTTTCTAACGAGGCAAACACAAATTTGCTCGACACAATCGACTGGGTATCCTGGGTCAGCCCCACCACCTGCACCGGCAGCGACCGAATCCGGGCGCTATCGCCCACAGCATCGATCCGAAAGGAACGCTGGTTGGTTTTATCAATAATGGCTGTGTAGGGCTTTTTGAGAGCCTCCAGGGTCTCTGAGGGCACCTGCCCCGGAGAGAACAATTGACCGTCGGGGTCAAACCCAAAAATTCGCAGCGTCGTTAGCTTACCCCCCTCAGCGTACCAGCGCCCAGAGCCGATCAGCAGCGGCTCTGCCCGGTCTACCCCTGGCACAGCTTTCGCCTCTCGCAGCAGCACATAGGGAAAGGGCTCCGTCAGCTCAAAGTTGACCAGATTCTCAGAAGCGACCCAAATATCAGCCTTTGACTGGTCGATCAGCAGCGTGGTCGAGCGGGTAAACCCCTTGAGAATGCCAGACTGAATCGTTACCAGGCTGACCGCAAATAGAATACCAGCCTGGGCTACAAAAAAACGCGGCAAATCTTTGAGTAGATTCTTGCGGGCTAGAGAGACCACAGCATACACCCCTTATATGGCTAAACGTGATGTGTGACGACCGAACGCAACCATCCTATCAATCCATCGTGTGCAACCTGATTTGCAAAGGGACAGCTTGATCGATTGCCCCCTCATGAAAACGGATTAAAATCGCAGCCATCACAGCTCAAAATATCGCAGTCGGGGTTACACTCTCCACAATCTGACTGTCCATCACCGTCCAGGTCGCATCCACCACAGTCAGGGATATCGGGCCCACACCCACTCAAGTCACACCAATCATAGACAGAATGACGCCGCCGATTTCGACGCGATTTATCGGGCGGTTCGTCAGATTGGGCACGCAGGATAATGCTAGCCTGACGGCACGCGTGTAATCGCCGCTGGAGTAGCCCAGTCGCCTCGAGGGTGCCCTGTAGCTCAACCATTCGACGAAAATATTCAGAACAGGAAGCACTGTGGTGCAAACGACTATGGGCACAGGTAAACCCTTTGCGGGGTGACAGATAGCGCTGATAACCGCGAATCAAAACGACGACGGTACCATCCATTACCGAGCGCAACCCCAACCGCTCCAACCTGACTGCCCAGGGCATAAGAGACCTCAAAGAAGCGGATATCAGCCCATTCTGAGATGACATAGACACAACCACAAACAGCTTACTGGGACAGCGTATGAGTTGTAGATACGCGCTCAACTGTTCTGATTCCGCGGAGGCTGCTGTTAGAAGATCATCATGGCTGAGCAAATGTGGAGATCGGTTTTGCGATCCGAACGGCGTCAACCACCTGGCGAATCGCATTCACCACCAACGCTGGCTGATCGTAGTACATCAGAGGCCCACTCTGCTCTGATGTCAGCTGCACACTGTTTGTCGATAGCTCAGCGAGCTCGGCTTGTAGCGCCTGCCACACAGTATCCCGCTGTCTCATATATTCGACAGTCCAACCCGGCGGCAGATCATCTACATCTGTTTCTCGACTCGAGGTAAGTACCACCAAGGGTTTATCACCCAAAGGCTGAGTCTGTTTTGCCTGATGCAAGTTGACCGCTAATGACTGCATCTCTTGCAACAGGGTAGCCGCTGATTGAGGGACAAAGCCCGTGCTGATCTGTTTGACCTGAGAGGGTACAGTTTTAGGCATAGGATCAAACCAAAACTGCAGCAGTCTGAGCATGCCAGTATTTGCCAATAGATTGATCAATCGAGCCCCTAAGCGTCCAGCCGGAAACGCTTTGACCGGATAAGGGGGAAACCGTTCCTCTTGCTCCGGGTGGGAGGCATCTACCAAAACCATCCCGACCACTTTGTCTGGATATAAATCAGCAAAGAGTCGGCTATAAATCCCGCCACCAGACAACCCTACTAAAATATAGGGGGGGGTTATCTGGGCGTTTTTTAAGGCTGTGTGCAGCTCAACTGCGATCTGTTTTGCCTGACGCGGGTGGGGGCTCGGCTCACTCCACAAAATACCGGCCCGATCATAGCTACAAACCTGAGTGAACTTGGCTACCTCCATCTGTACTTGGCTCCAAGCCAGGGACCCCGCAAAAGTGAGGCCATCTTCTAAAATGACCGTGGGATCTCCTTCTCCTGTGCTGTGCAGATGCAGTTTATAACCACCGATATCCACCGAGCTGCCCGGAGGCGGATACTTCCAAGTGATATAAACTCTCATTAGCAGCTCGTAGAGATACCCTCCTAAAGCGAGCATGACTATCAATAAAAGGCCATCTAGCAGGAACCATTTAAACCACAAAACCATGGCATCAACACTTAGACTTAGCAATAGAACGTTTCTAAGACGAAAACAATAGAGCACCCTGTCGCTGACTGCCCCCAAAGACATCGTTTGCCCATCGGAAATAACTCAGCGCGTTAACATGATCTGGACACGTTTGGAGATCTCGAAATTTTACAAATATTTATTGATGCATTATAAAACTGAGCTTGTGAAAAACCTGTGAAGAACGCCTACTCACTCAAACTTAAATCCCCTCTGATTCTCCTCACTCTCTAGAATTATTCAAAGCTTTCTTGACCATTAGGCTCTCGATACTCAGTCCCTCGCTTTTGATGACGGTACTCTCCGATCAGGGTGTAGATACGGCTACGCAATCGGTTCAGAGCCCCCACCGGGCGGTGTATCGCTAGACCATTCCAAGGAGAGAATCGCAAGTTTTCACAAAAATCACATTGCTGATCAAAATCAACCAGTTGATGCGCCACCGTGAGACGACCCACCTTAAAAAAGGGAGCATCTGCTTCTGGCCAAACCACAGCCACATCGTCAATGGGCATATCCGGTCGAGTTTGCACCTGGATTTCAAACGCCCAACAGTGTTTAGCCTCAGGGCTGGCTAGATTTTGGATCAGTTCATCCCGATAGTAATTATCTTGAGCCCCTTGTTTGCTCTCAGCCTTAGCGCGATCGCGATCTGCCTCGGGTCTGCTCTCGTAAGGCAACTGCCTATACGGAGACTGACTGGCGACCGGAGTAAAAGCATATTTAACAACGGCTGGGTAGGTTACTGGCACTTGCCCTGACTGACTGGGATCAAAGTTTGACGGCAGCCCCAGGGTCGATGCCGACCCACTCCAGTAGCGCTCGGTCAACAAACTCTTGGGGTATCGACTGGTAATCGACTTTAAAGCCGAAAACTGTTTGGGATGTAGCAACAGCCACACCAGCGGAAAAATGCCCCCTTTCATCACCGACGTAAAAAAGCCATAGTAATTTTTAATGGTTTTGATAAAAAAGATCTCGGCATTTTGTGTGATGATGTCCTGCGTCTGGGTTTCATGACTTTGAGGCAACCGTTCTCCTTCTACCCCAACGATCTTCACCGACATTGAACGCGTGTCGGATTCATAATCATTCATGACTTTGCTGCGACCATTGGCAAATCGGAGCCAGACCGGATACTGTTTAGGTGCCGCCAACAACCCCTGCTTAAGTGCCATTCTCTCGATCTGATCCGTTAAAGCTGTTTTCTGCTTAAGCGTTTCCTTAATGGCAGCCTCATCAAAATCAAAGATTTCCAAAGTCCCTTTCACGCAGGCATGGGTCTTCGCATGGGTATCTCTCAAAGCCCGAGCGGCATCTTTGTAGAGATTCTCCATGTTGGCCTTAGCCGCTTGAGCCACCAGTGCAGAATACTTTTCTTCTGCTTTCTCAGGATATTCAGTAAAGAGTTTCATAGGTAGATAGGACTTAAGAACGGATTGACTGAGAAGCTTTGAATCACATGCAGTTTGAAAATTTGTTTTTCCCATGGGGGCACACGACAGGTCTGGATGTAGCCAAGGTTTAACTTTTAAGGATCAGTATCGAAGAGGTTTTGAGCTTTGTAGCACAGCCAGAACGGCCACCCGACCAGAAAGTCAGCGAACTATCGCTGCCGGTAAAAAGTCACCTTAGGTAGCTGATCAGTTGGGGGGATATTACGATGCACCATCTCTTCAACAGAATTGGTTTCATGAATAATCTCCCAGCCAAGCGGAGAGAAGGTATCTTTATTGAAAATAGTATCGGCCAACAAGGGATTCGTTAGCACCTGAGAGAAAGCGTCAATGCCGATAAGGCGACCAACAAGTGGTCCCAGAGCTGAATCAGGGCGAGGATCTTCTGCATAGAGACCGACATAAAACTCGATGTTGTCTACGGTGCCGTAAAAGCCTTTAAGGTATTTTTGGGCATCTTCGTCGTCGGTAATCTGGTCAAAATCCGTCACCCGTGGAAACTGACACATCTCGCGATAGTCGTTGTAGCTAGCCAACTGCATCTGCCGCCCCAACCGAATACTCGGAACTTCGGTGAGATCTACTAAAAAATCAGGCGTATTGAATAGACCAATTTGAGTGGCCGGTTGGGTACAGGTTTCTGCCATCAGCGCCCCCAATCCTCTATCAATCAGCATCTGGTTATTCCAGAGAGATGATGCCATGGGAACCGACTGACCGTCATAGATCAAAGTCTCAGGCAGTGCACTATGCCAGCGGTAGACAAAATTAAATTCGATACTCATCCAATTCTGGCGATACCACTTTTCGTGGGTAAAGGAGAAAGGATCGACCTTAAAGTTAAAGTGGTAGGGGGTGATGTGATTAACGTATTCCTCCGCGACGAGTTTGAGAATCGTTGTGACCAAAACATTTCGCGCTGTTTGAAAAAGCCGCTCATCATCCCAATCAGGATAGGCTTGGGTCAAGCGATCGCAAATTCGGTTATGCTCTCGCAGGCATAAAACATTCAACATCACGTAGCCAATTTGGACGTTGGCACGCTCCACCCCCATGGCAAACAGTTTGGCTTTCTTGTCGGGGGGGAGCCGTTTCTCATCATTGAGGGGCTCATAAAGACCTTTAAATTCTTCCTTCACGGTGCCCTGTTCCGGGTCTTCGTAATAAAACGGTGGATATTCTTCGCCATGAATGAACTGGCTTTTGAGCTTTCCCCCCTGAAAGGTTCTCAACAGATGGGTCACTTTGGGGTTAAGACCATAGACGGGAGACAGGTCAATGTGATGATTAGAGGTGTTTTTAAGGCGATTGTCACGTTCAAGACGCAAAAAGCCATCGGTAAACCACTGCACCCAATAGGGAAAGAGCAGCGTAGATTTTTCTGAAAAGCGGGTTTCGCCGCCTTTTTTGTGGTACAAAACCGCTAATGATTCAGGCTCTGGCAGGGTGTCTGACGTGTTGAAGGTTGGGTCAGGAGGCAGATGTCGCCCTGTGTAGGTGCGATCGGTCAGGGACTCCCAAGACGTGTAGGTATCTGTCTTTTTAGGAATATCTGTGCCGGGGATATGATCTTCCAGCGTCATCATACTGTACGGATAAGGACGCGTCGGGATTTTATAAATCGCGTTGTTAATCAGAAATTTATTGACCCTGGTTTCAAGCGCATCTGTACTCTGAATAAGCTTCCAAAGCCCTTTGAAGTTCGTCAACGCGAATGTTTCTAGCTTATTTCTGAAGCCGTCTTTTGAGGTATCTCTGGTCATAGCATCCCTGTGTCTGTAACAGCTGATTGTCCCAAAAGTCCGCATTGCCCCTAACAGCGTTTAATCGTTGGGGGCAATGCAGACAGCTTGGGTTTTTCTATGTTTAAAGCGTTTAACTTGAGATGACTCTACTTTCGCAAGCGTAAACTGCAATCGTGAAAAAGTAGTGAAGATGTCAAGAATGCTCTTAATCGCGGATCACCTTGATGGGATAAAAGCAACATCGGTCACATCTTTAACAAGCTTGACTGCCTTATATCCATAGGTTGTGGGAGACTGCAATTTAAGCACGAGACAAAATGGCTTACGATTACCAAATTTTGCTCTCAGATATTTTTCATAGTGACGAACAAGATAATGGGCAGCACCCTGATTAGCTCTTGACGTTTGACCACAAAACAAAAAGATAGGATGAGCTTCTGCATAGGGATAAAACCGGGCTAAAACTGCGTACTCATTTTGATTTTTTTCATATCTAAAGGTATCTTTCTGAGTTGCGATCGCAAGTGACTCAGGAGACTCTGGTGCATAGTCATTGATCCAAATCCCCTGAAGAAAGTTCTCCAGATGAACTTTGGCTCGCTGATTAGAGCCGGGGCCACCAATACAAAATTCAGTCATGTCACCCGCGGGTTCTAAGATTCGATCAGACGGAGCAATCACCAGATCACCGCCGATCTGATTCATCAGACTCACCACATCCACTAAGATTTCTACATCCCTGTGGGACATGGTGTTGGGGCTGCGGGGGTTATGATTCATCACCGCCAGGCAGCTGCCCTCTCGCGCCAGTCCAAAAAACGAGGCCCGGCGATTTAACTGCTGAGAGCGTCGTATTTTGTCCCAGACCCAGACCACAATAGCCGTCACCACCGTGGTGAAAATTCCAACGACAAAGTTTTCGATCATAGGGGGCGGCATGCATAGGAGTACGGCATAGCAGGCAGAGGCAATCAGCTAACCGCTAATCTAATCTAAAACGCTGCTCAACGGTTAACCCTTCGAGGAGAGTGCGATCGCAGCTAATATGCGGCATTTTGATATCCACCGACTCAAACTGCCCCGGTTTTAGTCGCTGTTGGCGCAGCTGCCGAAAACTGCCCGGTTTCACAATTGTCAGCTCAGGCGCAAGAATGTCATTTTTCTCTCGTTTGAGGGCATAGGAGACATTGGCCGATTGTAAACTGCGGTCAAAGTCGGTCAATATCTGCTGTAGCTTAGGCAATGGCGCATTCTCGGGTAGCTCAAGATTCAAAATGTAGCGGGGAGTCAACAGATCTGGAGAAAGGGTCACACAAAAGTCTTCTATCGTGAGCGTAGATTGGGCCTGTAACGCTGCCACTGCCTGGGCAACATGGTGTTCTGTGGTTTTCTCACTGATGGCAGAGAGGGTGCCCCCCCGCCGATAGCGAAAGGTAATCAGGGGCACCTGCTGACGAAACCCCAATACTTCAACCACGTCGCCAATGTCATAGCGATAAAACCCAGAATAGTTAGTCACCAGGATGCGATAAAACTCACCGACTTTGACCTCGTGGGGTAACAGGGTTTGGGGTGGGTCAGTCTCCCACTGGTTGATCGGCACAAACTCGTAAAAATTGCTCTCAATAGCCAGCAGCGTCCCGTCGGCATCGAAATCAATGTAGGAGCCAAAGACGGCCTCTGATGAGGCATAGGTGCCTCCAAAAACGGGCAAATCCCCAAAATATTCGCCAAATCGCTCAAAATAAAAATCCGATGGCCCGCCCCGTGCCGTGATTAAAAATGCCAGATGGGGCCAGGCGTGTTTAGGGCGCAAACTGCCCTGGGCTTGATAAATCTGAGCCAGTTCCTTGGCCCGCTGGGGGGCGGCTTTAAAGAGTTGCGATAGCTGATACCTGAGGTCAGGGGCTAACTTAATAGCTTCGCTGATTTCTCCGCTGGCCAAATCTTCGATCAAAGACTCGGCATAGGTATCCAAATAACGCCCCAATTGTAGGGCCACCATGGGAAATGTGGCCGCAATCACCCCCAGGTTGCGATCGCGCAGGGCAAATAGCAGACACACATAGTTGCGCGCTGCCGTATCGCTGACCTGCATGGCCTCAAAGGGTTGGACAAAAATCTGACGATAGAGCCAGGACTGGCTATTGCGCAGATGATTCCCGCTGACGTGGCCATAGGGAATGCCACCGCGGGTGACCCCCAGCGGATTTGCGCAGGCCGTCATCATCAGCCTGCCGACCGAGAGCCGCCGCTGCTGCGCCCGAGCAAGCCCAAACCCCATGGCGACCTGATTTGCATAAGCGCCCTTGCGTTGCGATCGCGCCGTCACCGGGATCAGCTTTTGAGCCCCCGTCGACCCACTGCTCAAGTTGAGATACTGAACAGGGTCAGGGGTCACGACGTTCTGCTCCCCCGCTGCCGTGCGCTCAAAATAAGTCGCATAGTTGCTGTAGGGCCACACCGGCACCTGCTGCCGAAACTGCTCTACTGTGGTGATTTTAGACAGCTTCAGCGCCTGACCCAGCTGCGTATCTTGGTGATGCCGCAGCAGCGTTTGCAAAAACTTTCCCTGGATCGCCTCAGCCCGAGACAGCTTACGCAGATAAGCCTGCTGCTGCACCCGAACCACCGTTGAGAGCAAAGCGATAAAGGGGTTGGTCATTTAACTTTCTTTACAATGTCTAATTCTTTACAATAATAGGATTAACGGTTTACGTAAAACCTGATCCCCGAGGAGGACTTTCATGCTCTTTGCCGTTTGCTTTGTCTCGGCCTTCGTCCTGGCCAGCCTGGTTGAATACTGGCTGCACCGGCTGATGCATCGCTCCCAGCG
>JBCDDJ010000100.1:0-16459 GCA_039180385.1 Cyanobacteria bacterium P01_G01_bin.38 | reverse complement strand
GTTAGATACTGCCGGTGTCAAAGATCGCCGTCAAGGTCGCTCCAAGTACGGCGCTAAAAGACCTAAAGAGTAGCCAAACGCCCGTGTGCGGTTTCCTATTCGGTTGGCTCGACCCCGGATCTGACTTCATGCATGTCGACCACACGTTCATCAGCTTTAAGAGTTTCTGATCAACGTGTGGGTCAATTTTGTGTCTTCAGCACTTCGTTAAGACATTTGAGGTTAAATTCTCAAGTCTGGTCTCTTGTTTTGCCCTTCATTTTGTTTTAAGTAAAGGTTGCCTTATGTCCCGTCGTTCTAGTGCTCAAAAGCGTCCGGTTCCGCCTGATCCGGTTTATAACAGCCGCCTAGTGAGTATGATGGTCCGCCGGATTATGTCCAGCGGCAAAAAATCCCTCGCCCTTCGTCTCATCTACGACGCTTTTAGCATCATTGAGGAACGCTCGGGGGGTAACCCCCTCGAAGTCTTTGAGCAAGCGGTCAAAAATACGACCCCCCTGGTTGAGGTCAAAGCGCGTCGAGTCGGCGGAGCCACTTACCAGGTCCCTATGGAGGTACGCACCGATCGGGGGGTTGCCCTGGCCCTGCGCTGGTTGACCCAGTTTTCTCGCCAGCGAGCGGGCAAAACCATGGCCATGAAGCTCGCCAACGAATTTATGGACGCGGCCAACGAGACCGGAGGGGCCGTTCGTAAGCGTGAGGAAACCCACAGAATGGCAGAGGCCAACAAGGCATTTGCCCACTACCGCTACTAAGCATCCTGCGATCAGCCCTGGGTCGATGTTTAGGGCAGTTGCGATCGTTACCGTAATTCCCATCTAAAGACAGTTGCTGGTTGACTTCAAACCAGCCCCTTCTAAGGAGTCCTCCGTGGTTCGTAAATCCCCGTTAGAAAAGGTCAGAAATATTGGCATCGCCGCCCACATTGATGCTGGCAAAACCACCACGACAGAGCGTATTTTGTTTTACTCTGGCGTGGTCCATAAAATCGGCGAAGTCCACGATGGCAATGCCGTCACCGACTGGATGGACCAAGAGCGGGAGCGGGGTATCACGATTACCGCGGCGGCCATCAGCACTAGCTGGCGTGACCATCAAATCAACATCATTGACACTCCTGGGCACGTTGACTTCACCATTGAGGTTGAGCGCTCCATGCGGGTACTCGATGGGGTGATTACGGTGTTTTCGTCGGTGGAGGGGGTGCAACCTCAGTCCGAGACCGTTTGGCGTCAGTCTGATCGATATGATGTCCCACGGATTGCCTTTGTCAATAAGATGGATCGCACCGGGGCCAACTTCTACAAAGTCTACGAGCAGATCAAAGAGCGCCTAAGGGCCAACGCGGTACCGGTTCAGCTGCCGATCGGAGCTGAGGATAAATTTGAAGGCGTCATCGATTTAGTCGAGATGAAAGCCTATCTCTACACCAATGACCTGGGCACCGACATCCAAGCAACCGATATCCCGGCTGATATGCAGGCTGAGGTCGAAGAGTACCGCACCTTGTTAGAAGAGTCCGTCGCCGACGTCAACGACACCCTGATGGAAAAATATCTGGAGGGAGAAAGCCTGTCCGCCGATGAAATTATGGCAGGCGTTCGTAGCAGCACCATTGCGGGGAAGATGGTGCCCATGTTTTGTGGCTCCGCCTTTAAAAACAAAGGCGTCCAGCTGCTATTAGACGCCATTGTTGACTATCTCCCGTCTCCCCTCGAAGTCAAGGCCATTCAAGGGACTTTACCCAATGGGGAAATCGGTGAGCGGCACTCCGACGATGATGAGCCTTTAGCAGCCTTAGCTTTCAAGATCATGGCCGATCCCTATGGTCGACTCACCTTTCTGCGGATGTATTCCGGCGTGATGAAAAAGGGGAGCTATGTCTACAACGCCACCAAGGGAAAAAAGGAGCGTGTTTCTCGCCTGATTATCTTGAAGGCTGACGATCGCATTGAGGTTGATGAGCTTAGAGCTGGCGATTTGGGAGCCGCCTTGGGCCTCAAAGACACCACCACTGGTGACACCATTTGCGATCCTAATGAGCCCATTGTACTTGAATCCTTATTTATCCCGGAGCCGGTGATTTCGGTGGCTGTGGAACCCAGGACCAAGCAAGACATGGAGAAACTATCAAAAGCTTTGCAATCACTTTCTGAAGAGGATCCCACTTTTCGGGTCGCCACTGACCCGGAAACCAATCAGACTGTGATTGCAGGTATGGGGGAGCTTCACCTTGATATTCTTGTGGATCGTATGAAACGAGAATTTAATGTGGAGGCTAACATCGGCGCACCTCAGGTGGCCTACCGCGAAACCATTCGCAAGGCCGTCCAAGCTGAGGGTAAATTTGTGCGTCAGAGCGGTGGCAAGGGCCAATACGGCCACGTCGTGATCGAAGTCGAACCGGGGGAATCTGGCAGCGGTTTTGAGTTTGTTTCTAAAATCGTTGGGGGTACCATTCCCAAAGAGTTCATCAGCCCTGCAGAGGCAGGTATGAAAGAAAAGTGTGAATCTGGTATCCTAGCGGGGTATCCCGTTATCGACCTCAAGGTCACGCTGGTAGACGGTTCTTACCACGATGTTGACTCTTCGGAGATGGCCTTCAAGATTGCTGGCTCTATGGCCATTCAAAACGCAGTCATGAAAGCTTCTCCAGCACTCTTGGAGCCCATTATGAAGGTCGAAGTTGAGGTGCCTGAGGATTTCCTCGGGGACGTCATGGGTGACCTTAACTCTCGTCGAGGTCAGATTGAGGGGATGGGTTCTGAGGATGGCATTGCCAAGGTGACTGCAAACGTACCTTTGGCTGAAATGTTTGGGTATGCCACCGACATTCGTTCAAAGACGCAAGGTCGAGGCATTTTCTCGATGGAGTTCGGCCAGTACGAGGATGTTCCTCGTAATGTGGCTGAAGCAGTCATTGCTAAAAACAAAGGGAACGCATAAGTAAATTAGGGACACGTTAGATTCATGGCACGCGAAAAGTTTGAAAGAAGCAAACCCCACGTTAATATCGGCACCATCGGTCACGTGGACCATGGTAAGACCACACTTACTGCGGCGATTACAATGGCACTGGCGGCAGCCGGTAGTGCTAAGGCCCGTAAGTATGATGAGATCGATGCGGCTCCTGAGGAGAAAGCGCGAGGGATCACCATCAATACAGCCCACGTGGAGTATGAGACAGAAACCCGTCACTATGCCCACGTAGACTGCCCAGGTCACGCTGACTATGTCAAAAACATGATTACCGGGGCCGCTCAGATGGATGGTGCAATCCTGGTGTGTTCTGCAGCAGATGGCCCCATGCCTCAGACCCGCGAGCACATTCTATTGGCAAAGCAAGTGGGTGTCCCCCACATCGTGGTCTTCTTGAACAAGCAAGACCAGGTTGATGACGAAGAGCTCTTAGAGCTAGTTGAGCTAGAAGTGCGTGAGCTATTGAGTTCCTACGACTTCCCAGGGGACGATATTCCGGTAGTGGCGGGATCTGCCCTGAAGGCGGTCGAGGCACTATCGGCTAAGCCTGGAACCGGGCGCGGTGACGATGAGTGGGTCGACAAGATCCATGCGCTGATGGATGAAGTAGACGCCTACATCCCCACCCCCGAGCGCGACATTGATAAGCCCTTTTTGATGGCCGTTGAGGATGTCTTCTCCATCACCGGTCGGGGAACTGTGGCCACCGGACGGATTGAGCGGGGTCAGGTCAAAGTCGGTGAAACCATTGAGGTTATTGGCATTCGCGATACTCGTAGCAGCACTGTAACGGGGGTTGAAATGTTCCAGAAAACCCTGGATGAAGGGATGGCTGGTGACAACGTCGGCATCCTCCTACGCGGTATCCAAAAAGCTGACATTGAGCGCGGCATGGTGTTAGCCAAACCCGGCAGTATCACCCCTCACACCAAGTTCGAAGCTGAGGTTTATGTCTTGACCAAAGAAGAAGGGGGACGTCATACACCCTTTTTTCCTGGATATAAGCCCCAGTTCTATGTGCGGACAACTGACGTAACTGGCTCCATTGATGCCTTCACCGCTGACGACGGTAGTGCTGCCGAAATGGTCATGCCTGGGGATCGCATTAAAATGACAGCGAGCTTGATTAACCCCGTTGCCATTGAGCAGGGAATGCGTTTCGCAATCCGTGAAGGCGGTCGTACCGTGGGTGCTGGCGTCGTTTCTAAGATCGTCGAATAAGGCGTATTTTGATAAGAAAGGAGATAAGGAGATAGGAGGTAAGAGGAGATATCTTCTCCAAGGCTGTTTTCTGCAAAGAATAGACTAACTCCTGACTCCTATCTCCTGACTCTTAGCACCAACAGCCTATCTTGGCTCAGCTACAGACATCGAACCTAGACAACTGAACAGAGATTAAATTTGCAATGGCTACCATTCAACAGCAGAAAATTCGCATTCGGTTAAAGGCTTTTGACCGTCGCTTACTCGATACATCCTGCGAAAAGATCGTCGATACTGCCAATCGCACCAATGCGACTGCTATCGGGCCTATTCCGCTACCGACAAAGCGTAAGATTTATTGCGTACTACGGTCTCCCCACGTCGACAAAGATTCTCGAGAGCACTTTGAAACCCGCACCCATCGCCGCATCATCGATATTTATCAGCCCTCCTCCAAAACGATTGATGCCCTGATGAAATTAGATTTACCCGCAGGGGTTGATATTGAGGTTAAACTTTAGGCGTCAAGGTTGAGCGGTCAACCTTTAACAGCAAGCGCTACTTAAACTGACCTGTTACGGATAAAGTATACGGTCTGAAATTTAAATTTTAATGCTAGGGAGCAGATGTTTATTCAACGTCTGCTCTTTATGATTTATGGGCTGTTGAGTCGGAAAGCATAGGTTAGAATATATTTAGTTTTAATATGCGGACATAGCAAATGCTCCCCTTTTCTTTGAGAGCTATTTTTTCTTTTTTTAGAGCTATATTTTAGACTGCAGATATCGCAATTTTGACTAACAGTTAGTCCTTTCTCAAGCAAACGATAATGGATTTTGCCTCATCAGTTGCTGTTCGAGAGCTGCCCCTCTTCCCATTACCAGAGCTGGTTCTCTTTCCTGGCAGACGCCTACCGCTTCACGTTTTTGAATTCCGTTATCGCATTATGATGAATACCATTCTCCAGAGCGATCGACGCTTTGGGATATTGATGGTAGATCCGACAACGGATGAAATTGCCAAAGTGGGGTGCTGTGCTGAGATCGTGCATTATCAGCGTCTGCCAGACGACCGCATGAAGATTTTAACCCTGGGTCAGCAACGATTTCGCGTCCTTGACTACGTTCGTGAAAAGCCCTATCGAGTTGGCCTGGTCGAGTGGATTGACGATGAACCTATCCAGGAGGATTTGCATCCGCTGGCGTCTGAAGTTGATCAACTCCTGAGGGATGTGGTCCAACTGTCTGCAAAGCTAACCAGTCAAGAGATTCAGTTTCCAGATAGTATCCCAGACCTGCCGCTAGAGCTGTCTTACTGGGTAGCCAGCACACTGTATGGAGTAGCCAGCGAACAACAGGCCTTATTAGAGATGCAAGACACCGCAGGTCGGTTAGAACGGGAAGCAGAAATTTTAATGTCTACGCGTAACCATCTTGCGGCTAGGACAGCCCTCAAAGATGTTTTATCAGATGAGTAGCTCCAACCATTCGGCGACTAACGTTCGATGACTTATTAAGCCTCAACTCATTAAACCTCATCCGATTCGAGGTCGATGGTTAATTCTGTATAACTCCCGAAAACTTTGAGGGTTTCGGTACAGTTTTTGAGTAACTGTAAAGCAGCTTGGGTGTTGGGATTGTCCAGGCTAGCTTCAATATCGATAAAGAAGTGGTAGTCGCCAAGGGTTCGTTTTGTGGGCCGAGATTCGATGCGACTCATGTTGATATTTTGAGTAGCAAACAGCTGTAGGGGTTTGAGAAGTGCCCCGGGAGTGTTATTTGGCAAACTAAACCCTAAGGAGGTGTGACTCCCTTGGAGCGCAGGCTGACGGCTGAGCACCCAAAACTTGGTGCAGTTCTCCCGGTGGTCAGCAATGGCGCGGGCTAAAATAGGGACCTGATATAGGCTAGCGGCCAACGAAGAGGCAATTGCGGCGGCTTTGGATTCCTGGCCTATTTGTGCGAGGGCTTCGGTAGTCGAGCTGGTGGGAATCAGCTTTGCGGTGGGTAGGTTATGGGTCAACCATTGCTGACATTGGGCCAAGGCTTGGGGGTGGGAGTAAACCACTTGAATATCTTGAATCGAGATCGCACGGGAGAATAGCACGTGCTCAATCGGTAAAACTAACGCCTGCTTGATTTGCAAACTATCTAACGTCCACAGGGTATCCAGAGTATTATCCACACTTCCCCCGATGGAGTTTTCAACGGGAACAATGCTCAAATCGGTCTCTGTCTGGGCGGTGGCCTGGATCGTCCTAGGAATGCTGGGATAGGCCTGATAAGTGACGTCCTGCGACTGGAGCCCCTGACCATAGCGGATGGCTGCTTGCTCAGAATAGGTCCCTCGGGGGCCGAGGTAGGCGATCGATATCATGGATTTGCAAGGGTTGTTGATGTTACGGCAGGCTTCAGGGGATGCCCCAATAAAAATGATAAAGTGAGGGTATAAACGGTTTATTTAAACTTCAAAACCGCATTTTCATTAGGGGTAGCATGGTTCGTTTTTGTGCATCTCAATCGGTCAGCATTGAGGTTCCCACTTTTTCAGTTCCCATAGAGCGTTATTTTAATCAGACAGAGCGTTTAGTTCATGCGCTGGTTGATCCGAGCCAGGTCACGGTCCTAGGGGAAGATATCTTTCGATTGAGGATGCGCCCCCTTCGATTTATGATGCTGGCGCTAGAGCCCGTCACTGACATTCGAGTTTGGTTATGCCAGGGTCGGGTGATGATTCAATCTCAAGGCTGCTACCTCTCAGGCCATGAGTCCTTAAGCAATCGTTTTGCCTTAGATTTGCAAGGGGTTTTAGAGCCACTCACCTCGGCGGGCAAAACCACGCTATCCGGGCAGGCAGACCTGCAGGTTCGAGTTGATTTGCCCACGGCATTCCGGTTAACGCCAAGGAGCATTTTAGAAACTACAGGTAACGGCATCTTAAACGGGGTGTTGTTAACGATTAAACAGCGCTTGCTGCATCGACTGGTCGCTGACTATGAAACCTGGGCAGCTCAGCCATTGCCAGTCTCATCAGTGGGCCAATAGGGGCCCTTGGCAGGTTTTGAAAGACTGACGGTGCTGTTTTGACGGTCCCCTTGTTTGCAGCGCAGCTCGATGTTTTTGGCTACCGTAGCCTTTGTTTGAGGCTAAATCATAGCCAGGGTAGCGCACTGCCAGGCGAATGATCAGGGTGTCTCGCCAAACCTTGGCGATGATGCTGGCGGCTGCGATCGCAAGCGAAGATTGATCCCCTTTAACAAGGGTTTCTTGAGATATCCCCAAGTTAGGAATCCGCTGATTGCCATCTACCAGACAATGGACTGGCAGCGGCTCCAAGCGATAAACCGCCCGCTTCATTGCCAGCAGCGAAGCCTGCAAAATATTGATCCGATCGATCTCACGGGCCGAAGCATACCCAATTTTGCAATCAACCGCAGCCAACTGAATTTGGTGCGCTAACTCAGCCCGCCGTTTGGGTGCAATTTGCTTACTATCGGTAACCCCCGCATCAGCCAGAGGAGCTAGTGCCCCAGCTGGCAAAATCACCGCAGCCGCCACAACAGGGCCAAACAGCGCCCCGCGACCCACCTCATCAACGCCTGCAACCATCTCCTCTAATAAAGCAGGCTCCGCTGCTAGAGCATCGACGGCCAACCCAACCCTACTCACCACTGGCCGCAGCCGCCGAAGAACGGCGACGGCGACGGCGACGAGTAGACGTTTTTTCCTCATCGGCGGGACTATCTTCAGCGTCCTCTAGGGTCTCTTCTATGCCAGCGCTATTCTCCACAAGCTCATCTACAGGCTCATCTACAGAGGGATTTATAACCACCGCAGGGGTCGGCACAGTGACCTCAACCACAGGAGATTCAAGGGTTATAGGCGGCTCTACCGACTTCTCACCGGGCAGAACCACTGAGATGATGGCATTTTTAGGATCTTTGACCGCTTGTTGCCCCAGCACCAGGGGTGAAATGCCCATGGCCGCATATATATCTTGCTCCTCAAGGGTCATTTCTACTGAAACCACCTCCGGCGGAGCCTCTGGCTTGCGCCCTCGACCATTACGCGTACGCTTGCTGGTGCGGGTCGTGGTTTCTGGCTCGGCATTGACAACCTTGCTGGGGACATCGCCGTTCTCAGTCTCTTTGATCGGGCTAACCCGACCCCTGACTGGCACTGGCGCATCAGCCCCCCGCCGACGACGACGACGATTACCCCCACGAGCAGACGCCTTTTCCTGATAATCAGGGTGATTCAAGAGATTGAGTGACTGCAGATCTTGAGTAGACTCTAAGGGTTGAGCACGACTATCTCGAGCTGAATAGCGGCTCGGCAAGGGCGTCGGGGCAGATGAGCTGCCACCGCGACTGGCCACCGCAGAGCGCTCGGCAGCAGCGGGTTCTTCCCCGGGAAGATGGACCAGATGGCCCAAACCACCACACGTTTCGCAAGGACGACCAAATAGCTCGTAAATATTTTGCCCCTGACGCTTACGGGTCAGCTCAACCAGGCCCAGTTCAGACAGCTGGGAAATTTGAGGCCTAGACTTATCAGCCCGAATAGCTTTATCAAAGTGCTCCAGCACCTGCATCTGGTCGCGGCGCGAATCCATGTCGATAAAGTCGACGATGATTACCCCAGCCACGTTGCGTAACCGCAGCTGTCGGGCGATCTCGGCGGCGGCCTCACAGTTAGTCCAAAGCACCGTCTCCCGGGCGGTAGCAGAGCGAGTAAACGAGCCTGAGTTAACGTCAATGACCGTGAGTGCCTCGGTTGGCTCAATGATGATGTAACCACCGGAGGGTAAATCAACCCGGGGTTTCAACGCCTCGCGAATAGCAGCGTTAACTCGGAAATATTCCAGGATGGGGGTCTGACTCCGATGGTGATCAATCAGCACCCCCGCCGGAATGCGACCATCGCTCCAGTTGGACAGGTGCTGCTTAACCCGCTGTAGACCCGTGTGAGAGTCGGTGACGATGCGGTTGACATCTGAGCTGTAAACATCTCGCAAGACCCGCTGGATAAAATCGTCATCTCGATTGAGCAGCGCCGGGGCTCGGGTCGATACCGCCTCTTGCTGAATCATCTCCCAGCGTCGCTGCAGAGCCTCTAAGTCTTCGATAATCGCATCTTCAGAGACGCCTTCGGCTTCAGTTCTGATCAGCAGCCCCATGCCGGGGGGTTTAACTAAAATGCCGAGCGCCCTCAGTCGATGGCGCTCGGCATCATTACGAATCCGGCGAGAGAGGTTAACGCCACGACCATAGGGCATCAGCACCAGATAGCGGCCCGGCAGGGTAACCTTGCCAGTCAGCCGCGGCCCCTTATTGCCAGTAGGCTCTTTCATAATCTGGACCAATACCTTTTGCTGCGGTGCTAGCAGCTCAGTAATTGAACTCGCCGCACGTTTAAGCCTGAGCGGCCCCAAGTCTGAAACGTGCATAAAGCCATTCTTCTCGCTGTCGCCGATATTGACAAAGGCAGCATCAATACCGGGCAAAATATTTTCAACGGTCCCGAGATAGATATCGCCAACTTGATGGCTGCCAGTAGCAACAATAAGCTCTTGGATCTGGTCCTCTGAAAAGACAGCTGCGATTCGATGCTGCTCTGCAATGATAATTTGCTTAGGCATTCAATTTCCTCTAAAACCTTTGGCCAGCAAGTGCCCAAATCTTACCTACAGGGACGCTGGCGGGTGAATTGTTAAGCTGGATGGCCCAATGGGGCCTAGTCTGTGTCGTCCAATCGTGCATACCCTGCCTTGCAATGCAGGGTGCAACCTCTATCACAAGCTGTAGCTGCGCACTGCGCAAGGCACAACCGTGCACTCGATAACCGAAGGAAATAAACCGAAGAAAACAAAAAATACGAGCAGCCTAGACTGCTATGCGTGCTCTTTTGCCGAAAAAACCTTCTCTAGGGCACTGTCACCTCAGACAACTTCCTGAACCTTGTCAAAACCTTGCTATACAAGAAATCCAGCAGAAGCGGCGTCAGTCTCAGCACCCGCCATGGATCAAGTTAAACCGAAATACTCCAGTAGCTCCCTACGGTGGCTTCTGTTGAGATGCATTATAGCGCTAGCCTGCACGAATGACTAGAGTTCGAGCTGAAGATTTTTGATTTGTGGCAAAAGGCGCTAGCGTAGCCAGATCCGATAGGGCAATCGGGCGAAGGTCGAAAGGCAGATTTTCGACCTTCGCCCGGTTCACTATGAAGCAGAGGCTACCACTGGCATCGGCGTCACCCTCTTCTTAGCAGGCTCAACCGTCTTAGCGGGCTCGGCCTCGATTTGCTGTAGGAGTACAACAATCAGCGGGTAGCGCTTGGGCAGCTCCCGACGGATCACCCGTCGTAGCTCCTCTTCCAGGCGCGATCGCAACCCGTCCCAATCCACCTTGGCCTTTTTACTGGCGGTATCATCTACCACTTCTTTCCAGCGATTGCGTAACCCGTTGCTCACGGCATCATTCACGATCTGATCCCATCGTTCTTGGGTGTACTCACTCACCACACCGCGGAGATTGACCACGGGCTTGTTGAGCAGTTGACCCTTGGGATTAATCGCTGCCGACACAGTAATCATACCGTCTTCAGCCAGTTGCTGGCGCTCCTTGAGGACGCTGCGCTGCACCATGCCATCGCGGGAAGAATCGACTAGCTCAATCCCAGAGGGCACTTTACCGGCGATGCGGATGGTGTCCTCAGACACCTCCACCACATTGCCGTTGTTGATAATCACCATGTTTTCAGCGGGGATACCCATGCTCTGAGCAGTCTTGGAATGCTTGACCAGCATCCGGTGCTCACCGTGCACTGGCAAAAATAGCTTGGGTCGGGTCATCGCAATCATCAGCTTTTGATCTTCTTGAGCGCCGTGCCCCGATACGTGTATGCCCTTAGCCTTGCCATAGACCACGTTGGCCCCCTGCATCATCAACTTATCGATGGTGTTTACCACCGCGATCGTATTCCCCGGAATCGGGTTAGCCGAGAAAATAATCGTGTCGCCCTCCCGCACCTTAATTTGGCGATGGGAGCCATTGGCAATACGGGTTAAAGCCGCCATCGGCTCGCCCTGGGACCCCGTGGTTAAAATCATTGCCTGCTTGTCAGGGCAATGTTTTAGCTCGTTGAGGGGTCTGAACAAATCATCGGGGCACTTGATATAGCCCAAATTGCGGGCGTGGGCAATCACATTTAGCATCGAGCGCCCCACCACAAAAACCTTGCGTCCGTGTTTTTGGGCCAGCTCGAGGAGCATATTGACGCGATGCACCGAAGACGCAAAAGTAGTCACCATTAGCCGACCTTTAGCCAGACTAAACTCGCGATCTAAATTGGGAAAAACCGACCGCTCCGACGGGGTATGACCAGGCACTTCTGAATTAGTCGAATCGCTGATCAAGCACAGCACACCCTGCTCACCATAGGCAGCCAACCGCTGAAAGTCAAAGTACTCACCATCCACCGGGGTGTGGTCAATCTTAAAGTCCCCGGTGTGGATCACCACCCCAACCGGGGTATGAATGGCCACGGTAAAGCTGTCGGCAATGGAGTGGGTGTTGCGAATATACTCCACCACAAAAGACTTGCCCACCCGGACCATTTCACGGGGCTGGACGGTTCTAATTTCGGTGCGATCAGAAACGCCGGCTTCGGCTAGCTTATCGGTAAGCAGAGCCATCGCCAACCGGGGGCCGTAAATGACCGGAATATCAAACTGCTTGAGGTGAAAGGCAATGCCCCCAATGTGGTCTTCGTGACCGTGGGTAACGATCATGCCCTTAATTTTGTGGCGATTTTCACGCAGGTAGGTGACATCGGGCAGCACCAGATTGACACCGTGCATGCCGTCACCGGGGAAGGCCAGCCCTGCATCGAGCAGCATAATCTCGTCGTTAATTTCAAAAACGCAGGTATTTTTTCCAATTTCGTGAAGCCCGCCGAGGGGGATCACTTTTAAAGCTTCTTTCTTTTTACTTTGACTCATGTAGTTTCCTTCTTTTGAACATTAATAAAGGGCAGTGCAAGGTTGAATGGACTAGAGATACTTCGGTGTTAAACAGCCCCGATAGTCAGCAGCTTCGGTCAAACAACCCAAATATTTACAGTGAGGGTTAGAGCCCGGGAGCGAAGTATCTCGCAGTCAAAAAACTAATGGGGGAGTAGACTGAGGTCTTTTAGAACATCCCTGAGGTGATCGGTCACTTCATCGCTGGCCATCCCCAAGGGGGGGCGGCTGCTGCCAACGGGCCACCCCAATAAGCGCAGGGCGGCTTTGACAGGGATGGGATTAGTGGTAGCAAATAGCGCTCTGAACAGGGGTAGCAACCTGAGATGCTGGTCAGTCGCCACTTTGACCTGCCCGGCCTCAAACGCTTGAACCATTTGCTGGAGATGGGGGCCCGCTAGATGACTGGCCACGCTAACCACCCCCACTGCCCCCACCGCCAGCATCGGTAGGGTTAAAGAATCATCCCCTGAGTAAATGTCAAAGTCTACATCGGTCAATCGCCGAATTTCGCTGGTTTGATCAAGATTCCCACTGGCTTCTTTAATCGCGACAATATTAGGAATCATGGATAACTTGGCAACGGTCGCTGGGGCTAAATTACAGCTAGTGCGCCCCGGCACGTTGTAAAGCATCATCGGCAAATCGGGGGTTGCTTGTGCGATCGCACAAAAATGCTCATACAGCCCCGCTTGGGGAGGCTTGTTATAGTATGGCACCACCTGTAGAGAACCATCTAAGCCAAGCTGCTGAGCTTTTTGGGTCGCCTCGATGGCCTCCCGGGTACTGTTAGAGCCAGTCCCCGCAATCACCTGGGCTTGACCAGCCACCGCCGACTTAACCGTCTTAAATAAATTATACTCCTCATCCCAAGATAGGGTGGGCGATTCCCCTGTAGTACCACACACCACCACAGTATCGGTTCCCTGATCAACCAGGTGAATCGCTAACTTTTCGGCGGTGTCGTAGTTGACCGCACCCGCCTGATCAAACGGCGTAATCATCGCCGTCAATACGCGTCCAAACCGAGCCACGTAAAACTTCTCCTTAGGCGACGGCAGCAACGGGCAACGCCTTCTTAGCCACCAGCAATTCAGCAATCTGAACTGCATTTAAAGCAGCCCCTTTGCGAATCTGGTCGCCACTGAGCCACAGCTCAAGGGCATTGGGGTGAGAGAGATCCTGACGAATTCGTCCCACTAAGACATCATCTTGGCCACTGGCCTCCATTGGCATCGGAAAATAATTAGCCTGCCAATCTTCTACCAATTGAACCCCCGGTGCTTTCTGCAAAAGCTCACGGGCCTGGTTAACCGCAAAAGGGGACAAAAATTCCAGGTTGATCGCCTCTGAATGGGCCCTCAGCACTGGTACTCGAATACAGGTCGCCGTCACTCGTAAATCAGGCTGTCCAAAAATTTTGCGGGTCTCATTCACCATTTTGAGCTCTTCCTGGCAATAGCCCTGGTCGCTAAGGGGTGAGTTGTGGGCAAACAAATTAAACGCCAGAGGATAAGGAAAAATATCGGTTTTAGGCGTTTGCTCATCTAAAATAGCGCGGGCCTGCTGCTTCATTTCCGCCATGGCCCGTGCCCCCGCACCGCTGGCCGACTGATAGGTTGAGACCACTACCCGTTGAATCGGCTGCACCTGATGCAGCGGCCAAATCGCCACGCTCATCAAAATCGTAGTGCAGTTAGGATTAGCAATAATCCCCCGATGGGTCAACGCATCATCTGGGTTAACCTCTGGCACCACCAACGGCACGTCGGGATCCATTCTAAAAGCGCTGGAGTTATCAACCACCACGGCTCCAGCCTTGACCGCAATGGGGGTCCACTGCCGAGAAACGCTGCCCCCAGCTGAGGCTAGGACCAGATCAACCCCTCTAAAGGATTGCTCATCCATCGCCTCAACCAGCACTGGCTTTCCCTTGAAAACCAACGTAGAACCTGCAGAACGCTCCGAAGCCAGTAACTTTAGCGACTCAACCGGAAAATCTCGCGACTCTAAAAGCTGTATAAGCTCAGTGCCCACAGCGCCCGTTGCGCCAACAATGGCAACACGATAAGTTTCAGGCAAACGAATACCCTCCTTCAAAGAAGAAATACAAGAACAGACACCTTAGAAATTTAAATAAACGTAGCTATTTGAATTCATAGGCTAAATGGGCAAATCCCAGCGTTAGCAATTTGCATAAAGTTATCAAAAATCGAACTATTCAGTTGTCCAAAACCCTTTAGGAAACTAGCCCTTCGACCATGCCTGAGTGAAGATCATGCGCTAGGAAAGGCAAGTCCATGCAGCGACGCCCCAAACATTATAAAGAAAGTCATTCTCAGAAAAACCTGCCTGAGAACTAATTCGGATTGAGACCGCATTCAATTCTAACCTACTGTAACCCTGTCAAAGCTGTAAACCTTAAATCCTGTCAAATGAGCAGCCATATCGCTCATCTCGCTTAGCCCACACTCTACTACACTCGCTCGAGGCATACCTGCTAGAAAAATATCCAGATATCCGTCTTTACAGTCCTGTATTTGAGATGCCGCTCTCGCTAATCAAGGTTATAACCCAAAGTTCGCGATTTCTCAAAGGCCATCTTGAGCGATCCAAGCTTTGGACGGTTATCTTGAATCCCTCAAATTCAAATTAATCACAAATAATCAGGTAACATAGCTAATTGCGGCTAACGCCCTGATCGGGTTTGGCAATATTGGCGCATATTAGCTTGATTAGTCCAGTGCGCAGATTTATTACACAGGCGACGCTTCGCATCGCTCCTTCATTAAAGATAGAAAAACTCAATGAAAGTTACCCAGGAAACATTGCCCGATAGCCAACTCGGCCTAGAAATTGAAGTGCCCGCCGACTTGTCCGGTCAGGCCTATGAAAAGGTACTGCGAAACTACATGCAGACGGCTAATATTCCTGGGTTTCGCCGCGGCAAAGTGCCCCGTCAAATTTTGATTCAGCGGCTGGGGTCAACTCGTCTCAAGGCCGCTGCTCTCGAGGATTTAGTCCAGGCTGCGATTGACAAAGCGATTGAGCAAGAGGCCATCGAAGCCCTCGGAAACTACCAGCTGCGCTCATCGTTTGAAGATTTGGTAAACCAGTATGAGCCGGGCAAGCAGCTGACTATCTCTGCTTCGGTAGACGTGCCTCCTCGGGTCACCTTGGCTAAGTACAAGGGGCTCTCTATCAAAGCAGAAGAGTCTAAATATGACGCCACTCGCATTGATGAAACCTTTGAGCGCTATCGCGAGAACATGGCTACTCTGGTTCCGATCGAAGATCGGGCGGCTCAAGAAGAAGATGTGGCCGTGGTCAATTTTGTTGGCAAGTTGACTGAAGAAGGCAAAGACCCCGAAGAATTTGAAGGCGGCAGTGCTGAAGATTTTCAGGTCGAGATTAAGGAAGGTCGGTTTATCCCTGGCTTTGTCGAAGGCATTGTCGGGATGAAAATTGGAGAAACCAAGGATGTTGAGCTGGCTTTCCCAGAAGCCTATCCGCAAGAGTCCCTCGCGGGTAAGCCCGCTGTCTTTACCATCACCCTTAACGAGCTCAAAGAAAAAGAGCTTCCCGACCTAGATGATGAATTTGCCCAAGAGGTGAGCGAGTTTGAAACGTTAGAGGAGCTTAAGGCTTCTTTGGAGGAGCGCTATCAAAAAGAGGCTGATGATGCTACTAAAGCAAACAAGGAAAAATCGCTTCTAGATGAGCTTGTCATCCATCTAGAAGCCGAAATCCCTAAAACCCTAGTACAGCGAGAAGTCGATTTCATCGTCACTCAAACGGTCATGCAGCTAGCCAACCAGGGCATTGATGTCAATAAGTTTTTAACCAAAGAATTGGTCTCTAACATGCGCGACAACGCACGGCCAGAGGCAATTGAACGGCTGCGCCGGACCCTGGCCTTGGGGGAAATTGCAAAACAGGAATCGATCAAAGTTGAGGAATCAGCGGTCGAGGCTCGGATTAAAGAAATGATGGCAGAGGTTGACGATCCCTCCCAGGTGGATCCTGAGCGACTACAGCAGGTTGTGAATGAAGATTTACTGAAAGAGCAGATTTTAGCCTGGCTTGAAGAAAATTCTGAAATCGAGCTAGTCCCGGAGGGTACGCTGACTCCAGATGATGCAGAAACGGACGCAGATGCAGACGCAGATGCCCCATCAGGCGAGGCATCTGCCGAAAGTCAACCGGATGAGTCTGAAGCAGAGACAGAGGCCTAGACGATCGCCCTAGGGCAGCC
>JBCDDJ010000099.1:0-16503 GCA_039180385.1 Cyanobacteria bacterium P01_G01_bin.38 | reverse complement strand
GGGGGCGGGGCGGTAAATTTTTATGCAGAGCCTGGGGTTGATCATCTGGCGCTGTGGCAGACTCCGGAGCAGGCCCTGGGGTGGTCTGTGGACGGGCAGCGCCGCGATCTCATGAGTGCAGCGGATTTTGTGAGCCAGGCTCTAGCGGAGGCCCATCGGGGCCCCGATGGGCCTAAATATATCGGGCCTGAACATATTGGGCATAAACATCAAGAACACCTAACATATCCAGCCGACTGATGGCGGCCACGCATTGCGATCGCGCACGCGGATAGGCGCACTGATCCTAAGACCTATCGCTGCAACAGGCCCCTGAGCAAACACTATTTTTCAGTTAGACAGATAATAATTCTTAGTCTAAAACTCAGAATTATTCCGATAGTTTCTAGGGGCATTTGAGGCATGATTGTAAAATAGGTGACCATTTAGTCATTCATTACCCCTGCATTTCTATGATGTCTCCCATCCCATTGCATACCCCAGCCGCCACCCAACAGGCCACTGGAGCCCATGCGCTGATTGATAGTCTAGTGCGCCACGGGGTAAAGCATATTTTTGGCTATCCAGGCGGGGCAATTTTGCCCATTTACGATGCGCTCTATGAGGCAGAAGCCGCCGGGAAAGTGCAGCATATTTTGGTCCGCCATGAGCAGGGCGCATCCCACGCAGCTGACGGTTATGCCCGTGCCACTGGAGAAGTGGGGGTGTGCTTTGCCACCTCGGGTCCGGGGGCGACTAATCTGGTAACCGGGATTGCCACCGCCCAGATGGACTCGATTCCGATGGTGGTGGTGACCGGGCAGGTGACGCGGGCGGCTATTGGCAGTGACGCTTTCCAAGAAACCGATATCTTTGGGATTACGCTGCCAATCGTGAAACACTCCTATGTGGTGCGCGATCCTAAACACATGGCCCAGATTGTGGCTGAGGCCTTTTATATCGCTCAGACGGGTCGTCCGGGGCCGGTCTTGATTGATGTGCCTAAAGATGTCGGGGTAGAAGAATTTGACTATGAGCCAGTAGAGCCCAAGTCTTTAAAGCTGCCGGGTTATAAGCCCACCACGAAGGGCAACCCGCGTCAAATCATGCACGCGATTCGACTGCTGCGGGCCGCTTACAAGCCATTGCTGTATGTGGGGGGTGGGGCGATTTCGTCCGGGGCCCACGGGCAGATTTTGCAGCTGGCTGAGCATTTTCGGATCCCAGTCACTACGACGTTAATGGGCAAGGGCGCGTTTGATGAGCATCACCCCCTTGCGGTCGGTATGCTGGGCATGCACGGCACCGCCTATGCCAACTTTGCCGTGAGTGAATGTGACTTGCTGATTGCGGTGGGGGCCCGCTTTGATGATCGAGTGACCGGCAAACTCGACGAATTTGCGTCACGGGCTAAGGTCATCCACATCGATATTGACCCAGCAGAGGTGGGCAAAAATCGAGTGCCCAACGTGCCCATTGTCGGGGATGTCAAAGCCGTCTTAGATGAACTGTTGTCTCGACTTGGCGCAGAGCAGCCCGATGCCACCCAGCGCACCGCCGAGTGGCGTGCCCGGATTAATCGCTGGAAGCAAGACTATCCGCTAGTGGTACCGTCTTACCCTGATATGTTATCCCCCCAGGAAGTGATTGTTGAGCTGGGGCGACAGGCTCCCCACGCATACTACACCACCGATGTGGGCCAGCATCAGATGTGGGCAGCGCAGTTTCTCAAAAATGGACCGCGCCAGTGGATCTCCAGTGCGGGGCTAGGCACGATGGGCTATGGCATGCCCGCGGCTATGGGGGTTAAGGTGGCGATGCCTGATCACGATGTGATCTGTGTGAGTGGAGATGCCAGTTTCCAGATGAACTTGCAAGAACTGGCGACGTTGGCCCAGTACGGGATCAACGTCAAGACCGTGATCATCAATAACGGTTGGCAGGGGATGGTGCGCCAATGGCAGCAAAGCTTCTTTGGTGAGCGCTATTCGTCTTCGAACATGGAAGTTGGGATGCCCAACTTTGAGCTTCTGGCCCAGGCCTTTGGTGTGAAAGGCATGGTCGTCCAAAATCGTGAAGACCTCACTGCTGGGATTGCTGAGATGCTTGCCTACGACGGCCCTGTGCTGTTAGACGCCAAAGTGCGTCGGGATGAAAACTGCTATCCGATGGTGGCCCCTGGCAAGAGTAATGCCCAAATGGTCGGGTTGCCCAAGCAGCCTGAGAGAGCGTCCTCTGTTGAGCTAGTTCAGTGCAGCAACTGTGGCACTAAGAGCATCCCTGGCAGCAACTTTTGTGCCGAGTGCGGGACAAAGCTTTAGGCCCCCGCTTTCCTGCGGCTTCCAAAAAAATGGCGCTTTTCCCTTGCCCCTAGGGCGTTGGCAGGGTAGGATATTGCTCAATTTCATATGATTTCTGTTAGCCAGATTCTAATCATTTTGTGAGCGGCTCTTGGTCTTGTAGAGGCTTGCTGTTTAATCGTACTGGGCTGATCACACTGGGCTTAATTAGCCGGTGACTTGTGGTTGCCTAAGAGAGCACCTTGCAGCTCCTGAGGAGGCACTTTGCGATATAGCTGAAGGTAAGACTCTTGTGGCTGCTTCGGTCGACGCTGTGAACAATCGCTGTTTTTGGCGATTGCTGTTTTGACCGCTGCTTTGATCACAGTATTTGTAGAGCGGGCACCTTATGATTAGACGTGTGAGATTGTGTGGTGTGTGTGAGTAAGGAGTAATACGTGGCCTTAGCCTTCAAAATAGATCCAGATGCCCAGGCTGAGTCTCGCCGCAGGCATCTGTATGCTGCTGACTCAAAGCAAACCCAGACCCCTAGCAAGGTCACGATTCTGCCCCAGGTGCCTCGACCGGCCCGACGGGTAAGTGTCGCAGCCGATACAACGGTTACGGAGTTGCCCAAAAAGAAGCTTCAGCTTCCCCTCTGGCTAACGATCTTGGTGCGGTTGCAGCAGGGCTCTACGCTTGTTACCGGCGGGCTGGTTGCGGCTGCGCTGGTGATTTATAGCTGGACGGTATATGTCGATAAGATGGTTGTGCGCACCTATTTGCAACTAGAAGCCCTTCGTGCCGAAAATCAGCAGGTCACGACCGCTAACGAGACCCTGAAGCACAATATCGCCCAACAGGCTGCTGAAGCAGGGTCTGGATTAAATTCTTTTCACCCAAAGCGTGCTATCTTTCTAAACTCGGCACCGAGTCGCCTACCCGCGTCGTTTGTTGAGGGTGAGGGGGCGGTTTCTGACAATGAAGCTGCCGCTGATGAAGTTGGGGCCACGATGCCGTATCCTCTGGGGTACTAATATCTGGAATGACCTTATTTTTTGAGGGTATCTTCTGGGATATGAGTCCTCATCTTTGGTCACATACGGACCTGTCGTTTTCCCCTAAGCCCATGGTGCCAATCAGCCCTTTGCGCTCGCGCGCTCGCCAACATCGCCGCCGCCGGCGGTCGCTTCGAAAAGGGCGTATGCTATCCCCCCGTAGCCGATTGGTGACGGTCTGGGGGATTTTGATTGTGACCATGTTCGGGCTCTCGGCAAAGCTTGTTCATTTGCAGTTATTGCAGGGGGATAATCTTAAAGCTCTGGCCCAGGCTCAGCAAGAGATTTATACGGTCCCTCGAGCAGCGCGTCGACCGATGGTAGATCGCCAGGGCAATGTTTTGGCGGTGGATCGGATTGTCTATGCGGTCTATGCCCACCCGGCGATCTTTCGTCGTCAGCCTGACAACGTGGCTGAGGCCCTGGCACCGGCTTTAGAAAAGTCTTCAGATGTTTTGCTCAGGGAGTTTACAACCCAAGAAACCGGGATTAAAATTGCCACCGATATTTCTGAAGAGCAGGCTGAGCGGATTCGTCAGCTGCGCCTGGATGGGATTGAACTGGTCGCCAGCCAACGGCGATTTTATCCGCAGCAGGCGCTGTTTTCTCAACTGGTGGGCTATATCAATATTGATGGGGAAGCCACTACGGGTTTGGAGTACAGCTTGGAGGAACAGCTGCGGTATCCGGTCAGTGAGGCCGATAATCAGCGCTGGTCGCTGTTGCAACCAGATACAGCGACCAAGGATAACTTGAAATTGCAGCTGACCATCGATAGTCGATTGCAGCGGGTGGCCCAGCGCAAGCTTGAGGAAACGGTGATTGCCCACAGTGCTAAGCGGGGGGCCCTGATCGTCATGGATGCCCGAGACGGGGCGATTTTATCGATGGCGATGACGCCCACCTATGATCCCAATCGCTACTACGAAGCTGAGGTTGAGCAGTTTAAGAACTGGACGGTCAGCGATATGTATGAGCCGGGTTCGACGTTTAAGCCGATTAACGTTGCGATCGCACTGCAAGAAGACACCATTGGCCCCGATGACTACTTCTATGACGAGGGTCGGCTGCAGTACGACGAATGGACCATCCAAAATAACGACTACGCCAATGTGGGCGGGCGAGGGTCTCTCTCGATTACCGATGTGCTGCGCCACTCTAGCAACGTGGGCATGGTACATATCATGGAAACCCTGCAGCGCTCTACCTACTATGAGTGGCTCTCTCGCTTAGGGTTGGGCGAGATGACGGGCATTGAGCTACCGGCTGAGTCCCCAGGGCAGCTCAAAAGTCGAGGGCAGTTTGTCAACAGTGCGGTAGAGGCCGCAACCACCTCTTTTGGTCAGGGGTTTTCGATGACCCCGCTCCAGTTGGTCCAGCTGCATGGGGCGCTAGCCAATGGGGGCAAGCTGGTAACGCCCCACGTGGTGCGTGGGTTGGTTAACGCTGAGAATGATCTGCAATGGCAGCCGCCGCGCCCAACCCCTAAACAGGTGTTTGCCCCTGAGACCACGGGCCGGGTCATCCAAATGATGGAAGCTGTGGTTGCGAGTGGCTCGGGGGAGGCAGCCCAGCTCTCAGACTATCGGATTGCTGGCAAAACTGGCACAGCACAAAAGGCGAACGAGTTTGGGGAATATGGCGAAGAACGCATCACCAGCTTTGTAGGTATTTTGCCCGCTGATAACCCCCGATACGTGATTTTAGCTGTGATTGATGAACCCTATGGAGAAGACGCCTACGGCGGGTCGGTGGCCGCACCGTTGGTAAAAGCGGTGGTGGAGTCGCTGGTGGTGTTAGAGGGCGTGTCTCCGGTCGAATAGGCTGAAATCAAATGATTAATTATTCATCAAACAAGATGCTTTCTAGCTGCTTTAGGGCCGTCTCTAAGTCGTCGTTGACGATTTGGATATCAAACTCGGCGGCGGCAGCAATTTCGACTTGGGCACGGGCGAGTCGTTTTGCGATCGCAGCGTCCGAATCTTGCCCTCGCTGACGAATCCGCGCTTCTAGCTCCTGGATAGAGGGCGGCATCACAAAAATTTGCAGCGCCCCTGGAAACGATTGGCGAACCTGGCGTGCGCCCTCTAACTCAATTTCGAGCACGACCCGCTGACCCTTCTGAATCTGCTGGGCCAGGGACTTAGCAGGCGTGCCGTAAAAATTGCCAGCAAATTCTGCCCACTCCAACAGTTCGTCCTGCTCGATCATTTGGTTAAAGATTTCGTGACTGACAAAATGATAGTGCTGACCATCCACCTCACCGGGTCTTGGCTGGCGGGTCGTTGCCGAGACCGACAGTTGAATCTCTGGATGGCGCTCTAACAATTGTCGCAGCAGCGTCCCTTTACCCACACCGCTAGGGCCGGTAAACACAATCAGTCGACCTGAGAGCACCGGAGAGACCGATGGAGGCACGGCGCTCATGGTGTCAAGCTCAAGAACGACGGACGTATTTTCGGGGATGACGGTCATGGCGCTAGCAGATGGCGTTGGCTGGGGGACTGGGCTGAGTACAAATCATGTATCAGGTAAATCAAACAGCACGGTTGTCATGTAGCGATCAGCCCATTCATCCCCAAACGCTTTTTCTAAAATCCGGCGGGTTTTATCGTTTTGACGCTGCTTGCGGCAGTAGCGCTGCTGTCCGGCAAAAATCGCCGCTCGATTGTGCGGGGTTGGTAATAGGGTGGCCGCCTGCTGGCAGTGGATGGTGAGATAGCGCTCTACCTTATCGATAAAACGATGGGCTTCTGCCATATCGGCGGGTCTGACAAAGCAGCACCGGTCAGAAAAAATATCGCCCCAGTCTGGTAAGGCCCGCGGTTGGGAAAAGGGTTCTTGATCTTCGCCGATGAGGGCCTGCTGATAGGGCATTGAGAGGCCCAATGGGCTAATCGGTGAAAGGTCGACAATCGCCGCACTGATCTGCCCCCGTGCGCCTACCAAATCGCAGCCAAATATCGGCAGAGCATACTCTGTGCGGGGGAACATCACACAGTGCAAGATATCGATCCCTTGCCCTACCTGGGCCAGCTCGAGATGCAGTTTACGAAACGTTGGGGTTTGGTAGCAGCGATTTTCGATAATCAGCTTTTCCCCCTCTAATCGACTTTCGACGTAGCCCAGGTTGTCAGGGAGTTGATAAGGCGTCAAATCTAAGTGGCGTTGCCAGGTTGCCTCAATCCGCTCGGCCAGCTCACGAATTGTGGGCTGCTGCTGCTCTCGGATGGATGATTGTACACTCAGCGACATAGGTGACGCGAACTCTTCTGGCTTAAGACTTTCAGCATAACAGGTCGCCTGCTAACTAGGTGGCCTTTGCAGGGTTTCTAAAGGTTGTTAGCGGAGCGGATGACCGGACACTTATCCGCAGGCGCGCTAGCACCCAATTTGAGAAGTGTCCGCAAGAATGCGACAAGTCGTAAATTCATTCCTGACACGTTCGAAATACGCTAGAAAACTGAAGTATTGGATATTAACCAATCTTGCTCTGCTCTACCGACAACTATGGTGGCCACACAAATAACCTCTCGCACTGTGCTAGGTATCAATCAGCGTGCCTATCAGACCCTGAAGCTCTCCTTAAGTTTAAATTTACGCCATCAGCTTCTGCTTGCGGTCTGTGACAATACGATTTTACAAGACCAGCTGGCCACCCAGCTTGAGACAGAAATCGCCCAGCTTTGGTTAAATACCCAGCGACGGGGGGATAGCTCACCCCATAACCCCACTCGCTTAGCTCGGTTAGATTTTAATCCACAGCAACCTGATCTAGTGGCTCAAATCGCCCACTGGCTTAAAGAGCAGCCTCGTTCTCAGGAAGCTCCTGAGCGGATTCCCAGTTTGCAGATTGTGGGCATCGACAAAATGACGCGTCAGTCGTCGATGATGCAGCATCAATTTTTGCAATCCCTCGACCGGATCGAAGCGCTGCTGCCCCACCTTGATGCCAGTGTGCTGGTATGGCTCCCCTGGCCCTGGTTTCGCAGCATTCAACAGTCATCGGGTCAGTTTTGGCAATGGCGCAGCACCGTCTTTGAATTTGTGGGTGACCCCACGCCGATCGCCCCCGACGCGAATGGCCAGTTGCAGCAGCCAGCGTCGACTAGCCCGAGCGCAGCCCCTGAGTCTCCGACTGAGGGCATCTTGTACGGTGAAAATCGCCAGAGTGCGACCACTGCCGCCACGGGGTATCTGCCCGCCGACCTGTGGAACCTGATCAGCGAAGATATTACGGAGATAGAGCAAGAAACGATCCCCCAGGCGATGAGTCAGGCTGCTCCCAGTCGGGTCCCGCCACCGCCCCCTCGCCATGCCCTGGGGGGCGCGACCACTGCTGCTGACTCGGATGCGCCTGCTGAAAGGTTGGAGGCCCCCGAGCCTGAAATTGCGGATGACGTTGCCCCGGTTGAGTCCCCCGTTCACCCTGAGGCTCCCGTGCAGGTTGCCTCGGAGACGACCTTGGGGGACCCCACTGAGGCCCCTGGCGAAACCGATCTTGAGGCAACTTCTGCTGAGGAGACATCTCCCGAGATTCCGCTATCTGTGAGTCTTCCCACTGAAGTCCCTGCCGAGCCCCCTGCCCAGAACCAGCCTTTTGAGGCCCTTGAGCAGCTCAAGGATGAGCAGGCTCCTCCGGCTCAAATCGCAGAGGCCTTTTTAGGGTTGGGCCATTTTTATCGAGAAAAAATTGAAACGGGGGATGCCCATCCGGACAATGTAGAGGCTGCTATCCGAGCCTATGGTGAGGCCCTCAACTGGATGTTTGATGCCGATGACACCATTGGCAATGTATACAACGATTTAGGCACCCTTTACTGGATGCAGGCCCAGATGGGGAACGATCGGCAACAGCTGTTGGCGGGAATGCAGCACAGTCTGGAAGCTTATAAAACTGGGCTTTCTCAAACCAATCATAAGACCCAGCCCGACATCGCCAGCCGTCTCTATAGCAACGTCGGTGCGGTATACAGCACGTTAGCAGCCTACGACCAGGCGGTAGATAATCTGAAGCTATCGGTGCAAGCCTATCGCCAGGCCCTGCCCCTGTGCTCGATTGAGCAAAACGCTGACGAGTATGCCACCCTCCAAAATAGCCTGGGCTCGATTTACTGGAAGCTCTCCCACTATGAGCAGCCTAAGACCTGCTTGCATCGGGCCATCACGGCCTATAACGAAGCTCTCCGCTGTCGCCAACCGGAGCGGGTGCCCGCAGAGTATGCGGCGGTGCAAAACAATTTAGGCATTGCCTACTGGAGTTTGTCGAAACACGAGCGGACGGCCTTTTTGCTCAAGCATGCGATCGCAGCCTATCGCGATGCCCTCAACTATCGCACCCCCCACTCTGACCCGGCGGGCTGCGCCAGCACTTACAACAACCTGGGCACCGCCTACTGGGAACTGGCGAACAAAGTCGATGACACCGTGGACCCCGCCGATCGCTATCGCAAAAATGCGATTATCGCCTATGAGGCCGCCCTCAAAGCTGCCCAGATTGCTGCCACTCAGCAGCCAGTCGCCTTAGACTTAGCTGCGATCCACCACTGTCTGGGCAATATTCACGATCAGCTTGCTATGTCTGCCCCCCAGGCCGCCGCGATCACTCTGCACCTGGGCAAGGCCATGCGCCACTATCTCACTGCCCTCGGCCAGCAGCCCAAAACATCGTCCACCTATGAAGCTATGTTTAACGCCCTGGTGCGCAATGTTCGCTACCACTACGATAAGCTGGGCATGAACGGCCAGCAGCAGGCGCTTAATCATTTGCCTTCGAATCTGCTGCCTGAGGTGATGCAGAACCTGTAACTCCTTACCTAACCCCCGCCGCCTCAGCCGGTATCTTACGCTCCAGGACCGACTTTAGCTCTAACATCAGGTCGTTTTCATTGCGTTGGGCTTCCCACGGGCCTGAGTGGCGCTTATTAAGCACCCACTGTCCGGTGATGTAGTTTTCGTCTTCTGAGAGGGTGCCGGTGTAGCGAATGATATGGGTGGGGTTATTTAGATAGCTTTTGGTAAAGGTGATTTGACGTCCAGTGACGTCTCCAACAACGTTGGCTTCTCCCAGGTTGCTATCGTCCTCAATGCGTCCGCTCAGGCTATTTTTAGCCTGGGCAAAGGTTGCTTCAAACCGGGTTGGGTTACCTGATTCCCAATAGGTGCCGAGCCAGGTGCCAGTGATATCTGCCATTGCGCTGTGGTAAGGGGTGAATGAGTAGCGGGTGGTGGGTAGTCCCGCTTACTACTGATTGTGATCGCTTTTGCCTAAAACGGTCGAGTTAGACTCTAATCATGACCTCTATTTATCATTTTTGCGCGGACGATTGCATTGTTTGCGATCGCATTTGCCCTCTAAAATAACAGTCTCATCCCCATTGTGATGAGTTATTTGGGACGATGACCCACAACCCCCTGCAAATTTCCTTACAGTGGAGAAAGCTGATTAATCTGGCCCTGTAAGAAAAACGATGTTGCTTGAATCGCCTCAGCGCACCAAATTAGACGAGTCAAATGACCTGGCATTCTACGATGTCCCGCGCTTTGTCACCCATGTGGATGAAGGGTTTATCCAACAGCTAACTGACCTCTACCGAGAGCGTCTGCAGCCGCATACCCGCATCTTTGACATGATGAGCAGTTGGGTGTCACACCTGCCCGATGCCATGACCTTTGAGCATATCGAAGGCCATGGCATGAATGCAGAAGAGCTGGCCCGCAATGCCCGCCTAGATCATTATTTCATTCAAAACCTCAACGAAAATCAAACATTACCCTTTGCAGACCAATCCTTTGACGCGGTTTTGAATACGGTATCGGTGCAGTATTTGCAATATCCTGAGTCCGTCTTTGCCGAAATCTACCGCATCCTAAAACCCGGCGGCATTGCTATTTTTAGCTTCTCAAATCGGATGTTTTATCAAAAAGCGATCGCAGCCTGGCGCGACACCTCCGAAGCCGGTCGCGTTGAGTTAGTGAAGCGCTACTTTAGCTCAGTCCGCGGCTTTAGCGCCCCAGAGGTAATTGCCAAAGTATCAGACCTCCCCGCCATTTTACAAATGATGGGCCTGGGCGGCGGTGACCCCTTTTACGCCGTCATCGCCGAACGCATGGAGGGGCTTGTATCGTCATAATTTCAAAATTCTGACTGACGGCCTCTGATGCTGGAGGGCGAGAAGCCTCTCGCCCCTACCTGCCCCCTACGACAACCACGGTTGTGTCACCTGCTCAATTTCTTCCTGCTCTGCGGCGGTCATTTCCCAACCGAGCGCCCCTGCATTCTGGGTCGCCTGCCCCGCATTTTTCGCCCCCGGTATAGGCACCACATTGCCTTGCCCAATCAACCAATTCAACGCCACCTGTGCGGATGTCCGATCATGAGCTGCCCCGACCCGATCCAAAACCCCAATCACAGGCGCAATTTTTGCTAACCCATTTTTACTAAATCTCGGGTCAAGGCTCCGCGCCCCGGTCGGCTTTTGATAATTCTCAACCCGATATTTACCCGTGACTAACCCCTGAGCCAGCGGACTATAGGCCAAAATCGTCACCCCTAGCTCTTTCGCAGTGTCTAATACCCCATTACTCTCAATCTTGCGGTGCAGCAAAGAATACTGCACCTGATTCACCGCCAGTGGCACCCCGCGCTCCGCCAAATACCCATGGGCCTCCCGCATTTGCTGCGCCGAATAGTTACTCACCCCAATTGATTGAATGCGCCCCTGCTTGACCTCATCCGCCAGGGCATTCATCAAGGTCTTTTGGCTCATCAAAAAATCAAACGGCCAGTGCACCTGATAAAGCGCAACGGTCGGCAACTGCAGCCGCTTTAAGCTGGCCGTCAGCGCATCTGCCACCGCCTGGCCTGAAAATCGCCAGGGTAGCGGAAAGTATTTTGTCGCCACAATGACCGGGCTATCAGCAGTTTGCATAAACTGCCCCAGCAGCTTTTCTGACTCACCCAAACCATAAATCTCAGCCGTGTCAAAGAAATTGATGCCAGCGCTTATAGCCGCCTCAAACGCCTGACGCACCTCATCGGCACCATAGTCCTTGCCATATTGCCAAAACAGCGAATCGCCCCACGACCAGGTTCCGATTCCTAGAGCAGGCACTGTCGGTCCATTTGGCCCGAGTTGAACGGTTTGAATGCTGGCTTGCGTTTCCATAGGAATTCCCCTTTGTGACTTTAATAGTCATGTTACAGACTGTAAAAGAAGAAGGGTATACCTGCTGCGGGGGGGGCGATGCGGTTGGAGGCTAGTAGCCCGATACTAACTCTTGCACCTGGTTAGAGGTTAAGGCATCGTTGTAAATTTGCACGCCATCGACTGCACCGGTTAATCCATGCCCTTTGCTGGGTTCAGTTCCATCATGGAACTTGGTTCCGCCGTTGACACTGCCTATACCGATATCCCCTGAGTGCCCCCATAGCTGAGACCCCTCGCCTTGTCCAAACACTTGGCCATCTAAAGAGGCAGTCATCGAGTTTGCGCTCACGCTGTCGTCACCATCTAGCACGATGGCAAGGTGGTACCACTCATTGGAAGAAATTTTATCGGTGCTCAACCAGGTCCCTTCCCATCCACTTTCTTGGGTTGGCTCGTTCCACCCACCCACATAAAGCTGATCATCATAGACGTAGGCATTCAGACCTCGAATACCAGCGCCTTCCTCGTAGATTATCTGTTTCTGAGACTCATCGGAAATGTCATCTGCCCTGAACCATAGGGAGATCGTGCGCTCATCTTGTGTGCCTAGATTAATGTCTTTGGTGTCATCTATGGCAGCGTATTGATCTTCACCGTTGAGAGCGAGCGCATCGCCCTCAAAGCCTTTGGTTGTTGTGGCCCCCGCCACTAATGTGGCAGAGTTATTGCTGCCAGAGGCATCGGTCGCTGTTGTTCCTCGCAGATTATCAAAGCTAAGGTCGGCGACTAGTGAATCTTCGGGCTGAGTAGGCGAAGACTGCGTAGGGGATCTGGCCATATCATCTGCTGCCAGAGCAGAAGATGATGATTTGGGGGTAACGCTGGGGATGCTATCCTCTTGCTCAACGTTACTAGTATTACCAACGATTGGCTCAGAGCCATTCCCCTCGAACTCTGAATCTGTAATCTCCATCGAGGTGTTTTTGTTCTTGTAGATGGCCCCGCCTTCACTGGTTTTGTTGTTTTCAAAGGTTGAGTCTGCAATGGTTGTCCCTGGGCCAGACCATTGGCTGTTGTAGATGGCTCCGCCTTCTTCTGCTTGATTCCCTGAGAAGGTCGTGTTGTCGATCTCTACAGAGGACTCTCCCTGGTACCAAACAGCCCCGCCTTCGTCCTCTGAGGTGTTATCAACAAAGTTTGAATCTTTGATAACGACTTCTTCTCCAGATATTCGGAGGGCTCCCCCTTTTGCACTACCGTCTGATTTTCCGCCCTCTTTGACAGTGACTTCGTTGCCGATAAAGTCACTGCCTTCAACCGTGACATAATCTTGATCATAGCCCCAGATCCCGACGGCTCCACCATGCCCTCCAGATTGATTGTCTATGAACTGACTGTCTCGAATAATGATTTCTCCCCCTTCGCTATCTGGGGTTTTATCACCGCTGTAGTATCTATCATCGTCTGGGATACTGGCTCCATCAGCGTGAACGGCTCCACTCCAGTTCTTACTGGTGTTGTTTTCAAAAACTGAATCTTCTACCGTGAGTTCGGTGAAAATGGTGCCAATGGCCCCGCCTGAGGTGCCCTCGTTGTCTTTAAACTCGCTACCTTTGACGGTCAGGGTGCTGTCGTCAAAAACACTGATAGCCCCTGCTGCTGCGTCGTCAGAAGCAGTTGCTTCATTGCCATAAAACTGGCTATCTATCACCGTGACATCGGCATTTGTTTTTGCCCAAATGGCCCCGCCCTGACCTGCTGTATTGTTGTTGAATTCGGTATTCTCAACCACAATCTCTGAGTTGGGCTCCATCACACGAATGGCAGCGCCGTTATATTCGTGGTAACCATTGTTCAATGTTAAATCATTGACTTTAAAGGAGCGCTCCTCACCTTTGATGGTAAAGAGAATATTGTCGTCGTCGCCGTCGATGGTTAGCCCTGGAGCATCTGAGCCATCAATTGTCAGGTCTTTTTCAATCGAGTAGTTGCGCTCGATGTTTATTGTCTCACCACTCAAACTGGGATCAAACTTGATGGTGTCTCCTGAGTCAGCAGCTTTAATTGCTGCTCTGAGTGAACCTTTACCCGAATCTTGCGCGTTGGTAACTATCAGAACTGCCATGGTTAACTTTCCTTGAGTCCGTTAGTTCAAATCTTTTTGGTTACGATTCAGACGACTTTTCAGGGAGTCTAATCGAGTAAAATCTCCATTTGCATTCAGAGTTTGCATTCAGAGATAGAGCACCAAGTAGATCAACGCTTGATCTCACGTTAAGTCAACTTCACTCGCAGGATAGTCATTTTTAGGAAGGATCGTCAAGATAAGACGCTTCGTATTCGATAGCCAGGGTGTGGTTCATCTGCTCTTTTGGAATGGGCGTAATCGAGTGGGATGGTGCGTAATCGAGTGGAATGGGACAGTCCGATTGATTAAAAATTTTGCCTGGGCTCAGATGACTGGAGTATGCTTTATGCGTAGTCTGCTCAGTGAACGGGTTACCATGAAGCAAAAACTGACGGAAGGTACTGTCGGCCCGTTGCTGGTCAAGCTAACGTTGCCGATGGTGTGGGGCATTTTCTCAATTGTGGCCTTTAACCTGGCGGATACCTACTTTGTGGGGCAGCTGGGCACCGATGCGCTGGCGGCGATGAGTTTTACCTTTCCGGTGGTGATGACCCTGGGCAGTTTGGCGATGGGGCTAGGGATTGGGGCCTCGTCGGTGATTGCCCGCGCCATTGGGGAGGGCGACCATAGTCGGGTACAGCGGTTTACGACGAATAGTTTGACCCTGTCGCTGGTGGCGGTGGGGATTTTTGCCGTGGCGGGTTTGCTGACAATTGACCCACTTTTTAAGCTCTTGGGGGCAACGCCTGCGGTTTTGCCGTTGATTCGTCAATATATGCAGATCTGGTACTTTGGCATGGTCTTTTTGGTGGTGCCGATGGTGGGTAATAGCGCCATTCGTGCCGCTGGGGATACGGGGACGCCCAGCATTATCATGACCCTGGCGGCTGGCATTAATATTTTCCTGGACCCGCTGCTGATTTTTGGGCTGGCGGGGTTGCCTGAGCTGGGGTTGGCGGGGGCAGCCCTGGCCACGCTGATCTCGCGGGCAATTACGCTGGTGGCTTCGCTGCTGGTGCTACAGTTTAAAGAGCATATGCTGTCACCCAAGCTGCCGGATCTAGAGGAGACCCTCTGGTGCTGGCGAGATATTCTCTACGTGGGGTTACCGGCGGCGGCGACGAATATGATTACGCCTATGTCGATCGGGGTGATTACTAGCCTGTTAGCGACTCACGGAGCTATTGCTGTTGCTGCCTTTGGGGTGGCTTCTCGGGTTGAGTCGCTGGCGATGATTGCGTTGATGGCCCTGGCTGCCAGTCTAGGACCGTTTATGGGGCAAAACTGGGGCGCTAAAGCCTATGGTCGTGTGTCTAGAGCGCTACAGCTGAGCTGTTTGTTTTGCTTTGCCTGGGGCTGTTTGATGGCGGTGATGTTGGCTCCGTCGGCTCCGGGGTTGGTCAGGCTGTTTGACGAGAATGCAGCGGTGATTGCGATCGCAACCACCTACCTCTGGATCGTCCCGATCAGCTACGGCACTGCGGGCATTATCCAGGTGGCCAGCTCTAGCTTTAATGCCCTCGGTAAACCCGTCCCCTCCATCGTCATGACCCTGCTGCGGATGTTTGTGTTGTATATTCCCCTGGCATACTTGGGGAGTCGTCTGCTCGGACCCACCGGCATTTTTATCGCTGCCAGTGTTTCAAATATACTCGTGGGGGTCGGTGCTTATGTTTGGAGTCGGCAAGCTTGCAGTATCAAGACAGCCCTGCTACAACAGTCTGTTGTGCCTGTAAAGCCACCTGCTTGAGCTATTCTCTCTTCGGGAATGGGACTTCGCTGACCTTAGAGTCAGTCGGATTGCTCAAAATTATCTCGCGGTGACGGATAGTCGTAATCGCCACCTCCCACGGAAAGGTAAACGACTGAAACGCGGTGGGGGAGATTCTGTCGATATCGAGGTCAACCACGACCTGTCTGAGAATGATAAACAGTTTGTGGCGAATAACCTGTAGCTCTTGCAGGGTTTGTGCCGCTTCGACCTTTTCGATCAAATCTAGAATTTCTAAATTGTAGGTATCGGCAATATTTTTTTGACGACCCACCCACCACAGGCGAAACTGCCAGATGCCAGAGAACACCAAAATACTGGCTGATAGGAGCAGCCCCATGGGTTCAGCATATTCGACAAAAAAGCTGGGGTTATCCTGGTTGTAATAGGCACTGGCCCCCGGATGTAAAGGGAACCCCAGGTTTTGGCTGGTCTCGGGCGACTGGATACGGGCGGTTCTCGGGTTTACCGAAATCAGCTCATTGCGATATTCGTAGAGCACCTGGGTAATGGTTTTGACCACCTCGGGGCTGACATCTTTATTGGCAATCAACAGGGCGCTCACTGCCACGGCTGGCAAATCCTCTGGGGGGATGGGGGAGCTGCCATCATAGGTCCCTTTGGGAATGACAGTGGATTGTAGATAGGGTTGAGCAAGCTGCAACGCTTCAATTTGGGCAATCGGCACCAGCTCAAATTTGTCAGTTTTGAGAATATCCCCCACTGACTCATTTCCTAAACCGATAATCCGGAACAGGGCGTCTACGTTGCCTTTGAGCAGTGCGTCTTGGGCCTCTTTGGCTGGCATTGGCAAAGCTTGAAAATCCCAATCGGTCAGACCGTAGTGCTCAATCAGCGGCCAAAAGAGTGTGTAAGAGCCACTCCTTTCTGGCATCAGGGCAATACGTTTGCCTCGCAGGTCGGCAATGCTCTTGATATTGGCGTCCTTATTGGCGATAAAGTGAAACATCTCTGGGTAGAGCTGCGCAACCGCCCGCGCATTGGGCTGCACGGGCGTATCGTTTTGTACCAGGGCCATATCGACTTCATGGGTCTGGATGTCATCCATATTCTGATTAGAGCCTGGGGATTCGATCACCTCGACTTTGATCTGAGGTGCATTGGCTTCGGTCACCTG
>JBCDDJ010000098.1:0-16991 GCA_039180385.1 Cyanobacteria bacterium P01_G01_bin.38 | reverse complement strand
CGCCTCACCGTGGAGATTCGTCGCGGTTGCACCCGTGGGTGTCGGTTTTGCCAACCTGGCATGCTCACCCGCCCCGCCCGTGACGTTGAGCCCGATCAAGTCATTGATGCCATCGAACGAGGCATGAGAGCAACCGGCTACAACGAATTTTCCCTACTGTCGCTGAGCTGTTCCGACTATTTGGCCTTACCCGCCGTCGGAGTTGAGGTCAAAAATCGTCTCAAAACCGACAATATCTCCCTGTCACTCCCCAGTCAGCGGGTTGATCGATTTGATGAAAACATCGCCAACATTGTCGGCGGCACCCGCCCCATCGGCCTGACCTTTGCCCCCGAAGCGGGCACCCAGCGGATGCGCGACATCATCAACAAGGGCCTTACCAATGAGGAGCTGCTGCGCGGGGTCAAAACCGCCCATGAGCAAGGTTGGGACAAGGTCAAACTCTATTTCATGATCGGGCTACCGGGGGAAACCGATATCGATGTCCTCGGCATTGCGGAAACCGTCCTCTGGCTGCGACAAGAATGTAAACAGCCTAAGCGCAAGACCCTGGGGTTCAACATCACGATTTCAAATTTCACCCCCAAGCCCCACACCCCCTTTCAATGGCACTCAGTCTCCACCACCGAGTTTGAACGTAAGCAAGCCCTGTTAGCCGAAGAATTTCGCCGCATCCGTGGCGTTAAGGTCAATTTTACCGACGTGCGCATCTCAGCCATGGAGGACTTTGTCGGTCGTGGCGACCGGCGACTGGCCCCGGTGGTCCGACGAGCCTGGGAACTGGGGGCTGGCATGGACGCCTGGTGGGAAAGTCTGGAGCGCGCCTTTGGAGCGTGGACCCAGGCCATTGATGAGTCTGGCCTCAGCTGGAAATATCGCCAGACCGAAAATGGGGAATGGAGCTTAGCTGAGACCTCAGTTGATACTCCGCAGCAACCTTCCCTGGATGCCCCCCTACCGTGGGATCACCTCGACACTGGCATTGATAAGCAATGGCTCAAAGCGGATCTGGCCCGTGCCCTGGCAGCGGCGGTGGTGCCTGACTGTTCGTTTGAGGGCTGTTCCCACTGTGGCATCTGCGGTACCGACTTTGGCCATAACATCGTTGTCCCTCCTCCGACCATTCCAAACTTTGAGGGGCACTTCAAACCCAATCAAACCCGTGCCCAACGACTGCGCATTCGGCTGGGCAAACTGGGAGAAATGGCCCTCATCGGTCACCTTGATCTGGCCCGAATGCTCGATCGCGCCGTGCGTCGAGCTGCTTTACCCATCACCTTTACCGGTGGCTACCACCCTGGTCCTCGGATTTCTCCAGCCAATGCCCTGCCATTGGGAGCCACCAGCACGGGTGAAATCATCGACTTTGAGCTGACAAAACCCCTCGATCCAGATTTTTTTAAGACCGAACTGCAGGCCCAGCTCTCCCCCGAACTCCCGATTTACGCTGTCACGTCGGTTGACCTATCTGCCCCCTCCGCCACTAAAGTCCTCGAGAAAGCGGAGTATTTTCTGGCCGTTAGCTTAGAGGATCCGCTTGTTAATTACGGTTCTGAGCCTTGGTCTGACTGGATTAATCAGGTTCTCGCGACCGACGAAATTATTTATCAGCAACCGCTCAAAAAATCCAGAAAAAAATCGAGCCCAAAATCCGACCAGATACGGTCGATTAACTTGAGAGAAAGGTTGTTTGATTTGAGGGTGGTCCCTGAGGTGGAGCGCTTGTCACTGCCTGAGTCGGTGACCACCAAGCTGCAGCAAGCTGGGGATGTGGTGCTGCACTACGTGGGCAGTTGTCGTAACGATGGCACCCTGCTGCGCCCTGAGCAGGTTGTATTTATGCTAGAACAGGTGAAACATCGGAGCCTCCAGTTGGGTCACATTCACCGGAATTTCCTCATTCTAGGGTGAAGATAGTCTTCAAGCGTGCGGAGCGCCCCAAGCATTGCCCCTTACGTCGCGGATTTATTCCATGTCGCGTACCCACATCACCCAAATATTTTCTGTGCGACGACTGGCGACCATGGCCTTATCGCTAACCGCAGCGGTTTTTGCCATTGGGAGCCGCTCAGCTCAGGCTAACGAGGCTCACCTACCCGAGGCGAGTCCCCAGGCAGTTGTCCTCTCTATCCCTTCAACTCTGGCCCAAATACAATCGGTGATTCTTGATCTCCATCAAATTCCCATTGATATGACCCCCAGTACCGCCGAAATACAAGCGGGGGTTGCCGTGACTGAGGACACTACCTCTGAGACCGATTTCACCCGCCCCAGCCTCTGGTGGCAGCACCATCAGAGCAGTCTTTTTGTAGAAACAGATCAGCTCATCTCTGGCTGGGTCGCCTATCGCCGAGACGGCCTTGATGCGCTGCATCATATTGATTTGGATCTCAACCGTCGTCTTTGGAACTCGTTGAACTATATAGAACAATACGCGCTCATCACCCAGTTTGGTCAAACTGCTAAATCCTACGGCTATCAGTTAAGACTGTTTACGGGCGAAAGCCTGGTAGGTGCTTATGTTTGCAACTTTACCTCAACCATAGAAGCGGCCTCTATAGACCCTAGCAGTACAGACTCCAGCAATAAACAAGTCGGACTCGCAACCGAAAATCGCCATAAAAACGAGGTTTCAACGGAGACTTTGGATGAGATCTCCTGTGCAGTGAGTCTTGACTACCTGGGTCGCAGCAGTGTTCGAGGTCGCGGGGCCAACCCCTTGGGGCAACCTTAACCAAGGGTCATCAACAGCTGTTCATAGGCAGCTTTACCTTCGGCTGAGAGAGGCTTTAAAAACTCACTGTTTGCCAATGTCGGGGCACTGGGCAAATTTTGAGACGCCTGTAACGCTGACGGTCTTTTGGCCTGCCCTAAAAACAGAGGCGAAAATCCTCGACTAGATAGGGAAATTTGGGTGGCAATCGGTAGCTCCCAACAAAAGTCAATCCACTGTCGACTCAATGACTTAGGGGCGAAAGGAGCCGCCCCGTCAGGTCTCACCCACAGATCGCACGACAGGATGCTCCCCTCTGGGGGAAATACGGCCCGCAACTGAGGATAGCGGCTCAGCGCCCCTAGGATCTCGCTACTCCAGCCTACGGCTAACGAGATGTCTTCGTTGATGAGGGCTTTGAGATAAGTACTCGAATCATATACTTTGACTTGTTGATGGAGGGCCTTGACCTTTTTTTCCACCTCAGCATCTGCGATCGCAGATTCTTGGTTAATGGAATGCCCTAACACTTTTAAGACCAGCCCGATCAGCAGTTGAGGATACTCGGGCAGCGCAATCTGACCTTGCAGCTCAGGTAACCATAAACTCTCCAGGCTTGGCTGACCATTGTTTTGACTCTCCAAAGCGCGATGGTAGACCAACATCAGACTTTGAATTCGATAAGGGGCCCCATAAATGGGGGCAGTGTCGTCCAGTTCGCCCTGGCGATTACGACCCATTAACTGTCGCAAATCTTTGGGGAAATCTTGCCATGGGGAGTTATCGGCCATCTCAATGGGCTGAATCAACTGCTGTTGCACCGCCGATGTCAGCCAATAATCACTCAAAGTTAACCAGTCTGCCTTGGTTATCGGGGGGGCAGCAGCCCCATTAACCCTGGGTAGCCAGCGTCGCCATAATGGCAGCGGGGGCGTTTTTTCTACCTTCCATTGCTGTAGCTGCTCAAACAATGCAATCAATTGGTCGCTAGACTCAAACTTCAGCCTCACAGATTGATCAAGTTGCTGACGAAATCCCTTAATCAATTGGGGGGGGATTGAGCGATCTAAAAATCTAACCGACAGCTCAGGTCGATTGTTAGACCGACAAGCGGACAGACTAAAACCAGCGGCCAAAGCAGCGGTGCTTAAAATGAAACTTCGTCTTTGCATGCAAACATTTTATAGGGGGAACAGCCTCAGCTGCCCCCCCTAGTAGACTCTAATCGCCTAAACGAGCTATCTAAGCCTTTGCAAAATTTTGAGGCATTCCATGACACCTCAGCCGATGCAAAAACGGTACATCAATGAGTAGGCGAAATTAATCAGGCGCAGAGTAGCGGGCTTTACCGCCGCCCCACTGTCCTCCCAGCACCTTAGGTTGCAGCAAAATGTAGCCAGAAACAGCGACGATATCGTCCTCTGTAAACGAGCGCATTTTCGGAAAAATGTCGGTGCTTTTTGTACTTGGATGAAGCTCAGAGATCTCGACTAAACCGTCGTAGGTTGTCGGATTATGCAAATAATCGACTAATGCCTCTAGGTTATTTCGATTGGGATAAGCCCCTTCGAGTGCTTCTGGCTCCAGGCCCACGCTTGGATTAGTCTTCGTGATGCCTTGAACATGGCAGGTGGCACAAGCATAATTAAATTGCTTTCGACCTTGGGCGACTTGCTCGAGAGAAATCACAAAGGTATCTCCCTGCTCATTGAGCGGCAAAGTCCGAGTCTCTCTATCTAACTCGGCCGCCGTCGCACTGCCCATGACTAAATTGCTAATAAAAAATACAGTGGCTATCACCAGCCATATGTACCTCTTGAACATGGTTCTCCTCAAAATGGCTCGCATATCAGACACGCAACACAGCCTGGAGTGAACGTTATTAAAAACGATTTACTCTAGTATCAACATCATGCCACTGATGGGGTCGATTCCAAAGCAATCAGTGAATTCTTTGCGGCGCGAAATGATTTTGGGTCATGGCCGCTGTCGTCACAGCATGGGAAGGCGTCTCGGGCGCAAGGGTGTGGAGCTGAATTAGCTGACTCAACACTGATTTGAGCTGAGTTCTGGACACAATCTTGTCTACAAAACCATGGTGTAGAAGGTATTCAGCCGTTTGAAAATCATCGGGCAGCTTTTCGCGCAGGGTTTGCTCAACCACACGACGTCCGGCAAACCCAATCATGGCATTAGGCTCAGCCAAAATAATGTCGCCGAGCATCGCAAAGCTAGCGGTCACCCCGCCCGTGGTGGGGTTGGTCAAAACTGGAATGTAGAGTAGCCGCGACTCGCGATGACGCTCCAGGGCAGCAGAGATCTTTGCCATCTGCATCAGGCTCAACATGCCCTCTTGCATACGGGCTCCCCCGGAGGCACATACAATTACCACCGGACGACGCTCCTGGGTGGCGCGCTCGATTAGCCGGGTGAGTTTTTCGCCCACCACAGAGCCCATGCTGCCTCCCATAAACCGAAAGTCCATGACCCCCAGGGCAACTGGGGTGCTTTCTAACTCACCCAGGCCAGTTTGGACGCTGTCGATCAGCTTGGTTTTACTTTGCATATCCCGCAGGCGGTCGCTGTAGGCTTTGCGATCGCGAAATCTGAGCGGATCTTGAGGCGAGATGTCTGCGTCTAAAGGGTGCCAGGTTTTGGCATCAATGAGCTGCTGAATGCGCTCGTCGCTAAAGACACGGTAGTGGTGCTCACACTCTGGACACACCATCTGATTAGCTCTGAGGTCCTTGGTATAGGTCAGTACGCTACATTTATCGCACTTTGTCCAAAGACCGTCTGCAATTTCGCGCTCTTGCCTATCTTGGCTAATGGGGCCTTCTTTTTTGCGGTTGGCAAACCAATCAAAGAGGGACATAAACCCTTGCTCATCGAACTGCATAGGGGGTTTATAGCCAAGGGCCAAGACGCAGTAAACGTTATGTTGGCTACAAATGCCCTATTTCTAATCCTACTGTTTTAGATCCCTTTGTGTGGAGAAATCTAGCTTTGAGTTTTGTAGACGCCTTAGCGGCTTCCCGGAGGGTATTTTGAGTTTTGAGGTCTTAGTTAAGGGGGAGTCGTCAGACGTAGAAAAGGCTTGGTTTTTGAGGATTGTGCCCTAAGGCAAAACGAGATTTAGGTAACCCTGGATTAACCCTGACCCGTAAAACAGGGTGATGGCCGCGCCCAAGACTAGAAAAGGACCAAACGGTATGGGTTGACGACGGCCTAAGCGTTTGGTTGCGATCGCACTGAGCCCAATCAACGCCCCCAATAAACACGCCAAAAAGGTACTCAAGAGCAACCCTTGCCACCCAAACCAGGCCCCTAGCATTGCCGCCAGCTTGGCGTCACCCCCTCCCATGGCAGTTTGCCCCAGCAGCGCAGTGCCCAGGAGATTGATCAAATCAAACAACCAGATCCCTAAAAGGGTTGCCCCAAAACTGGCCATGAAACGCAGCATAATATGGCTCAGGGTCGGTGTCTCAAAATAAGCCAGACCACTTTGAAATAGCCAGCCCAATACCACCCCTGACGCCGTCAACGGATTGGGCAGCGTCATCGTATCGAGATCAATCAGCGCCAGGGCAATCAGCCAGCTGACCAGCGCCCAAAACCCGACGGTTTCAAAGGTCCAACCAAACTTGCCAAAAACACTGAAAAATAGCAACCCGGTCAAAAATTCTACCAGGGGATAGCGTCCCGAAATCGCGGTGCGGCAATAGCGACAGCGCCCCTTTAACCACAGCCAACCCAACACCGGCACATTATCGTAGGGCTTAAGCCGATTTTCACACTTGGGGCAGTGGGATGGGGGATACAGCAGGGACAGCCCCGCTGGCAGACGGTAGATGACGACGTTGAGAAAACTACCGACCGCAGCCCCAAAGACAAAGACAAAAATGGCGGGAAGGAAGGTTTCCAAGACAAATAAGGCAAAACGATTTTGGATTTTAGATTTTGGAGGGTTATGCTACTCCAAAATTCAAAATCTAAAATCCAAAATTAGACTACCCACTCGTTGGGGACTTACTTTAATTTTGGATGACTTTAATGAAGTCCTGGCTCAATCTGACTGAGAGGAATAAAGCACTCGTGGGGGAGTAACACCGGCTTATCGCCAAAGATCAGCTTGCCGCGATAGTTAGACCGACCAATGGCCACACCAATGGGCCGCTGGACTATCTCTGGATGCACCTCGTAATAGGTGCGATAAATATGCCGCGCAGCTTTTAACAAAGCAGGATCTAGCATTGACGGCGTCCCCCCACCCATCAGACCCGGATCCATCCCCGGCCCCGGCGTAGCCCCCGGCGACATACCGTAGTTTGGCTGCTGGAATGATTGCACGTCTCTATAACCCCACTCGTTAGCTAGCAATGTAATTGATTTACGCTAATCCGGCAAATAGTTAGGTAAGCGGTTTTAGGTGATAGGTTTTAGGCCCAAAGCTTAAAATTCAGATAATCCTCAGCGCCAATCGTTCAAAATCGAGTTAACCACCTAATAACCGATACCTATCACTCATTATCTATCACCTGATTACCCATCATCTAACGCCTTCAAAAGCACCTCGCCTATCCCCTGACATCCGACAGATTGCATCCCTTCTGACATAATATCGCCGGTTCGATAACCCTGGTCGAGCACCTGAAGGACGGCCCGTTCGATGTGTTCAGCGGCGGCGGGCTGATCGAGGCCGTAGCGCAGCATCATCGCAGCGCTCAAGACCTGGGCTAAGGGGTTGGCTTTATCTTGTCCAGCAATATCGGGGGCAGACCCGTGTACTGGCTCATAGACCCCTGGGCCAGAGGCCCCTAGACTGGCGGAGGGTAGCATGCCAATGCTGCCGGTAAGCATCGCTGCCGCATCCGATAAGATATCGCCAAACAGGTTGCCGGTGACGATCGTGTCAAATTGTTTGGGCCAGCGCACCAGCTGCATCGCTGCATTGTCTACATACAGGTGGCTCAGCTCGACATCCGCATAATTTGCCGCCAGAGCTGTGATGCGATCTCGCCAAAATTGGGACACTTCCAAAACGTTAGCCTTATCGACCGAGCACAGCCGCCCCTGGCGTTTTTGGGCAGTTTCAAACGCGACCCGACCGATGCGATCAATTTCTGAGGCCCTATAGGCCATTGTATTAACCCCCCGCGACTCCCCCGATTCGCTATCAAAGACCCCCCGCGGTTTGCCAAAATAAATGCCCCCGGTGAGTTCGCGCACCACCATAATGTCAACCCCCTCGACCACCTCGCGCTTGAGCGAGGAAGCATCTATCAGCTGCGGCAAGATTGTCGCTGGCCGCAGATTTGCAAACAGCCCTAACCCCGCTCTCAAGCCCAACAATCCAGTTTCAGGGCGCTGATGACGGGGCAGATTATCCCATTGGTATCCGCCAATGGCGGCCAGTAAAACAGCATCGCTGTCCCGGCAAATTTGCAAAGTTTCGTCGGGCAGAGGGCTACCCGTCGCGTCAATCGCACTCCCCCCAATCAGCGCAGATTGAAAATTGAATTGCAAATTGAACTGTACTCCCACCGCTTTCAGGACATCCACAGCGACGGCCATAATCTCAGGGCCGATGCCATCGCCGGGGAGCAGGGTAATTTGAAATTGCTGAGTCATAGGCCGATCGGTGGTTACAGGGTGATAATCATACCTTAGGAGTTCTCGGTTTTAGATTTTAGATTTTGGATTTTAGATTTTGGATTATCTCTACCTGCATGGGTTTGCCTCGGGCCCTCAGTCATTTAAGGCTCAGTTTTTGCGATCGCACCTCCAAACTCTGGGTCATTCCTTGCAGATTCCAGATCTCAACCAGGATGATTTTGGTCGGCTCACCCTGACCCGACAAATCCAACAGGTGCAACCCCTCATCCAAGAAAGTACCGTCCTGATCGGCTCTAGCTTTGGTGGACTGACCGCCAGCTGGCTGGCTGAGCAACCCGACGTCAGGCCAAAGCTGCAAAAATTAGTCCTGTTGGCCCCGGCCTTTGATTTTTTGGACCAGTGGCTACCCCGACTCGGACAGCCCCAAATCCAGCAGTGGCAGGCGCAGGGCTGGCTAAAGGTTTACCACTACGCCTATCAGCGGCAAGTTCCTTTAAGCTACGGGTTTATCACCGATGCTCAAACCTATCAGGATGAACGCTTGCAAACCCCGATCCCAACTCTGATTTTGCATGGCTACAAAGATGATGTGATTAATGTTGCAGCCAGCCGTGCTTACGCCTGTGACCGCCCCTGGGTTACCTTGATAGAGCTCGACACCGACCATGGCATGGCCGACGCAGCGGATCAAATTTGGCAAAGTGTTCGAGCATTTTGTGATCTATAAAATATCCCCCACCATGCTTCCCTTTATCCGTCACGATATTGCCGGGCTGACAGCCTACACCCCCCATCCGGGTGAGGGGGCGGCGCAGCCACTCGACCCCCTCGACACCAACGAGAGCCCCTACGATTTGCCTGATTTTCTCAAGTCAGCTCTGGCTGAGCAGTATCAGCAGATGATTGCTACTAACCGATATCCCGACGGGGGACATGGTGCGTTGAAGGCTGCGATCGCAAATTACGTCACCGAATCTGGTCATCTCCCATCTCCGGTGCAGCCCACCCACATCTCCGTCGGTAATGGCTCAGACGAGCTGATTCGTTCGCTTCTGATTGCCACCTGCCTCGGGGGTAACGGCGCTATCTTAGTCGCGGCCCCCACCTTTTCGATGTACGGCATCTTAGCCAAGACCCTGGGTATTTCGGTCGTGAGTGTCGAGCGCAACGCAGCCACCTTTGAGGTGGACCTGGCAGTGGCCCAGCAGGCGATAGAAATGACGCAAAACCCGCCAATCCGAGTCGTCTTTATGGTGCATCCCAACTCCCCGACGGGGAATGCCCTGACCGATGCCGAGCTAAGTTGGCTGCGCTCCCTCAGTGAAGACGTTTTGGTGGTGGTGGATGAAGCCTACTTTGAATTTAGCCAGAACACCACCGTTGCTGAGGCCCTGGCCCGCCCCAACTGGGTGATCCTGAGAACTTTCTCAAAAGCCTTTCGGCTGGCAGCCCATCGGGTAGGCTACGCGGTCGCCCAACCCCCCCTGATCAACGCCCTAGAAAAAGTTCGCCTGCCTTACAATCTGCCTAGCTTTTCCCAAGCCGCCGCCCTGGCTGCCCTGACCCACAGGACTCAGCTCCTCGCCTCCGTGACCGAAACACTCAAAGAACGAGACAGGTTAGCTCAGCAGCTTAGCCACGATGCTCGATTCCAGGTCTGGCCCAGTCAGGCTAACTTTCTCTACGGTCGCCTCAGTGAGTCAGGGCTACCCGCGTTAGGGTACACCGACCCAGCAGCGGGCTTAGCAGATATATTTCAACGGTTGCGATCTCACGGCACCTTGATCCGCCATACCGGCGGTGGCCTGCGCCTGACCATCGGCAACCCCGACGAAAATCGACGCACTTGGGAAAACCTGAAAAAGGTTTTGGCGGTGACCGCGGCGGTGAACCGTTAAAGGGCGAAAGGCAAAGGGCGAAAGGCAGTCGTATTAGCTTTACCCACCGAGTTTTATCAGGTTTCAATTTTCATAGCGTTTAAGCTAGTCAAAATCGGCTAGGATGGCCAAACAAGGCCAAATTCAAGCTATTAAAAATTTGAAGCGCATCCCCTTCGCTCTGCCCCTTTCGCCCTTCGTCTAATCCCTACCGGCATCCCTTACCATCAGGCCGAATCATTAGGCCGAACTGATCGAATTTACCGAATCTTACGAATCGTCTGCGGCAGCACACCTACCAATGAGGCAAAGGCCTCGTCAGAGACTTGGTCAACTGTGGCCTGGTCGAAATAAGTCTTAAACTGCTCAAGGATCATCTGAGAGCGATCGGCGGAGCGAGGCTGATCGGTAAAATTTTGGGTGAGGCGAATCCACTGCAGCCTGATCTTGAGCGCTTTTTGCTGATCTTCGGGAGACTCAGGCTCAATCAAAGATAGATTTCCCAACGGGATGATTTTTTGACAGTCGATATCAAACTCGCCCCCAACCGCAGAGCCTGGACCCGCAAACTCAGCGTGGAATTCTCGATAAATAATAATGCCGTTGCGACGTCGGCTATTGACAACCCATAGTTTGCCGCTACGAAGCTTTTCTAACAAAGTATCGACCGCTAATGCTGGATTCACAGGGGAGCCAGAGATACAACTACCGTTGCCATTGGACTTTTCGGCCCACCAGCCACCAGATTGGTTGAGTTTACCGATAGCTGACTCATAAGAATTTGAGCGATTAATCGCAGAGTGGTAGTGCCAATTTCTACCCGAGTTAGGCAAGAAATGACTCAACGGTTGTGATTGAGATTTTGCATCCATTATCTTAGAGCATCTCCCTGACAAAGCACTGCTAGCCATATCCGGCTATATAAGCTCTGAACCCAAAGGTCAAACCACAGGGCTAGGTGTGGCCAAGGTTAAAACGCAAGGCTCTCTCAATTTCATCTCAATATGTCACCGCTAACCGTGTAAATCCCAGGTATTTTATCCAGTCTTTAGAGTCATCAAGTTATCCTCATACACACTACACATAGCGTAATGTTCGATCAGGAGTTTTTTCCATGAGATCACTTGAAATGCTGGCAAATGGCTACAAGGGCTTAGTCAGCAAAACCCGTTTTGACGCCGGTCGCTCTGGCTGATATCCCAGCTCTGTATATAGCCGATAGGCAGCGTGATTATCAGCGGCAACATGTAAAGACAGGCTTTGAAATCCCCAATTGCGCACGATATTTTCTCCCGTCAACAACAGGTCTCGACCGATGCCCTGCCGCCGATGGCCAGGATGCACCGCTAAATTGGCCAGGTAGGGTCGGCGAGGCTGGAATGGCTGCCAAACCGAGATCGAGCGCAGTGAAATCTCAACGGTACCAATCAGATCGGGGGGCGACTGCGCAGCGATCGGCGACACCACAGCCAAGCAACAATATTGAGAACTCCGGTTACCCAGCCGCAATTTGAGATCCTCATGAATCCCAATGCGCATCAGTGAATAAAACCATCGATTTAGGCGATTAGGCGGATAAAAGCTAGCCATTAAAACCGTCGTCAACTGCGGGATATCAGCCAAATTAGCGCCCCGAATGCGGTAGGCCATTGGCGGCGGCGGCGGCACAAATAGGTTGTCGCAATTAACCACAGACATGGTGCACAAACAAAGTTAGATGGGCATTCTTGATAAAGCATTTAGTCGTTGGCCCTAGTCATTTTGCGGGGCACAGCTGATCTGAGTAATGCCTATCTCGGCATGATTTTAGCCCATTCAGCATCTCCCGAAGGTATCGCGGCCAATCGATATCTTTACAAACCCATCAACGGAATCAACTCAGGTGTATTCACCCTTTCAAAGACGCGTGGCTAGATAAGAGTACGATGCATGATAACTCAAGCAGCTAATCGAGGTAACAGTAAATCCAAACCTAAGATTCTGGTCGTTGATGATGAGCCAGATAACTTGGACTTGCTTTACCGCACATTTTATCGAACGTTCAAAGTCTTGCGGGCCGAAAGTGGCCATGAGGCTTTAGACGTCCTAGATAACCATCCAGACCTGACGGTGATTATTTCTGATCAACGCATGCCCGGCATGAGCGGCACCGATCTGCTGCGGATTGCCGCCGATCGCTATCCCAATACGATCCGGATCATGCTAACGGGCTACACCGATGTCGAAGATCTAGTTGATGCCATTAACGACGGCAAGGTCTTTAAATATGTCACCAAACCCTGGGAGGAAACCGAACTCACGGCGGTGGTGCAACAGGCGCTGGATACCCACAATGTCTTGGCAACCCGGACTCGAGAGCTAGCCAGGGTCTTACGCCATGAAACCCTGCTGAATGGCGTGACGAATACCATTCGCAGTGCTCAGACGTCGCGCGAGATGCTCCAAACGATTGTCGAAACCCTGGGACAAACCCTAGAGGTTGATTACTGCATTATCCAGCCAATCTATTCGGCAGAGCTGACCAACACTTACTTTACCTACGTCGCTGCTGATAGCGGCGACGCTCAAATCCTGGCCACTACCCTGGCCCAAACCGTCACTCAAACCCGCGCAATCCACGTGATTGAGGATTTGGATAAGGCTGAGCAAACGGTTTTGCTCAGCCCTGCTCAGCAAGCTGCCAGCGCCAGCCTCGGCATTCGCGCCAGTGTGATTGTGCCCTTGGTCTGTAAGCAAGATCTGATGGCAGTCCTGGCCCTCCACCAGTGCCATCAGCCCCGCCAGTGGGATGACAGCGAACTCAAGCTGCTCTCAACCCTCGCCAGCCAAGCCGCCCTGGCTCTTTCTCAGACCTGGACCTATGAGCGAGTCCAGGCCCTGGCCCAGCGTGAAGTCTTAATTAACACGATTACCCAGGCAATCCATGTCAGTCTCGACCCTAAAAAAATCTTTGCCGCCATTACCCACAAGCTGGGACAGGCCTTAAAAGCTGATGGGTGTGCTCTATCGCTGTGGACTGAGGCAGACCAATATGTGCAATGCGTTGGGCTCTACGATGGCAACCTTAAGGATGGTCTGCCCGCGTCTGCCCCCCGGTCCGAAGTCACCGCGGAGCTGCCCCAATCACAGGTGCCCATTGCTGAAAATCCCATTTTACAAACGCTATTGCTGACGCGAGCCCCGGTCGTTATTGACGATCTCGCCCATCAGCCGACCATGACCTCCCACGACCTGCCGCTGCGGCTACCGGCCAAAGCCCTGCTCGTCGTCCCGCTGATGGCCGAGGGTAAAATCATTGGTAGTATTACCCTGCGCCAAACCCATCAGCCTCGCCATTGGCAGGTCGAAGAAATCAACATGGCCCAGGCGGTTGCCAACCAGGCTGCGATCGCAGTTCAACAGGCTCGGCTGTATCAAACCACCCGCAAGCAGGCCGAGCAGTTGCTCGCAATTGACCAGCAAAAAAACGCTTTCTTTCAAAACATTTCCCACGAGTTTCGCACTCCGCTCACCCTGACCATTGGTCCGCTTGAGTCGGCGGTTAACCAGCATCAGGGCCTAGACTACGACCAGTCAGTAATCGCCCTGCGCAACTCGCGGCGACTGCTGCGTCTGGTTAACCAACTGCTGGACCTGCAACGCCTGGATGCGGGCCGTATGCAGGCCACCTTTAGGCCCTGCAACATGACCAGCTTTGTGGGCGATGTGGTCAGTGCCTTTGAGTCTTATTGCGATCGCAAAAAACTTACCCTCAAGACCGATATCCAGCCTTGCCCAACCGTCTATCTAGACCTGGAAAAATTCGACAAGGTTCTCTACAATCTGCTGTCGAATGCGATGAAATTTACCCCGTCGGGGGGCTCTATTTGGGTCAAATTAGCGGCCACTGACAACCACTGTCAGCTACAGGTCCAAGACACTGGCATTGGTATCCGTGAAGATCAGATCCCCCATCTATTTGAGCGATTTCGCCAGGCCGATGGCTCAGCCAGCCGCCAATATGAAGGCACGGGCCTGGGTCTGGCCCTGGTCAAAGAGCTGGTCGATCTCCACGGCGGCACCGTCATCGTTGATTCGACCTATGGGGCTGGCACCACCTTTACCCTCGATCTTCCCCTGGGTAAAGACCACCTACCCGCTGACCGCGTCGTCGAGACCGAGATCGAGATCGAAAAAACCCGAGCCGCCGTTGAGCTGGCAGACTTACAAAACGAATCTGTAGATAGCGACTTACCCCCTGAGCCGCTGCCCCCCCTGAGCGAAACCCAGTCCCTAAGCAGTGCAGTGCCCCTCCAGGGGGGCCATATTTTAGTGGTGGATGACAACCCCGACCTGCGCACCTACGTCTCGCAAATCTTGCAAAAGCAAGGCTATCAAATTTCAACCGCCCAAAACGGAGCCGTCGGGCTAAAAATGGCCCAAACCCATCCCCCCGATTTGATTGTGACCGACCTGATGATGCCCCTGGTCTCAGGGCTAGAGCTGATCCAGCGGGTTCGCCAGGACCCTGAGTTGCAGGGCACCCCGATGATTTTGCTGACCGCCAAAGTCGATGACGAAACCCGGCTAGAAGGGGTTGAGCAGGGGGCAGATGCTTACCTCTCTAAGCCCTTTAAAGCCCGCGAACTCCTGGCTGAGGTGCGCAATCTGCTGGCCCTTAAGGCCAATGAACGCCGTATTGCCGAGCTCAATCAATACCTCACCGAATCAGTCTTACAGCGGTTTTTACCCCCTGCTCTGGTCAGCAAAGCTGCCCAAGGGGATCTCCAACTCAACCTGAAGCCTGAGCCCAGGCTGGTGACCGTCTTGTTTAGCGACATCGTTGGGTTTACCCAGCTATCAAATACCTTGAGATCGCGGCGGGTTGCACAGCTACTCAATGAATACCTGGAAACCATGACTCGGGTGATTTTTGCCAACGGTGGCACCGTTGATAAGTTTGTCGGAGATGCTGTTCTGGCGCTATTTGGGGCTCCCGAAGATCTCACGCCGAATGAACAAGTGAGGCGTGCGATCGCAGCCGCTCGCCAGATGTACGCAGAACTCGACACCCTCAATCAAAAATGGGCTGAGCAGGGCATTCCCACCGTCAAATTTCGCTGTGGCATTCACCAGGGCACTGCTGTGGTGGGGATGTTTGGCGGGCAAGAGCGGTCTGACTACACCGCCGTTGGCCCCACGGTCAACATTGCCTCCCGCATTCAGGAGGCCGCAGATGTTGAGAGCATTTTGGTCTCGGCGGCGGTGGCCGACTACCTGGACGAAACCAACATCATCAAGGCTAGCCCCCTGGCCCTTAAAGGGGTCGATGAAACTGTCTTGACCTTCAATATCAAAATCGATCCCGACGTCCCAGAGGAATCTGTCAATCCAAACATCAATCCTTCACTGGCCACAATGTCTTAAGTGAGGGGGCTTCAGCCAATTAGTCGTCTGTCAAAGTTAGATATTCGAGGTTACTGGTGAGTGCGCTGCGCTGGTAAACAGTGAAGGCCTAAAACCACCTCGCCACTCACCATCTCACCTGCTCCAACCGCAACTTTAAACTTGACAAACGACTGGCCTGACCGGGTCGATAGAGCCGGTCGATGGGTGCATGAAAGTGCTAGCTTGAGAAAGCTGTCTGGTATGCAAAGCGTTGCGATCTCATGGTGGCCCCTACTCCCAAATCCGAGCTGCCCTGGCCCCAGCATCGAGATCCCCCCTTGCTCTGGCCGATTTTGGCAGGGCTATCAGTTTTATTGCACCTGGGTCTTTTAGTCTTGGCCCTGCCGCTGCTCCTTCGCATCGTTCGGCCAACGGCAACCGAGATAGACACCGTCACGGTCCCTGTTGAGCTGCTCGTGCTCGACGAGCCGGTGCTGGGCCCCCAACCCGATCCGTCAACCGCAGAAGCTCAAGAGACTGCCCCAGCCACCCAGCGCAGCGCAGCCGCCCTCCCCCGAGACACCTCAGAGAGCTCAGCGCAGATCGCCCCAGCCCCTTCATCTTCAGAGACTGACACCTCAGAGACCAGCGCCTCAGAGACAGAGACTCAAAATCGCTCCAGGGATAGGTCAACCGATGCCCCATTAGATGGCAATACCCCTGTCCCCTCATCAGACAGCACACAAAACTCTCAGCCCAATTCCCCCCCCCTGCCAGAGACCCCCGCCCTGCCAGAAACCCCCGCCCCGTCGTCTGGAGAAACAGCTAACAGTGGCGCTCCCACCCCAGCAGAGGGTGAGGAAACAGACAGCCCCGTCAACAACAGTCCACCGGCGGACGTCCCCACCCTCCCCAGTTCAGAAGATCGAAGCATAACCGAGCCAGAGACCCCTGGTAGGACCCAACCCGCCCCTGAAAGCGAAGTTTTTGTTAAATTTGGCAGTCTGGCCCGCCGCCCCGACGACGCAGTTGCGGACTTACCTGATGTCTCGCCTCAGCTGCCGAGCGGGTCTAATCAATCGCGCTCAATTGTCCTATCGTTTAACCGACTTAACTGCCCCGGCAGCATGCCCACCGCCAGCCAGGACTTTGATGTTTGGGTGATCATTGACCGAGCAGGCGCTATCGAAGACGCCACGATTTTGGGACAACCCTTTGAAGGGGCAGCTCTTAACGAATATGAAACCCTTGCTGTTTGCCTGGTCCGCAAATCTGGCTTTGAATTTATCCCGGCCCAAACCGGTGGGCAACCTGGCATCACCGATGCTTACTACGTGACGGTGACCATTACACGAGCCAATCCCTAGAAGGATTTGAAAAGGATCTGACCCACACTGCTCATTTCATTTAATGTCTAT
>JBCDDJ010000097.1:0-17060 GCA_039180385.1 Cyanobacteria bacterium P01_G01_bin.38 | reverse complement strand
GCCGATACTTTATCCCCTCCTAGGAGGGGCGACGGGGTGGGTTGGTCATTGGCGCTAGCGATCGAGACCCACCCCGCCTTACAGGCACCCCTCCCAAGGAGGGGATTTAGTCGGATACCTTATTGAATTCTTGTTCCTAAACGATATCTGCCGGAGTCCCCAAGAGATCTGTAAAACGGGCTTTTTGATAAACCTTAGGAGAGCATCCAGAAAACTGACGAAATTCTCGCGTGAAGTGGCTCTGATCGCTATAGCCGCAGCTGATAGCAATCTCACTGAGACTGTCACGATCTAAAGTATTCAAACACCGATGCGCATGATTAAATCGAATCAGTCTTGCTGCCGATTTTGGCGTAATCCCAATTTGCCGTCGAAAGCAGGCTGCAAAATGGCGATCGCTCCAACCAATTGTTTTAGCAAGCTGTCGAATGGAAATGCATCCGTTTTTCTGTTCAAGGGTCTTCCATGCCCACCGAATTTCCGGTTGGATAGCCCGATTTGATCCGGTAAGCCTTCCTAGCAAAGTTCGATCAACCAAAGCGAACCTTTCTTGCCACGTAGACATCTCGCTAAGCTGTTCGATCAGTAAATGGGTCTCGCTGCCCCAAATATCTTCTAGATTAACAACTTCTTGTGAGAACTCATTCGCCGCTCTGCCAAACAGCCGATTAACTGTCCAGGGAAACAGGGCTACTTCTATACAACACTGTGCTCCACTATGTTCAGTGATCAGGGGTTTCCCATTCAACCCGACCACAAAGGCGTCATACTGGCCAGGAGATGACTCATTAGCTGCATCACCAACCTGTAAACGAGTCCCTAATTCTAAAATTAGAATGACCCGGTCCTTTGGAACCTCAAGTCGCCGCACGGGAAAACGGGTATTTTCTTCGTAGCCACCGTAAGCACAAACCCAACTGCTTAGAGGACGAGACGGTTGGCCCACGCTACATTTCCAAATAGACATATCAGGGATTCCATTTTGATTTCTTACCCTAAAGCATTTATTAAATTGGCTCTGGCAACTCGTTGGTTGGGGCCATCAGTTTGTGAATCGGCGCGCCTTCCGCGAGTTCTATGCCAAAATAGGTCTTTAACAATGTTTGATACGCCTCTCCATCCAGTACTTCTTGTTCCTTACGCTGTCCATCAGCTGTTACTATCAAACGATTATTTGATAGTGTAACCCGCCCTTCCACCGTTGCCAGTGAGCACACCGTTTTTTGCGTAAAATGAGACTCCGGTGAGGTTTGCTGATATTGGCACATGACACTAAATTCATCGAGCTGACGGGGTTTTAGCGCAAAAATATACTGCGGGCTCCAATCAGACCCGCGCAGTCGCTGGAGCATCTTTTCAGTCTCAGAACCTGTCAGCCGGTACATGCTGCCATACTGCTCATGCGCTTCGCTGCTATCGAGTGGAAGCGGTTCTAGAAAAGAATCTCCAAAGCCCACGTCTGCAATCAACCGTGCCTCCTCCATCTCAATCAGCAAAAGCATATGGTCGAACTCAGCTCCCGGTTGTGTGTCTTTAAACACCCGCGCTGATAACATGACGACTGTGAAACCAAGCTGCTCCAGCAACCACCCAAACAACCCATTAAGCTCATAGCAAAAGCCCCCTCGCCGACATCGAACGATCTTGTCATAAAAAGACGCCAGGGAGAGTACAGTTGGGCGACCCAAATGAATATCAAGATTCTCGAAGGGAACTGAGCACATGTGCGCCCGGTGAAGTTGCTTGAGTGTTTTCACTGTCGGCTCGCGAGTTCCGCTGTAACCGATGCGTTCTAGATACGCACCTATCTCCATGGGAAATAAACCTGAGTTGTTATTCAAAGCTTACATCAGGTTCATTGATACCTGTTGCGTACAGAAAAAAGCTCCCAGATATGGGAGCTGGCAATCATCACAATCATGACAACTAACGCATTTGCCCTACGCTTGACCGAGATCATTGATCAAGTCGGGGGCAGTGAATGCGACTGGTGCAGCCTCGCCTGAGGCCAGGTCAAGCGGGAAGTTGTGGGCATTGCGCTCATGCATCACCTCTAACCCTAGATTTGCCCGGTTCAAGACATCCGCCCAGGTGTTAATCACGCGCCCCTGAGCATCTAAAACACTCTGATTAAAATTAAACCCATTCAAGTTAAAGGCCATGGTGCTGATGCCCAAGGCAGTGAACCAGATCCCCACCACCGGCCAGGCCGCTAGAAAGAAGTGGAGCGTCCGACTATTGGCCTCTACCCCCAGCAGCATCTCGTTGGTGCGCCCGACCAGACGCCCAAAGTAGCCGTGGGCTGCCACGATGTTATAAGTCTCTTCTTCTTGACCAAACTTATAGCCATAGTTTTGAGACTCAATTTCGGTGGTTTCTCGGACGAGGGACGAGGTCACTAACGATCCGTGCATTGCGCTAAACAGCGCTCCGCCAAATACCCCCGCAACCCCCAGCATGTGAAACGGGTGCATCAAGATATTGTGCTCAGCCTGGAACACCAGCATGAAGTTGAAGGTGCCGGAGATGCCCAATGGCATGCCGTCCGAGAAAGAACCTTGACCCAGGGGATAGATCAAGAAAACTGCCGAAGCCGCTGCGACAGGCGCAGAGTAAGCAACGCAGATCCACGGACGCATGCCGAGCCGATAAGATAGCTCCCACTCGCGACCCATGTAAGCAAAAATGCCAATCAGAAAGTGAAAGATGATGAGTTGGTAAGGGCCACCGTTATAGAGCCACTCATCTAAGGAAGCGGCTTCCCAAATGGGGTAAAAGTGAAGACCAATCGCGTTAGAGGAGGGCACAACAGCCCCGGAGATCATGTTGTTGCCATAGAGCAGGGAACCAGCAACGGGCTCACGGATGCCATCGATATCAACGGGGGGCGCGGCAATAAACGCGATCACAAAGCAAGTGGTTGCTGCCAACAGCGTCGGGATCATCAGTACGCCAAACCAGCCTATGTACAGCCGATTTTCTGTGCTGGTAATCCAGTCACAAAACTGCTGCCACAGACCGACGTTTTCACGTCTCTGTAGAGTTGTTGTCATATATCTAAGGAAAAAAACGACAGTGTGTAATCAATCCAGGCTATTTAACTAACCTTTTAGTTAAACTAACTTGTTAGTTAATTTAATTTGAATTCTCAGTTCTGTCAATGACTTTTTAACTAGTTAGTTAGTTTTTATTCCGTAAGAGACTGCTTTGGTGGGCTGAATGGGGGCGTTGTATCCTATAGATAGGAAAAAATTATAGATGGAACCTGTGGTGAAATCGTCAGCCAAATCAAAGCGCTCGTCGGCCAAGCGACCCAGTCGTGACCCAGAAGCCACTAAGGCGCAAATTTTAGACGCGGCTGAGGAGGAGTTTGCCCGCTATGGGTTGGCGGGGGCTCGTACAGAGCCGATTGCCGCCAATACCGGGGTGACTAAGGCCATGATTCACTACTATTTTGGTACCAAGGAAGAGTTGTATCAGGCCGTATTAGAGCGCTATGCCGCTACTTTCCTGGCTGCGGTTGAAGCCCTTGATGTACAAGATTTATCCCCGCCAGATGCGTTGAAGCAGTTCATCAGAACCGCTGTTACCTACGAAGTTGCCCATCCTTATGAAGGCAAGGTGCTGCTCCATGAAGCGATGAGTAACCAGGGGAAATATTTTAAGCTGACAGGGTGGGAAGTCCCGATTAACCTGGGGGTCGAGCTTTTGCAAAAAGGCGTCGATGAGGGGTATTTTCGACCCCTGGACCCCTGGTTGACGATGATTCATATCATGGGGGTGGTGACATTTTACTTTAATGCGGAGAACAATCTTAAAAATCTGGTGCCAGAGACTGAATGGCTGAGTCCACAGGCTGTCGAGACATTTGGGGAATCTGCGATCGCATTCATCCTAGCAGGTGTCCTCAAGAGTCCTACAGCTGAAAGCTAAGGGTTTAATGATGGGATCCTCAATAGATACAATCAGTATCCAACTTCCCGAGCTGCGCGTCTTGATTATAGAAGATGATCCTTTGATGCGTTTGGGCATAGCGCGCCTTCTAGAAAGGTACCCACAATTGCAGCTTGTGGGGGAGGCCGAAGATGGTTACTCTGGAGTCGAAGCAACGCTGCAGCTGAAACCCAATTTAGTTGTTATGGATATTGGCCTTCCAGAACTAGACGGGATTGCAGCGACTCGTCAGATCAAGTCCAGTCTCCCTGAAGTGAGAGTCATGATGCTGACCTCCCATCATTCAGAGCAGGAAATCATGGCAGCGCTGTCGAGTGGGGCCGATGGGTTTTGCGTCAAAGGCTTGGAATTAGAAAAATTAGTGATCGCAATGGCCTCTGTTCAAGATGGGGCCATCTACCTTGACCCCCAAATCGCTCAGTGTGTCATTAAGCATCTACAAACGGCCCCCCCAGTTAAGGCAGAAAATCCGCTCACTGAGAGAGAGATGGAGGTACTCACGTTAATTGTGGAGGGGCACAGCAATCCGGAGATTGCCTCATTGCTCTATATCAGTCTGAGTACCGTAAAAGCCCATATTCGCAGTGTGATGAATAAGCTATCTGTTGATGATCGTGTCCAGGCGGCGGTTGTCGCTTTGCGCTCAGGCTGGGTCTAGCCCCTCGTCTGAGCGATAGGCAGGGTAAACCAAAATGCTACCCCTTCAGACAGGTTACTCACAACGCCAATATCCCCCCCATGGGCTGTGATAATTTGTTTGCAGAGATATAACCCTAAGCCCAGGCCAGGCATGTAGCGTGCCTGGGGGCCACGAGTATAGGGCTCAAACAATCGCTGCACCTGATCTAGGCTGATGCCTTTACCATTGTCTTGGACGACGCAAAGTAGCATAGAACCTTGGGTCGGCAACTGTTGGATAGAACTAGCTCCAGGCAGCTGCCATCGCGCCAATACTCCAGGCAGCTGTTCTGGATCAACGAGGCCGCCGTCTAAAGTTAATTGAATATCGTGGGGATTATGCTTCAGTGAATTTCCAATCAGATTGCTGAACACTCGCCAAAGTTGATTAGAATCGGCATATACTAGGGGAAGCCCGTCGGTAATTCGGTTAGTCAGCTGGACCCGCTTTTTGCTGAATTCGTGGTGTAGATCGCTCAGAACGGTTTTGACTAACGGTTTTAATTCAATCGGCTCACGGTGAAGCGTAACGCCTTGCACTTCGGTCGTATGCGCTTCGAGAAGAGACTGAATCAAGGCAAGCTGACGATTGCTTCCGTTTAGTAGCTGCTTGAGCATCGACCGCCTGACTATTATCTCTTCACTAGATTCACTTTTATCTTCTCGTAGCAAGCTTTGCAAAACGACTGAAATTCCCAGAACGGGCGTTTTTAGATCGTGGGATACAGAGCGCAGAAAAGTCTGTAGGCGGCGATTGACCTCAAATTCTGAGCGCTTCAAGCGTTCATAGAGGTATACAGAAAGAACGCTGATCAAGCAGACAAATATGACTTCAACAATAATTTCTGTTGCGTAAATGCCATAGCTATCATTCTTCAAAGTCGCTATCCCAGTCAAGGGATAAACAACAAAATAGTAGGCAACTGCTAGAACCTGATAGGTGAAATGCAGCCGCCAGTGCACTGGAATCAAAACTGCAATGGCGAGAAAGACCAAAGTGGATGGCGTATCAGGAATGCCGAAAAAGCTCAATGCAACTTGAGCGAAAAGCCCTCCTAGAGAACAGGTAAACAGGAGAAACAGGATTTGAGGGTGCCGCCGTCCCCAAGCCATTTGCTGTGCAGCAACGCACGCTAATAGCAGCAAAATAATCCCGCCATAGTAAGCGATGTACCCACCCCGCCATTGATCTGCGATCGCGATATCGCCAAAGCGCTCCAGCGCCGCTGCTTGTAATGTCTCAAACTCAAAGAATGCACGGTATAAACTGATAGTCGATACTGTCGAGTGCCAAAGTAGCGCCAGCCAAAGGCCGAGGCGCAATCGTTTTTGCAAAAATTGATGCCGCCAGGCTAAATAGTCTGTCGACTCTGGCGGAAACTTAAATCGAGCTATCCATTGCTGAATCTGTTGGCTTAGCCACTGCCTGGGCTGTGCAGAGACCGCCTGAATAAACCGTTGCCGTTGATTAGAACTGAGCGATCGCCACATAGAGACTAAGGATGCCGAACCCAATGATGTTACATCACCTGTGCCAGCGTTAGACATTGACCAACCGGCTAGATTCACGCCTGCCCGACAAGTCATGGTCAATCAGCCAGAGCCGATCGGTCAGTTTCGGAATTGTCCGATCGACTTTATCAGTTAGACCAGGTAATCGATTTAACCCACCGGCCTCGATTTGTAGGATGAGGCTAGCTCGATTCAGGACATTCCCGTTATGGACATTCCCGTTATGGAAACTACAGCTATGGAAGTTGCAGTTGTAGAAACAACGACAGCCCCACAAATTTCATTTCCAACCCCGACTGGACCTTATGCGGTAGGCACCACCTCACTCTACTTTGCCGACCCAACGCGTGACGAATTTTTCACTGAAAACTCTAACGATCATCGCGAGATCACTGCAAAGGTTTGGTATCCTAGCCAGGTAATGTCAGGCGCTGAGACTGCTCCGTACATGGACGAAGCGTTGAGTCGTGCATTTGCATCTGGTTTGGGAATACCGGCAGATGAGTTTAGTGAATTGACCCAAGCCATAGCGACAAATAGCGTCATTGATGCGCCAGTGGCAACAACAGAATCTGACTATCCAGTGCTGTTTCTCTCCCATGGGGGCACTGATATGCCTGAGTACAACACCTTCAGAGCAGAAGAGTTAGCCAGCCAGGGATATGTTGTTGTTTCGATCAACCATACCTATGACTCAGCGGTCAACATTTTCCCAGATGGGCAGGTGGCTTACCACACCAATATTTTTGCTGAAACGGAAAACGATGATGAATTTCTTGAACTTCAGGTGAAGAACGTAGATGCTAGAGCTAAAGATATCCAATTTGTCTTAGATGAGTTAGGAAAATTTAACGCGGGAGACGATCCGACTGGTTTGTTTGCGGGCAAATTAGACCTGGATCGCGTTGGGGTTTTAGGAGCTTCAACCGGTGGGGCAACCGCTGCTGAACTATTGGCACGCGATCCCCGCTTTAAAGCGGGTGTAAACCTGGACGGCACCCTGCGGGGAGAGACCCCTGAGGCTAGCCTTTCCCAACCCTACTTACAATTCAATAACGTGGCTTTTGGCACCGAGATTAGCTCTGATAGTCTGACAAGACGGTTAGATGGGCAAGCAGGAGAACCCTTTTTCAACAACCTTCAAAACGAAGGATACGAAGTCACGATTCTGGGGTCAACCCACCTGCACTACACCAGCGATGTTCCCTTTCTATTTCCACTCATGCAAGATATGGGCATTGATGTTGGAGGGTTGGCCGGATCCATTGCGTATTTCTTCGATCCGCAGTCGTCAATTGATGTTTACAACCATGAAAACTTCGAGTTAATCGATCCTAATCGGGTAACTCAAGTCACTAACGACTACATTACTGCCTTCTTTGACCAGTCGTTGAACGGGCAAGATCATCCCTTATTTGAAGACAACTCTTTTCCATTGCCAGAGGTCTACCCTGAAGTCATTGCCCAGGCTTACAGAGGAGATAATAGCTTGCCCGATAAAAATGGGAATGATGTGCTCTACGGTGGACCCGCCAACGACCTACTGTACGGTGGGGCAGGTGATGACACCTTATATGGGGGGGACGGTCACGATGCCCTCCATGCTGGTGGAGGCACCAATTCACTATTGGGTGACAAGGGAAATGATTACTTATTCGGCCACACTGGAAGCGATCGCCTCTATGGCGGCAGTGGAAATGATCGTCTCAGTGGAGCCGGGGGCAATGACGTATTGTTGGGCGGCAACGGTACCGATACCTTACTAGGTGGCACCGGGGAAGACATCATCAATGGCGGCAAGGAGGACGATATTCTCAGCGGCGAGGTTGGGAACGATATCTTGAGAGACACCCAAGGCAACAATATTCTTTATGGCGATGCTGGGGATGATTGGCTACAAACAGGCGAGGGCAACGATAGTCTCAGGGGCGATTCGGGTGACGATACCTTGATTTCGTCTTTGGGTGACGACAGTCTGGATGGGGGGGCTGGGGATGATTTACTCCAGGGTGGCTCTGGGCGCGATCGATTCTATCTCAGCGATGGCCACGATGTGATTCTGGACTTTCAAGATAGTCACGATCAACTGGCGCTACCGATGGTTGGCGAGGTCGCGCTCAGCTTCAACGATCTTGAGATTGTCCAGATGGGCCAACATACTGAGATTCGCTGGACAGCTGACGCTAACAACAATGCGATGGCTCCAATGAATGTGACCGTGCTTCAGGGTATCCAGCCCGGTCAAATCACAGCAACCGACTTTACGCTGCCTGATTAGCATAGGCTAGTGTTGTTGAACATCTCCATCGTTCAAGATATTTGAAGATGACAGCTGCGAGATTGCATCACCTGATGCAATCTCGCAGCCTACAAACTCATCTGAGTGCGATTGTAGCGAGTGCCCTAAAAAGTCCTGCCACCGAAAGCTAAACGATGAGTCATCCTTTACCCGTGAGTAACTTTCTTTTCTATTGCATGAGCTGTTTGTTTAAGCAATGCATGATCAGATTGCTGTAATCTTTTTAAGACGTTAACTATCTCCTGGTCTTCTGGATAAATAATCCTTGCAAGCATTTTTAGGGCCAGCATTTGATGCTTTGGTTGTTTTTCATCCAATTCACGCAATATAAAACGACGATAGCGACCTAAAAAAGAATTACTGAGTCTGAGCGCATCTTGGCACATTGAACGTAACGTTTGGCGCTCGGCTTCCTGGGCTGGAATCATATAGTGCCAACGGTTTCGGCAGAGTTCATAGACCTGCTCAATTAGATTTGTCCATTCATCATTGATGTATGTCTTGTATAGCTCAACAGCTTCTCTTTTACTCCCCACGTATTGCGCGGTTTTTAAGGCAACTAGTGCTGTTGCAATCCAGCTTACTGTACTAATCAACCATTTGGTGCTAGGACGATCAATCCCATCAGCACCAGGAATTGTTTGGTGCTCGTAACCGTAAAACTCTGCTTGAGGATCAGGATAATCTAGCGGAAAGGTTAAACACTCGGCAGCGCGTGTGACGAGTAAAGAAGTTTGAGGAGCATACATCGCCCATCTTACCCAGTCTTCAGAGGATGGTGTGGGAACCTGGTTGCGAATATCTTTACCATAAAGAAACTGGGTAGAATGTTTGAAATTGAGGGCTATTCCCGCTTGTTCAGATCGAGACAATGCGGCTTCGGAACCTGGCTTGATCTCCAAAAGCACTGAACTAATTTGGGCACACGATTGACCCAGACTGGCTGCATTGATCACCTCCTCTAGATTATGGAAATTCTCTTTGAAAATAACGTATAGGTCTAAGTCGCTATTGGGAATAGAACTGTTGCTGCCATAACTCCCTTGTAAGTAATACCCTCGAATGCGTTCCGGAAATACCTTCTGATAAATTCCGATCACACCTTGTAGAATCTGATCGATTTTGGAGTGATTGGTTGAATAGGCAAGGGTATGTACGGCTTTACCCATCCAAAACTCCCCAATGTCTAAGTAAACTCTCCTGGCAAAAGGTTAAGATTCTGCAGCAAACTTATCTTGCGATTGCTGAAATGTCTGTATAAACCTCGTCATATAAGGCTCTAGAAAGGCTTGGTGGCTTAGCAGGGTTCGATCCATCACCTCTGTCATCAACAACTCGTTCCACTGAGTAGTCATTTCCCAGGGCACCCCTACCCGGGGCATGACCATCGTGCATAGCCGTATTAGCTCATCTTCGACTGGCTCAAAGCTACCCTGCAACACGCAAAGCCACAGATAGGCTTGAAACATATTCAAATCTCGGATACACGAATGTCTCACCCCAGGGTGGTCTAATCGCCCCCGCTTCATAAAGGTTTTAGGAAACTGTTGCAAGAGGTTCATATAAACCCGATAGGCAATCTCCTCAGCATCTGGCAGCATACGCTTAACCAGTCGAAATGCAGGTGAAATATATTGATGAGTGCCTGCTGCCGCGCAAATGCGCTGCCATGGCAGCGCTACTTGCTCTTCTAAAAACTTGAAGTAAGGTTCGATAAAAAATTGCTCAGCAGGGGTCAAATTTTTTAGCAGCGCCACGTTACTGAAGTTAATATGAGTCGTGAGAAATCCTACCCTCGACCAATCATCAGATACCTGGTGACGCTCTTGATACTCCAACAGCAGGGGTTCTATAAGACTCGCTAGCTCTATAATATCTGAAACACTCAAGCCGCCTAGTGAGGGCTCGTGATCGTCCTCACCGTCCTGTGTTTTTTGGGTTGGCACAGATAATGACCGTTGGTAAAACTCTAGCAGCGTCAGGTAGATTTCAACAGCACATTGCACAATGCGTTTGGTTTCACTCAGACCACTTTTTGATGAATCATAGTCATGGAGTTCACGCGTTTGAGTCTCGGCAAACTCACAGTTCAACTTGATGAGCGATCGATGTAACTTCGTAACGGTTTCGCGTCTCCCCTCTGGCAAAGCTGTTTGAACCAACGAGTCAAAGATAATAGTATTTTGAACCACTAAGTTGCGTCCATTGCGGTGTGTTTGCGGCCTGTACCGTCCTGCCCAAGTTTGGACGAGTTCTTTGACGGTCAGGGCGGAAGTTGTGGTCAGGGTGGAAGCGAGATCTGAGGCAATAAGCATAAGGGAACCCTTCACTTTATAAGTAAATTGATTTGAACAATTCTGAGAACATATCAGTTTCTATAGAGAAGCTTCGTAGGTGAAAAAAGCGCTTACGGGTAGCCCTGATTTGGTCTACTAGGGATTAGTCCTACACAAAACCGTTGAGCAACGGACGCTATGTCACACCGCCCGTTGGCCCCTTAAACAAAGCCCTTTCACTTTGCTTTAGGTATCTCTGTCGCTGCTCAACTATCGCTGTTCAACCTGACCGATAGTCTTATCTGAGACATAAGCCAGGGACGTGTTACAGGTTACCCCTAGCAGGTGTCGACGAACGGACACCCTCCTACAGCGGTGCTTACTCAGAACACCGGGTAGAAGAATGTTGGGTAGAAGACGAGTAACCTAGTCGGAAAGGTGGATGCACACAGCAAGTTGGAGGCTACCCCAAAATCCTATGATTTGTGTAGGCTCATGCGCCTAGATTATAGCTCTTCTCAACTAAGGAGGGCATAGTAACCATCACGAGCAAACCATTGACTGATCTCTTTCAAAGACACAATTCTTAAACGTATCGACTTTGTCCTATCATACAGTTTTGAAGAGGGGTGAAAAAGCGAATACACCTGAACCTCTGAATCACTACACACCTCACTCTTTCACCTCCCCGAAATTTTAAGCTTGACGCAGAACTAGGCATCTTGTTTTGGGGGGCGAAACGGTAGGCAAATCTGAAAGTTTGTTTCGCCCGATTGGGAGCTGACTCGAATGGAGCCACCGTGGCGTTTAACTACAACGCGTCGGGCGATATCCAGGCCCAGACCAGTGCCCGCGCCGACCCCTTTGGTGGTGAAAAAGGGCTCGAAAATTCGCGATCGCACCTCTTCCGACATCCCCGGCCCGTTGTCCATAATCTCAACCAGGACTTGATCCGACTTTTGACAGGTCCGAATGGTGATTTGAGGAGAGTCTGTATCGCTCAGGGCGTCAATGGCGTTGTCGATCAGGTTTGTCCAGACCTGATTTAGCTCGCTCGCAAAAGCGCAAATCTTGGGCAGAGAGGGATCATATTCTCGCACCACGGTGATGCCATACTTGAGCTTGTGATGCAGGATGATGAGCGTATCCTCTATGCCTTGATGAATGTCAATTTCTTGCAAGGGAGCCTGGTCCATATAGGCATATGACTTGAGCGCCTTAACCAGGTCTGAAATGCGCTCGGTGCTGTGCTCAACCTGATACACCAGCGATGCCACCGTGAGGTTGCCTTCTAGCCAATGCAGGGTGTTGCCCAATTGCTTACTCCCAACCGTTTGTTCCAGCTGACCCAAGTAAGCCTCATCCACCCCCACTGTCACTAACTCTGGAGCCAGTTTCCACCCATCGGCAATGTCTCGCTCGTCTAGCCACTCGGTCAAAGCATCCTCGCGTTCGCTCTGCTCTAGCGGCGTTAGAGACGCTGTGTGATTACGACAGGCCAGCCCAAATTCTTGAACCTGTTGAAGTGCCTGCCACTGCTGCGCCGACAAAGTTTGCTGTGACAGCGAGAGAGTCTGCTGCTGCACCTGTTGGACTGACTCGCGCAGCTGCTTTGCAGCCCGCACCGCCGCCGCCGCTGGATTATTGAGCTCGTGGGCCAGTCCTGCCGAGAGTTTACCTAAAGCAGCCAGTTTTTCCTGCTGCTGGAGGTGGATGCCGACCTCCTCTGAGCGACCGGCCATTGCGGTTAAGATCACCGCCGCAGAGCGGGAGCATTGAACAATCACATGGCGAAAGGCTTCGGGTGAGAGCTCTAAAATACGGCAGGGGCCAGCGGTTTTGGCGGTCGCCATGGCTGGATTTCCCGCCAGCATACTGAGATCTCCGGTAAATTCGCCCGGACCGTGAACGGTGAGTAGCTGTGTATCCCCCGCTACCTGTTTGCTAATACGAACCTCGCCCTCTAGCACAATGTAAAACGGATAGGTCAGATCGCCCTGGGAGAAAAGGATCGCATCCTCCGCAAACTCGCGTTCCTGGCCATGCTCAGCAATTTTTAGCAGATCTGCTTCGGACAGGGTCGGAAACAGCGACGCTTGATTGGGATCGTGGAGCATGGTTACACCTGGGCGAGATGACGATGGACAAATTGCACACAAATAGAGCCCTCGCCCACACCAGAGGCCACCCGTTTGACTGAGCCATGGCGCACATCCCCCACGGCGAAAATGCCAGGGATACTGGTCTCGAGCAAAAAGCGATCGCGCTCCAGCGGCCAGGGGACATCGGGGGAGATGTCTGGCCCCGTACAAATGAAGCCTCGCTCATCTCGCCAAATGATACCGTCTAACCAGTCTGTACTGGGGGTGGCCCCAATAAAGATAAAGAGAGAGTTGGTCTCAAAGGTTTTGATCTCATCCGTTTGGCTGTTTTTAACCAAAATCTTTTCGAGGCGATCCCCTCCCTTGGCTTCGACCACGCTATGGAACGGCAACACTTCTATGTTGCCAGTGCCGTCAATCTGATCAATCAGATATTGAGACATGCTCTTGGTCAACGACTCGCCCCGCACTAGCATACGCACCTGTCGGGCATATTTAGAAAAATACATCGCCGCCTGCCCCGCCGAATTGGCTCCGCCGATCACATACACATCTTCATCCTGACAGGCTGCTGCCTCAGTTTGGGCTGCACCGTAATAAACCCCTGCCCCCGTAAACTGCTCAACACCGGGTACTGTTAGCCTGCGCCAGGACACACCCATTGCTAAAATCAGCGCGTGGCAGCTAATCTCGCTACCGTCTGAGAGGGTGAGAATGCGATAGTTATCTTCCAGGCGAATCGCGGTCGCCTCCTGCGGGGTCAAGATCTCGACCCCAAAGCGCTTGGCTTGGGTAACCGCACGGCGGGCCAGGTCACTGCCGCTGAGCCCCACCGGAAAGCCCAGATAGTTTTCAATGCGAGAGCTGGTGCCCGCTTGCCCGCCGGGGGCTTCGCGCTCGATCATGACCGTGCGTAACCCCTCTGACGCGCCGTATACCGCCGCCGCCAGACCCGCTGGCCCCCCGCCCACAATCACCAGGTCATAAAAAGGATTGGCGGCCTCGGTTTGCATGCCCACCTGCTGCGCGAGTTCCGCCGGGGTCGGCTTAATCAGTTTCTCACCGCTGGGCAACAGCACCAGGGGCAAACAGGGGTTTTCTTTCTCCCCTGAATAGGTAACTAGCTGCTGGGCCTCAGCATTATTCTCGATATCAAGCCAGCGATAGGGCACCTGATTGCGGGCCAAAAAATCCCGCAGGTCGTGGGAGCTAGGAGACCAGCGATCGCTAATCACCTTGACCCCTTGAAACTCAGGTTTAAAGGTCGCCTGCCAGTCGTGAATCAGATCGTCCAGCACCGGATAAAGCTTTTCCTCCGGCGGGTCCCAGGGCTTGAGCAGATAGTAATCGAGCTGGGCCGTATTAATCGCATCGATAGCTGCATTCGTGTCAGCATAGGCGGTCAGCAGCGCCCGCTTGGCGCTGGGGAATACCTCCGTTGCATGGCTTAAAAACTCCACGCCATTCATCTCGGGCATACGCTGGTCGGCCAAAAACAGGGCAACGGTCTCCCCACGTAGCTTGAGCTGCTGTGCTGCCTCTAGAGCCGTGGCCCCGGAGTTAGCGCGGACAATGCGAAAGCGATCGCCATACTGCTTGCGCAGATCTCGGGCAATCGCCTGAAGCACGGCTGGGTCGTCATCAATGGTCAGAATGGCGGGCTTATCCATCGGGGGCTCTGTATCAACAGAGAAATGATAACAATCTTTCTTGGTTTAATTTCCCTCAACCCTGAGACGCTGCTTTGGAACCACCCATAGCGTATCTAAATCCTTAAGATAGAAAAGCCCAAAGCAGGCGGCCAGCATGGGCCAGGCAGCAAAAAATAACAGGTTCACATTTTCATAGGGGGCGAAATACTGCCTGAAGGCAGAAAAGGTTGAGATCGAATGGAAAAACAGCACAGCTGCGTAGGTAAACCGTTTTTGGATACCCAACACAAAGCCAATGATAATCACCAGCTGGATCGCACCGATCCCATAGACAACGGGGTGACTCAGACCACTAATGAAATAGAAATTTGAGTACACAGCAACCGTGTGATCAGGCTGCACAAACTTGTCTAGCGTCCACATCAGCATCACCAGGAAGACACTCAGACGCAGTAAAAGCAACACCAGCGGGATTCGATGCTCTGCCGATCTGTTCATGGTTTTCTCCGTAAACTAGAAATCGAAATACGTTCCTCCAGGGATACCTAACGACGCTGAGAAGACGCTGAGAAGCTGCGAAAAACGACCGAACTTCATCATAGAAAGTGCTGACTTTTGCTGTCTTGTCGCTTCTTGCTGCGTTTTTTGTCAAAATATTGACCAATCGGTTTAAGTTGTGTTAGATTCATATCATCGTCAAGCATTTAGCAGGTTTCCATGACTCGCGGCCCCGCCAAGCAATTTGATACTGAAGTTGCCTTAACCAAGGCGATGGAGGTGTTTTGGGCCCACGGCTACGAAGCCGCCAGCCTGTCTGAGTTGCTCAAAACCATGGGGATTGGCAAAAAAAGCCTGTATGACACCTTTGGCAATAAGCAATCGCTTTTTCTCAAGGCGCTAGATCACTATGCCCAGACGACAGTTCGGGACATCCGTAGTCGCCTCTTAGCAGAGGGCTCCCCTTTAGAAAACCTGAAGCAGTTGCTTCTAGGATGGCAGGAGATGCATAGCCAGCCGAGGAGTCATGGTTGTATGTTTGGGACTAACATTGCTGATTTTGATACAGACGATGAGGTGATCGCCAAAGCGATGCGGGGGTACCTGCGTCAGGTAGAAGATGTCTTTTGCACTGCGATGACCCGTGCTCAAAGCGCAGGAGAGGTAAGTTCTGATACTGATCCGAGAGATCTGGCTCGATTGTTACTCTGTACCGTCCAGGGCGTTGCCTTAATCGGTCGCGTAATGGATGACGATACCACACTGGCGGGGGCGGTCCAGGCCGAATTAGCCCTTCTAAAGAGCAGTTAATTTTTTTGCTCAAACCTAGACCGATTGGTTAATGTTTTTATTTACTTATTTTACGAGGTATCACCATGACACGTTTAGAGCGCAAAACGGCTGTTATTACCGGCGGCACAACAGGGATCGGCTTTGAATCTGCAAAGCTGTTTATCGCAGAGGGTGCACAAGTGATCATCACAGGTCGTAACGACGCCCGTCTGGCTGAGGCAGTTGAGGCATTAGGGTCGAACGCATTGGGGGTGAAAGCCGATGTGCAGTCGCTCACTGAGATCGATCGCCTAGCGGCTAGCGTCCAGGAAACATTTGGCCAGTTTGATATTCTGTTTGCCAATGCGGGCGTGGCCAAGCGAGCCGCGTTTCGGGACGTCACCGAAGCGCAATTTGACAATGAGGTCGCCATTAATCTCAAAGGGGTCTTCTTTACCGTGCAAAAGCTAGAGCCTCTGATGAAGGACGGCAGCAGTGTAGTCTTAAACACCACTACCCTGGCCCAGACGGCCTTGGCTGGGGAATCCATTTACTCTGCCTCAAAAGCAGCGGTGCGATCGCTGGCCCGCTCCCTGAGCTTGGAGCTACTCGACCGTCAAATCCGAGTCAACGCCATCGCCCCAGGAGCGATTGAAACCCCGATCTGGTCAAAAATGCAGCTCGCCCCAGAAGTGGCCGAAAGCGTTCTAAAACGAGCCCCGATTGGCCGCTTTGGCAAACCCGAAGAAATCGCCAAAGCGGTACTTTTCCTGGCTAGTGATGATTCATCCTACATGCTGGGCGAAGAAATGCTGGTCGATGGTGGTTGGTCTACGCTTTAGACGTCACTCCATTCTCTACTCTCCATTCTCTACTCTCCATTACCTATCACCCACTGAGGACATTTACCATGACAAGCACTCGTAAAATGGAAATTGGTCTAGCAACCATTCGCATCACCACAGCAGCTTTCTTTTTAGTCTGGTCAATTGAGAAAATTGTTGCCCCTGAGCTTGCTCAAAAAGTCTTTGCTCGCTTCTATGCATCGAATATATCCACTGGCTTTTCAATTACTGTCGGGGTTCTTCAAACGGCAATTGTGCTATTGTTCTCAGCCGGTCTCTTTAAGCTGTGGACTTATGGTGCGCTGCTGGGGATGCATGCGGTATCTACACTGTCTTCCTATGAACCATTGCTAAACCCGTACACGCCCCCCAACCACCTGTTCTGGGCGGCGGTGCCGGTGCTGGGGGCGCTGATTGCTCTATTCCTGATGCGTAAGGAAGACCAACTCTTGACCCTGCCTGGAATTATGGGG
>JBCDDJ010000096.1:0-17083 GCA_039180385.1 Cyanobacteria bacterium P01_G01_bin.38 | reverse complement strand
TGAGTCTTTTCTTTGAAGTCTTGAGTTCTATCAACAACCCTGACCAAACCGGCAGTATTAGTGATTTAGAAAGCATTACCCAGTCTATTCAGCAGGTTTCGACTCAGTACGGTGTCCAGCCCAACCAAATGCAGGCATTGATGGGTAGTTTAGGTCCGGCATTAGGGCCTGCCCTCAAGCAGCAGGGCAATATCAGCAACCTTGCTGGCCTGTTAGGCAAAGCCACTGGCGGCGATGGGGTTGCTTCACTGCAATCCCTGCTACCTGCCCAAGCCCAGCAGCAAATTGCCCAAACCGTGGCTCAACAGGCTGGGCTCAACGCAGGAACCGTCCAGGGCATGCTCCCCACACTGCTGCCTGCGGTAATGGGTTTACTCAACATGGGCTCCAGCAAGTCTGGCGGAATGCCTGGCATGAATCCCTTGCTCACTGCATTTTTAGGCGGCAACAAAGGCGGTAATGATCTGGGTAACGTAATGAAGTTTGCCGGTCGTTTTTTGCAACCGTCTTAGCAATCCGTACAGGTTTGAATTTTGAGTTTTAAGTTTTAAGTTTTAAGTAAGAAACTCGATGCCCTAGTAGTCTGTCAGCCTTCAATTTTGAGGTCAGACCGATGCGGGGAATCGGGAACGCGGAGATCCCTTATGGTTGCGGCTCCCCATGCCCCCCATCTTCCTCACCTCCCCCATCTTCCTCACCTCCCCCGACATAACTAGCCAATCAAACGCCAGAGATGAAATCCTTGAGATATCATTAGCGTGATTCTTCCCTAAGGGCCCTCTCACCCAACTACCCGTGACTCAGCAAAACCCTTTTCTTGGTGTCTGGCAAAGAAGCTACATTCGATTTGATAACGGCCCGTGTGAAACCCGGCAAACAGTTCTGTGGATACAGGCTGAAACACGCTTCGCAGATGTCCGCAGCAGTCTAGTTAAAACCCCATTGACCCCAGAAACGTATCCCCACCTAAGCTGGAAAGAGGCTTTCACGAGTTACACCGGCTTTAGCGGCACATTTAGCTGGCAAAACACGGGGGAAGCTGGGGGTGAGCAAAAGGCCCACTGCCAGTGGCTGAGCGACATCAGTATTTTTCCCACCGAAGAGGCTGACGAAGGAGAATGCCACTGGCTTGCCCCAGATAGCTTTATCGAAATCGGCACCTGCACCGATGGCCAGGGAAAAGCCCACATCTATGAAGAACGGTGGCAACGCCTGAGCAAAGCCCGACCGAAAATTTTTGAAATGCAAACCGCTGACCAGAGAGGACGTTGCCTGTTGGCAGCGGGCTGGGCCGTGGTAGTCCACGATTGGCGACCAGACAATGTGAATCCGCTGACGGATGACAGTGCTTTTGCGGCATTTTCTGCCACCGCCTGGCAATCTAAAGGGGCTTTGTGGATTCCGCGATTTAGCACCCAGCCGCTACTGGGTGCGACCTCTCCCTGGACCCCTGCCCAAATTCTGAAGTCTAATGATTGGCAAATCGTGCAGCCTCCTAGAGGGACATCAACCACCCAGCCTTTGCTCAGCTACTATTAAAGGTAGTTGTGATTAAAATTTTGAGGTCTCTATGGAAACCCTCGCGCTGACCGAAGTAAACGTTGAAAAAGTACTGGATGAACTGCGCCCTTACCTGCTAGCCGACGGCGGGAACGTTGAGCTAGTTGATATCGACGGACCCATCGTCAAGTTGCGCCTGCAAGGAGCCTGCGGCTCTTGCCCCAGCTCTGCCATGACCCTTCGCATGGGGATTGAGCGCCGTCTCCGCGAGTTTATTCCGGAAATTGCGGAAATTGAACAGGTTATTTAGGTGGACCCAGTAGGGGCGCGGTAACCACGCCCCTACCTGCTATCCTGATTTACTGGCAAGGCGATTTGCTGAGGAAATGGTTGGCTGAGGAAATACAGTGCTCGATCTAAAGCAGATTCGACAAAACTCTGATCATGTGATGGCAGCCCTCTCTAAGCGAGGGGATTATGATTTACAAGCGTTGTTGGAGCTAGACGCCCAACAACGCGAAATTGAGAGTCAGCGATCGCAACTCCAGGCTCGCAGCAATGAAATTGGCAAGGCCGTCGGGCAAAAGATCAAAGCCGGGGCCGATCCCAAAGGGAATGCAATCCAGGCATTGCGAGACGAAGGCAACCAGGTCAAGCAACAGCTCAGCGAGCTAGAGCCCAAAGAAAAAGACCTCAAAGAGCAAATCCAGGCGATTTTGCTCACCCTGCCCAACTTGCCCAGCGACTCCACCCCCCTGGGCAAGGATGAGACCGAAAATATCGAAGTGCGTCGCTGGGGCGATGATTATATCCGCCAGGGCAAAGCGCTGCTGCCCCACTACGAGATTGGCGAAAAGCTCGGCATCATGAACTTTGAGCGGTCAGTCAAGATCGCCCAGAGCCGATTTGTCACCCTGATCGGGGCCGGTGCAGCCTTGGAGCGCGCCCTGATTAGCTTTATGCTCAGCCGCCACACCCAGGCAGGCTACACCGAAGTGTTGCCGCCGATCTTGGTTAACACAACTTCCCTCCAGGGGTCAGGCCAGCTGCCTAAGTTTGCTGACGAAAGCTTTAAGTGCGATCGCGACGACCTGTGGTTGGTCCCCACCGCCGAGGTGCCCCTGACCAACCTGCACCGGGGCGAGATTTTATCTGCTGACGAGCTGCCGATTAACTACTGTGCCTACACCCCCTGCTTTCGCCGTGAAGCCGGTAGCTATGGGCGGGATACCCGAGGTTTGATTCGCCTACACCAGTTCAATAAGGTCGAGATGTACAAATTTGTGCATCCCGACACCTCCTTTGACGACCTCGAAGCCCTGGTCAAAGACGCCGAAGACATTTTGCAGCAGCTCAAGCTGCCCTACCGGGTAATTGAGCTATGCACCGGAGATCTCGGGTTCTCAGCTACCAAAACCTACGACCTTGAGGTGTGGATGCCCTCGGCAGACTGCTACCGCGAAATCTCCAGCTGCTCTAACTGCGTTGACTTCCAGGCCCGCCGCGCCGACATCCGCTTTAAAGCACCCGGTCAAAAAGGCACCCAGTACGTGCATACCCTCAACGGCTCCGGCCTCGCCATTGGCCGCACCATGGCAGCTCTGCTAGAAACCTATCAGCAACCCGATGGGAGTGTGAAGGTGCCGGAGGTATTGCAGCCGTTTTTGGGACGGGAGGTTTTGTAGGGGAGTGGGGCGAAAGGGAAAGGGCGAAGGGGGGAATTTTTTGGATTAGACCGACTGTTGTCCGTAGAGGCAAGCCTGCATGATTGTCTACCTAATTTCCTTGGGGCAATCTGCTCTATCCCTTTTCCCCTTCGCCCTGCCCCCTCGCTCTGCCCTTTCACCAGAACGGTAGAATGATAAAAGTATCCGTGAACACTTACCTGTAATTTGGCGCTATGTCCGTACTGGCCGCGATCGCAGTTTTAGCCCTCCTGATTTTTGTCCATGAGCTTGGCCACTTTTTAGCCGCCCGCCTCCAGGGGATCCATGTCAATCGGTTTTCGATTGGGTTTGGCCCGATTTTATGGAAATTTCAAGGTCCCCAAACCGAGTATGCCCTGCGGGGGATTCCGCTGGGAGGGTTTGTCGGTTTTCCAGACGATGATCCCGACAGCGAGATTCCGGCGGATGATCCCGACTTGCTACGCAATCGCCCTGTCCTGGATCGGGCCATTGTGATTAGCGCTGGCGTGATTGCCAATCTGCTCTTTGCCTATCTGGTCTTTGTCACCCAGTTTGTCAGCATCGGTATCCCTCAAGAGTTTGTTCCACAGCCTGGGGTGATGGTGCCCCAGGTGCTCTCTGAGAGTAGCCCCGCAGCCCAAGCGGGGATCAAATCGGGGGACATTATTATCGCGGTCAACAGTGAGGCACTGACGAACGACGAAAGTACGGTCAAAAATTTGATTGAGGTGATTCAAAATAGCCCCGATGAGCCCGTAGATTTGACCTTACAGCGCGCCAACCAAACCTTAGACGTGACCGTCACCCCCGAGCTTAAAGAGGGTAAAGCCGTTATCGGGGTGCAATTGCAACCCAACGGCACCATTGAATATCGTCGCCCCACCAACCCCATTGAGGTGTTGACCCTGGCCGCCCGTGAGTTTCAAGACATGCTCGTGCGCACGGTAGAAGGGTTCGTCAGCCTATTCACTAATTTTTCTGAAATGGCAGGCCAGGTGGGGGGACCAGTCAGAATTGTTGAGCAGGGCGCTGGCCTGGCCCAGCGAGACGCCCTCACCCTATTCCCGTTTACCGCCATCATTAGCATCAACCTGGCGATCATTAATATCCTGCCGCTACCGGCCTTGGATGGGGGGCAGTTGGCCTTTTTATTGGTTGAGGCACTGCGGGGCAAGCCTTTACCCCTAAGGCTCCAAGAAAACGTGATGCAGACCGGTCTGTTTTTACTACTGGGCCTGGGCATTTTCTTAATCGTGCGAGACTTTACCCAACTAGAAGTGTTCCAAAACCTATCCCAGTAAGCCCTATCCCAGTAAGTGAGTCTAGCCAGTGAGCCTAGTGAGCACGTCCTCGCCAATTTCTGAGAGCCCCTCAGACAAGCCCCCTAAAAAGCGCCTGACGAAGAAGCAAAAAGTCCTTGAGATCCTGGCCAGGCTCAAGCGGCTTTATCCTGACGCGCGCTGCTCCCTCGACTATGAAACGCCACTGCAGTTATTAATTGCCACCATGCTCTCGGCCCAGTGCACTGATGAGCGGGTCAATCAGGTCACTCCGGCCTTATTTGATCAGTTTCCAACGGTTTATGCCTTTGCAGCGGCTGAGGTAGCCGAGATCGAAACCCTGGTCAAATCCACCGGGTTTTATCGTAACAAAGCCAAAAACATTCACGGGGCTTGCTGCAAACTCATCACCGATTTTGGTGGCGAGGTCCCCCAGAGTATGGAGGAGCTGCTTCGCCTGCCGGGGGTCGCTCGCAAAACCGCAAATGTAGTCCTGGCCCACGCCTTTGGCATCAACGCTGGGGTTACCGTTGATACCCATGTCAAGCGACTTACCAACCGATTGGGGCTCACCAAGCATGATGTGCCCACCAAAATCGAGCAAGACTTGATAAAACTACTGCCCCAGCCCGATTGGGAAAATTGGTCAATTCGGCTGATTTACCATGGGCGGGCGGTGTGTGATGCCCGAAAGCCTGCTTGCGATCGCTGTGAGCTGAGCGATCTGTGCCCGTCAGGCCCTAAAATCTTGAAAGCCAACGGTCAAAAGGCAAAGCTCCCAAAATCCCCTAAAAAATCTGCCAAGACCAGCCGCTCCAAATAATCCCGTCAGCCGCCGCATTCCCAAAGACCTGGCTGTCTATGGATTTCGACAGCTCACTGCGGCCTACAGGCTGCGACAAAGACATTTGCACTTTACACACATCCTTTTAAGCCGCTACAATAATGAACCGTGGCTAATGCAGTAAAGGATAAAGCAAGCTTAAATGGCTAAGAAAAGCATGGTAGCGCGCCAGCGCAAACGCGAAAAAATTGTTGAAAAATACGCAGAGAAGCGTAAGGCGCTATTAGAAGCCTTTGATAAGGCACCTAATCAAGCAGAAAAGCTAGCAATCCATCGCAAGATTCAGCAGCTCCCTCGCAATAGCTCACCGACCCGTTTACACAACCGCTGCTGGTTAACCGGGCGTCCCCATGCTTATTATCGTGACTTTGGGCTATGCCGCAACGCCCTGCGCGAGATGGCACACCAGGGGTTGCTACCCGGTGTGGTCAAGTCTAGCTGGTAAGCAGGACAAGCTACCCATAGCCCTTAGCCAGCTGAAAATATCTTTGCCAAAAAATCTGACCCTTGATGGCTGGTCGGACCGTATGAGGTCCAGTCAATTCAAAGGTCAGATTTTTTATGTTCAAAAGCCACCTTGGCGCAGCTTAAATGACATGCTTTGTTTCCCGACCACCTGAGTCAGAAGGTGGATTTACCATCTTTTTAATAAATAAGATGAGAATCCCTGCTATGTTTGCTACGATTGCCCCTATGCTGCTTGCTTCAGGTTTCTGACACACGTACTGAATATGGATTATTGGGAGTTTCTTATCCAGCAAGAAGGCGACCGGACCTGGTTACCCCTTGAAACAAAACAGGTAGAAATTTTGGAAGGGCGGTATCGCATCGCTGCCCATACCAGCCATATCAATGCCCCTGTCGATGTCAGAGTCAGTCAGCTGATGACCGCTGAGATGCCGCCTCGACGCCGGGTGCGCAAGCGTCGCAGTCAGACAAATGAGAATGGACTGATCATTATTTTTCCCTATATGCAGCTCCAGGCAGGACACTGGGAAGTCACCTGTAGCACAGCAAGCGTGATGGATGACCTGCTAGGGGGGGGGGGGCAGTACAACGTACATTTGCAAGTTTTACCCCGGGCCGAAGATGACTGGGACCCCAACTGGTCAAGTCGCGAAAAAATGCTTGGCAAGTCATCGGACGAGGCACCTGACCTGGAAGCCCAGCAGGTGGCTGAGTCAATCTCTCAGCAAATGGTCGACGGTTTGTTCCAGGGGATCGACGATCAGATAGAGCCCGTTGCGGCCTCAACCGCACCTCCTGATCCAGCAACAGAGGCCCCACGCTACTACGAATTACATCTAAAGCAACAGGCTTACATGGCTGAGCACGACCAAAACCTGGCTCTGACGGGGCAGGTCTTATCTCCCAATACTGAGCCCCCTAAACGTGTTGACGGTGAGCTGTGGGTGCAGCTACGCGATCCCCAAACAGCCTATGTGGTTTTTGAAGTTCAGCAATCGCTCCAAATTGCGCCTCATCAACCCACCGACTTTACCTTTGAGTTAAAGCTGCCTGACTACATTCAAGATGTCCAAACCCGCGTTTTAGTCGGCGAGTTAGCCGTATTTGATCGTCAAGATCCGATTGCAGCGCTGGCGTCAACGATATTTACGCTCACCCTGGGATTGGCCCAGCTGCTAGACCGATTGGCCAACACGGCCCATGAGCTGGCTGCCGATCGCTTGGAAGAAACTTTTGAAGAGGAGGTATCGGTTTATCCCGGTTCGACCGAGCCCTTTAGCAAACCCTCGGAAACCCCCTCTACGCTCATTTCTCCCGATTTGCCGCTGACGCCCCCCAAGGTAAAAGTGCTGGTGCCCTCCCTGGGCCTTACTCTGCCGCCTCAAATCCATCAGTCAGACGGAGAGCCAGCGCCGTCCGATCGACCCCCAACGCTGCCCAGCTTTCCTCCTCGAGACAAGCCCCCTGAGCCTGCCCCTATTACTCCAAACATCACGGACGCAGCAACAGAAGCTGACGCAGCAACAGAAGCTATAGAAAGCCCCATAGCCCCCCCGGTACAAGTGGGTGAGACGCTGCTACATGAAGAGCAAACCCCCCCCCTGTCACATTTAGACATCGAGACCGCCCTAGACAGCGATCTACAACCCACTCACTTGGCCACCGACTTATTTACCGACAGTGGCGCACTCCAGATGCCGGCCCTGTTTGAAAGTCATGGCATTGATGACGATGACCTCGAAGCTGATTTGGTTGCCGCTGCCTTAGAAGACGATGGTTTAGAGACGCCCTCTGAGACGCAAGATGAGGCCCTTGAGTTAGATCCCCCAGATTTATTCTTTGAGGAAGAAGAGAGCTATCGACAACCGGCCCAGGAAGATCAGCTGACGGCCTCTTTTCAGTCACTCAAGCTGCAAGAGCGTTTTTGGCAGAAGCTGACCTCGCTCACCTTGGAAGATCATCAGAAAGCCGCAGATTTAAAGGCAGGTATGCAGGCAGCTGGGGTCGCCGAACCTCAGCCCGAACCTCAGCCCACTGCCCAAGTTAAGGAGACTGTGCCCCAGACAGCAGCGCCTTTGCCAGAGACTACACACGCTAACTTGTCAGCCCAAGAAGTCGTGATTTACGAAGAAAGCGCCCCCGTCGCCCCCCCGATTAGCCCTGCGGCACCATCTGCCAGTCCTCAAGACCTGGCAGAGCTGCCGATTTTGCCCACACCGACCCTAGAGGTGCCCAACCGGGAACTGACCGCCGGGGAAATGATCTCCATTGGCATTCGGTTGGCCCCCAATGGTAATCGCCCCTACGTTAAGGTTTGGATGAACGATCTGCAAACTCGGACTCTGATTGAGGAACCTCGCTTACTCATGCATCTCACTCCCAATGATCGGGGAGAGCTCGAAACCTATATGCGGGTGAAGGTGCCACGGGGCTGTCTAGATTTGCAAATTGCTGCGATCGCAGTCGATATGACCACCCTGCAAGAAAGCCGCAAGAGCGTTGCCAATCGCCGAGTGATCCCAGCTAATATGCCGAGCCTGTCCTGGGAAGAGTTTGAGATGTAGTCTCGGCGAAAGCAGCCTTCGCAAAAATAGCCTTCGCAAAATTTGTATACAAATGTCATATGGCATCCCAATTCACAGTAGGCTTAAGTTATTAAGTCTTAACCGTCGTTAAGGCAGTAGACGTTAATCTGGAGAGCTAAGAAACTCATATGGATACATCGCTTTTGCCTCAGGTCATGGTCCCCATCGTTGCCATCCATGCCTTTGCTTTTATGATTGCTATGTTCCTATATGTGGAGCAAGAAGAAACTACCTAAGCCAAAATCTAAAAGAAAAGACAATCAAGGCTCGGCAAAACTGCCGAGCCTTGATTGTCTTTTCTTTTTTTGCCTTTTTTATTCAGAGGGCTCTCAAAGATTGGCTAGTGAGTCGCCGCAAGCACAAACCAGAGCCCGCAGTCCAACTCTAAACAGCAGAGCCAACACCTGCATAAGCACCATAGAAAAAGAGCCCAACCACAACCAGCACACCCGTGCCCGCTACGGTAGCCACAATCCATAAGGGAATCCGGCCATTTTGAAACATTGATCTATCTCCTAATCACCAAAAGCGTTCTATGTTCAGAAAATCAATCTGGTCAATCTCTAGTTAAAGAAGTAGCTGGAAAATAAAAGACCCGTTACAAAAATCAGCAGCAGCCCCAAAAATAGGGAAGTGCGATTAAGTTCGACAGGTTGCTTATTGGGGTTTGGGGTTCTATCCACGGATTCCTCCTAGCGTTGAATAAATTGCATAGCCGCGATCGCACCCAAAAAGAATACGGAGGGAACTGCCAGGGCATGTACCGACAGCCAGCGCACCGTAAAAATGGGGTAAACGATGGGTTCGTTTGGGTTTTGACTGGTCATAGGGTGACTCCAAATTCAAATCGATAGCATCAAATAAAAACGAAAGAGAGTGTAGCTACTTCGCCAAAAACTCGTCGATCTGCTGCTTTGCCTCAAAGCGCTCCTGCAAAATCGGCGTATTTGCCTGGTTATTGGGGAAATACTCATTGGGTCGGGGTGTCCCAAACGCATCATAGGCTAGGCCCGTTGACACAAATAGCCAGCCCGCAATAAACAGCGCCGGGATCGTGATGCTGTGGATAATCCAGTAGCGAATGCTGGTGATGATATCGGAAAAAGGTCGTTCGCCAGTTGTACCTGCCATGTCACAGTCTCCTCTTTAACAGCAAATTAAGCTTTGTATCTATCATAGGGAACAGGGGATATCCCTCACAAGCAAAACAGCGGGTAAACTTCCCAGATTTTCTGATTTGCCTTTACGTGCCTTTACATTTACTTACAACATTCAGACGACGGGCTCAGCCGCCTCGCCCTTGTAACGTAGCAGGTAACCCCGCTGCCCCAAAACAAACCCCTGGTCTGGGCTCAAAAATTTAACCCGGTATAGATTCGTCGGCACGTCTGAGATAGGCTCGTCTTTGAGCCAGGTTTCGCCGCCATCAAAGCTTGCAATTAGGTTGCCGCTGCCTCCAGCTACCCAAAGCTCATCGGGGGTTCGATAGGCCATATCAAGCAAGCCCCAGCTCGTAGAGACCTCTGGGTTGATGGGTTCACCCCAGGCTTCATAATCACTCGCGGATTCGCCAAACTGCATTTGCCCGCCCCGAGCCAGCAGCCAAAGCGTGCCGTCTGTGGCAAAACCCATATTCTGAAGGCGCTTTGAGTTCTCACGGTTGTGGGGTTGCCAGGTCCGCTGCCCAGGTACCCAGGTGGAGTAAAAATTGCCCCGAGATGAAACCGCAACGTAGCGACCATCATCGTTGCGCAGCATATTGCGTACCACCCCCACAGCCGCTTCTACCATCGCTTTCCAGTTGCGCCCGCCGTCCTCGGTGAGATAAATCGCCCCGATGTCAGTGGCCAGCTCTGCTTGATTTTTACCCAGGGCGGTCACCATCAGGGGAGACCCCGGTAGCTCGGCGCTAAGGGGGATATTGGACCAAGACTGACCGCCATCGGTGGTGTGTAGAAGCACGCTCGGCAGACCCGCCACCCAACCATCGTCGCCACTAAAGCTCACCGAGGTAAAGGTGAACTTTTGGTCGTCTAGATCGAGGGTGCGAGTCTCCCAAGTACGCCCCCCATCCACGGTCTCTAAAAGCGTGTTCTGACTGCCAACTACCCAACCGTGGTCACGGTCAATCATGGCAATATCCGACAGCGCCGCCTCCGACTCTAGCGAAATCACCTCCCACGGATTTTGCTCCAGCGATGGCAAAAAAACGCCGCTGCAGCTAGCTGCGAAAATTGCGATCGCAATCAGAATCACAACTTTTCTCAAAGGGGCTAAAACCGTTCCCATGACTATATCCATCCAGGCTGAATCAGTTAAACATCGAAAAAGACGGACAGGCCCGTCAAACCTTTAACGCAGGCCATACAGGCTCATAAAAAATAAGAAAGCGATGCCCAGAGCCCCAAAAATCAGAATATTTTTCTGGCCGGGTGTCAGGGTGTTCACACCCAGCCCATAGCCAAGATTTTCTTTGAAACCAGACGGAGTGCCCTGGGGACCAATATTGCTAAATTGGCGCTTACGTGCGCCGCAGACTGGGCAGCGCCAATCCTCCCCCAAATCTTCAAAGGGGACCCCCGCCGCAATACTGCCTTGGGAGTCACCTTTGACCGGCTCATACACATAGCCACAGGCTCGACACTCATGACGGTCCATCTCCTGGGGGGTCAACGGTGCGGCAGGCGTTTCAACTGCGGGCTCACCATTAGCAGGCAGGGCTGACTGATCGCCAGCATTTAATTCAGAAGGATCTAACTCGGTATTCATTGGGGATATTCATTGGGTTTTTTGTAGGTGCGGTCTGGCAAAACCAACTAGAATAGTTTAAGTGCGTGTAAACAATTATTACATAAGCCGTCCCCCTTTCTCATTTCGATGAGACTGGCCTCTGAGCTAGGATTAGCCTGGCAAGACGACTACAATAAATCGAGTAGGTTAAGGTTCAACGTGTTTGTTTTAAGTGGCTACGAGTATTTTCTGGTCTTTTTATTGATATGCAGCTCGATCCCTATTTTGGCACTCACCGCCTCAAAGCTTTTGAGACCCGTGGGGACGGGGGCTGCCCGACGCACAACTTACGAATCTGGCATGGAGCCCATTGGCGGGGCCTGGATTCAGTTCAACATTCGGTATTACATGTTTGCCCTGGTCTTCGTCATTTTCGACGTGGAGACCGTTTTTCTATACCCCTGGGCAGTCGCTTTCAGCAAACTCGGGCTGTTAGCATTCGTTGAAGCGCTGATTTTTATTGCAATTCTTGTAGTTGGTCTAGTCTACGCCTGGCGTAAAGGAGCATTGGAATGGTCATGAACCCCACTTCGAGCAGCCCATTGGTCGGGGCCGATGAGCGGATTATGAATCAGACGGCTCCGCCCACCGTTACCCAGGAGCTGTCTGAGAACCTCATTCTCACCACCGTTGACGATCTGTACAACTGGACTCGGCTATCTAGTTTGTTCCCGCTCCTCTATGGCACGGCTTGCTGCTTTATCGAATTTGCGGCGTTGCTGGGGTCTCGCTTTGACTTTGACCGCTTTGGGTTAGCCCCCCGGTCGAGCCCTCGTCAGGCCGACCTGATTATCACCGCGGGCACCATCACGATGAAAATGGCCCCAGCCCTGGTGCGCCTTTATGAGCAAATGCCCGAGCCCAAGTATGTGATTGCCATGGGCGCTTGCACCATCACCGGCGGTATGTTTAGCGTTGATTCTCCGTCTGCGGTTCGGGGTGTGGATAAGCTGGTTCCGGTGGATGTCTATATTCCTGGTTGCCCGCCCAGACCCGAGGCGATTTTTGACGCCATCATCAAGCTGCGCAAAAAGATTGCTAACGAGTCGATGCAGGAGCGCGGTGCCCTACAGCAGGTCCATCGCTACTACACCCGCGACCACAAGATGAAGGTCGTTGAGCCCATCTTGACCGGCAAGTATCTCAACTCGGGCACCTGGGAAGCGCCCCCCAAGGAACTCACCGAAGCCATGGGCATGCCCGTCAATCCGGCTTTGGACGAGGTCAAGGAGGAAGTCACCAATGGCTGAAGAAGGCGTTAAACCCACCTCAGACACGACTGATGCAGCGGCAAACTCCGAAGCAGGCGGTGCCCTTGTAGAAGCAGGTCCGGTCTCAAGCTGGCTCAGCGAACAAGGATTTAGCCACGAAAACCTGGAACCCGATCACCTCGGCCTAGAGGTGCTAAAAGTGGATGCGGCCTTCTTAATCCCGTTTTGTACGGCGCTCTATGCCTACGGATTCAACTACCTGCAATGCCAGGGAGCCTATGACGCTGGCCCGGGGCAGCCATTGGTGAGCTTCTACCACCTGATAAAAGTCAGCGACAACGCCGACACCCCTGCAGAGGTCCGCATCAAAGTCTTTTTGTCCCGAGATAATCCCAGAGTGCCCTCGGTGTATTGGATTTGGAAGTCTGCTGACTGGCAAGAACGCGAAAGCTACGACATGTACGGCATCTTTTACGAGGGGCACCCCAACCTTAAGCGCCTGCTGATGCCCGAAGACTGGGTGGGCTGGCCCCTACGGAAAGACTACATTTCGCCTGAGTTTTACGAGTTGCAAGACGCGTATTAACGCGTATTAATAAAGGCGAAAGGGGAAGGGCGAAGGGCGAAAGGGGGTTTACTCAACTCCAGTATTGGTTCTTTAAGGTTTCTGATTACGATTGGCTTAATTGCTCCCTTTCGCCCTATAGTCCGAGAGGCATTACTCCGCTAATGCTCTACCCTTTCGCTCAATTTTGTACTTTTGTTACGTTTCGCAAAGTAATCTAAAGCCCTTCCCTTGCTCACTTAACAAAATTGTTGCATTCAAAATGTGGCGACTGGATTTATGCGATTATTGGACGCAGTGAAATATTAAGGCTTCCCAGTCTTACGGGCTGTCCAATCTTAAATAGGAAAAAGGACGTTCTCATGGTGACCAATTTTATGACGGCGACTGAAGACCCTCAAGTGGGTAATCTCGCCACCCCGCTGAATTCTTCTGCAGCAACTAGAACCTACATTAATAATTTGCCTGCTTACCGCGAGGGCTTAGCGCCTTTTGGTCGGGGACTAGAGGTGGGTGTGGCTCATGGCTACTGGTTTTATGGGCCTTTTGCTTTGCTCGGTCCCCTTCGGGCAACCGATTTTGGCCCTATTGCTGGGGTCCTGGCTGCGATTAGCTTTGTGTTTATCTTAACTGTGGCCATGTCGATTTATAGTGCGACCGGGCCTGGCGGGGCGACCAAAACGTTAACAACCCCCAATCCCCCCGAGGCTTTTAGTACCCGAGAAGGTTGGAGTAACTTTGCCAGTGGTTTCTTGATCGGTGGGTGCAGTGGTGCTTTCTTTGCGTATCTTCTCTGCCAAACACCGGCTATTACGAGCTTTTTCCTGGGCTAGTTCTCGGTTAACCGAGTTCTCGTTTGAAAACGATAACCTGACAAATTCATAGAACGTGTAACTGAGCACTCTCATCGTAGAGTGCTTTTTCTTTATTTCGAGCTGTGGACCTTTTTGATCACCATCGACAAAGGCAAATTGAGCGAGAGGCCCCGCTAGCAGCGCGGATGCGGCCTCAAACCCTGGATGATTATGTCGGCCAGACAGGGATTTTGGGACCAGGGCGACTGTTGCGCCGAGCGATCCAGGCCGATCAGCTGTCGTCTTTGATTTTTTATGGTCCACCGGGGACTGGCAAAACCACCCTGGCGCGGGTGATTGCTAATACCACAAAGGCTCACTTTATCTCGATCAATGCGGTCTTGGCAGGGGTGAAAGAGATTCGGGGTGCGATCGCAACCGCCCAAGACCAGCGCGGTCAGTTCCAGCAGCGCACCATTTTGTTTGTCGATGAGGTCCACCGCTTTAACAAAGCCCAGCAAGATGCCTTACTGCCCTGGGTCGAAAACGGCACCGTGATTTTGATTGGGGCCACCACCGAAAACCCCTACTTTGAAGTTAACAAAGCCCTGGTCAGCCGTTCTCGGGTATTTCAGCTCAAACCGCTGACAGACGAGGATTTACGCACGATTATCGACCATACCCTAAGCGATACCCAGCGAGGCTATGGCGCTCTCACCGTCCAACTCGATGAGGCCGCCATCGATCATTTAGTGAATGTTGCCAACGGCGACGCCCGAGCCTTGCTCAATGCCTTGGAGTTGGCAATTGAAACCACCCCACCGGATGAGACCGATACGATTCACATCACCCTGGCCGTAGCAGAGGAATCTATCCAACAGCGAGCGGTGCTCTACGACAAAGAAGGAGACGCCCACTTTGACACCATCAGTGCCTTTATCAAAAGTATGCGCGGCTCCGACCCCGACGCCACCCTCTACTGGCTGGCCCGTATGGTCTATGCCGGGGAGGACCCACGCTTTATCTTTCGGCGGATGCTGATTTTGGCCGGGGAAGACGTAGGCATGGCCGACCCCCAGGCGGTGGTCGTGGTCAACAGCTGTGCTCAAACCTTTGATCGAGTCGGTATGCCCGAAGGGCGCTATCCCCTGGCCCAGGCAGCGCTGTATCTGGCCACCTGCCCCAAGTCCAACAGCGTCATGGGCTTTTTTGATGCCCTCGCCGCCGTTGAGAAAGAACGGGAGGCTGAGGTGCCCAACCCGATGAAAGATGCTAACCGTGATAGCAAGAGCTTTGGCCATGGCAAGGGCTATCTCTATCCCCACGCTTACCGTGACCACTGGGTCGAGCAGCAGTATTTGCCAGGCAGTTTGCAAGGCCAGGTGTTTTATCAACCCTCTGACCAGGGCTACGAAGACTCGATCCGACAGCAGGTGGCGCGGCGGAGAGAGGCGCAATTGGCGGCTTTAGTAGACGGGGTGAGAGATGTGCCCGAGGTCCTCTCATTCAGCCCGACCAATCAGGCTCAGGATCTCTGGCTGCAAAGGGCGATGGGGGAAATGGGAGAACAGATGAGGGGGATTTGCGATCGCATTTTCACCCAACTCTCCCCTCAGCGCCACCACATGATTTTGGATCTCAACGCCAGCAGCGGGTTACTCACCTGGGAAGCCATCCGCCAGGTACCCGAAGGGGGCGTCTATGCTTGTGTCAAAAAACCAAAAGATCATGCCGCCCTCACAGAGCAGGCGGCGATGCTGAGCGAGCTGAGCCGACCTATATTGTTGCAAACTGATCTGAATGGCCTGGCCCAAACGCTGGCAAAACAGGCCCCTGATGTGTGCTTTGACGGCATGATTGGCCGCAATGCCCTGATGGCCGCACCCAACAAAGCCCAGGCCGTTGCCCAAATGGCATCATACCTCAGCCCCGGCGGTCGGATTGTTTTAGCAGAAGCCATCCCCCGCCGCGCCCAGCGGCTCTATGCCCTGCTCGATGAGGAGCGTCTAAAACTCCGACTCTATCAAAAGCTCAAGCAAGCAGAGGAAAGTATTTACACCAACCCCGACGATGCTCTCGTCAACTGGGATGAAACTGATTTAGTGCGTGAGTTTGAAATGCTCAACTTTGCGGTCACCACAGCCCTTGAGGCGATGCCCACCCCCATGACTGTGAATGAAACTCTTTTAGCTAGATGGTTTGGTGAAGGTAGCCAATATCTTGCCCATCTGAGGCAACAGTTAAAACCCGAAGAAATCACGACTGTTCGCAACGCCTTTGTGCAACAGCTGGGAAATCAAACCATCACCTGGCAACGATGGATTTTGTTTTTGACAGCAAAGGTCTCAACATAACGATACTTATGAAATCCAAGTTTTGCTAGAGGCCAAAAACTTGATCATGTTTGAGAATTGAAGATTGATGAGGTTTGTTTAAGTATCTAATGGACTTCGTACACCATGTCCACCCCGGTTAAGTACATGGGTATAAATCATTGTCGTTTTTACATCCTTGTGACCGAGTAGTTCTTGAATGGTGCGGATATCGTAACCATTTTCTAAAAGGTGAGTTGCGAAGCTGTGGCGAAAAGTATGGCAGCCCACCCGTTTTTCGATTCCAGCTTGGCGTACGGCCTGTTTTACTGCCTTTTGCAAACCACTTTCATGTAAATGAAAACGAACAATAGCCCCACTTCGAGGATCCCGACAACGAGTCGCAGCAGGAAACACAAATTGCCATATCCATTGTCGATTCGCGTTGGGATATTTACGGGCTAAGGCAAACGGTAATGTTACGGCTCCATAGCCTTGGTCCAAATCGCGTTGATGAAAACGTTTGACATCTTGCAGATGTGCTTGGAGAGGTTGGAGCAGTTTTGTTGGCAACATGGTGAGTCGACCCTCTTGCCCCTTAGTATCCCTCACTACAATTTGACGCTGAGAAAAATCAAGATCTTTAATCCGCAATTGCATGGCTTCTCGTAGCCGTAATCCGCTGCCGTAAAGTAGCTGGGCAAGCAATCGGTGCACACCTGACATTTGCTGAATAACAGACTTTACCTCATGTGGGGTAAGGACAGTCGGTAGTTTGCGGGAGCGTTTAGCCCTGATGGCATTGATCCTATCGTCTAAGGGTTTCTGCAAAACATGACGGTATAGAAAAATGAGCGCACTGAGGGCTTGGTTCTGGGTAGATGCAGCAACACATTCTTTGACTGCTAGGTGGGTCAGAAATGACTCAATTTCTTGAACCCCCATCTCTTTGGGATGACGCTTGTTATGAAAAAGGATATAGCGACGAATCCATTGCACATAGGTTTGCTCTGTACGGTAAGAGTAGTGTTTCAGGCGTATAGCAT
>JBCDDJ010000095.1:0-17103 GCA_039180385.1 Cyanobacteria bacterium P01_G01_bin.38 | reverse complement strand
GCGCTAAAATCCCTGCTAAAGGAACCGGAGCTATTCCATGCCCACATCCCAGCAGCGGGGAAAACTGATCATCATTGGCGGGGCTGAAGACCGCTATGACGACTGCTTGATATTGCGAGAATTTCTGCGCTGTGCGGGGGGTGTCAAGGCCAGGATCGCGATTCTAACCGCTGCGACCGGTGAACCTCGAGAAGCGGGTGAAACCTACATTGAGCTATTTGAGCGACTGGGTGTGGAGCATGTCACCGTTGTGGATACCCGCGATCGCAACGATGGTGAAACGGTGGATGCGCTGGATGCGATCGCAAACGCAACAGGGGTCTTTTTCACAGGCGGCGATCAGGCCCGCATCATCGATACCATTAAAGACACCCTGCTCGAAGATATTCTGCACAAACGACACAATGAGGGAATGGTGATTGCGGGGACTAGTGCCGGGGCAGCCGCTATTCCAGAAGCAATGATTGTCGAGGGCGATTCTCAGACCCATGCGCGGCTGGATGCGGTCGAGATGGGACCTGGCCTGGGGTTTTTATCAGGCATTGTTGTGGATCAACACTTTGCCCAGCGGGGGCGATTGGGTCGTCTACTCGCAGCAACACTCCAGTGTTCGTCAGCCCTGGGGTTTGGCATTGATGAAGACACCGCCATTGTTGTAGATGGCAACGAGGCCCGTGTGATCGGCAGCGGTGCGGTGACTATTGTCGATGAGGCAGAAACCACCTACAGCAACTTAGACACTATCCTCAAAGACGAAGCATTTGCAGTTTGTGGCGTCAAGCTGCATGTGTTGCCTGCGGGGCACACATTTGATCTAGCGACCCGTCAACGCGTAGAAAGTGAAGGTCCCCGTTGAATCAAGCTACCGAATGCGTAGAGAAAAGCTAGGGTAATGGGTTAAATGAGTGGTGATTTTGCGCAGATAAAGATCGGCCTGCAAATAGTTTGAAGCGGCGGCGGCGGGTTTGACTGGCAGCCAAGACAACAATAAGCCCGCTATGCACACAAGCCTGACCTGTCGTAGATTCATGGAATTGTCTCCTGATTGAACTAATCAAAATGAATAGATAATCTTAATGTCTGGTTTAATATCTAGCTAAAAAACAGACAGGTATTTTACCGGTAGATGTGAGATTATCTCTTCTACATTTGTTTGAGAGCCAATACCTGAAAATATTCATACAAGTTATTTTGATTGCTACCATGCTGACATTGATGCCAGTTTTTTTAGTAAGTAGGGCTACCGAATTTACGTTTCTAATAATATGAAGTTTACGTAAAGCTTGCGTAGGATTTCCGTGGGTCTAGTGATTGAGGTTTTGAGATTTTGAGCGCAGTAGCACAAAATAAAATATCCCTGCCCGTAGGCTGAGGCTGAGAAATGACCACCCAACAGAGGGCAAACTATCTGCTGCAAACAGTGGAACAGATCTAAAGGAACTCTCAGGAAAAGACACTAATAGGAGACTAATCAGTTGATGAGCAATGGCGATCCCTATGACTAGATCTGATCTGTTATCTCGAATAACAACCCAAAAAAGAAAAATGGCATAAGGGATATTGACCATCATCCAGGCAGGCTCGCCCAAATCAAAGGCAAGTCCTGCCCAAACAAGCCCTGATGCCACGGCCAAGATCAGCGGATTGCGAATGATCAGGCCTATCCCCTGAAACAAATAGCCATAGATAAACAACACATGTAGTGTCGCCATCATAGGAATAACCAGGATTGCTAGTAGTGCCAATGGCAGCCACTCTGATGCATTGAATGAAAAACGATAGCTTGCGGGCGAGAGCCCATACCTCACCGCAAAGCTGAGCGCCCATAACCCTAGCCAGAGCCCATAACCCTGACAGATACGTTGCCAACCAATAGCGGCGTCTGGGCTGACTAAGGTTAGAAAAGGACGTCCATGAATCCGGGTCACGGCTAGATAAAGCCCAACTGTCAAAGCAAACCCAGTCAACCCCATGAAACCAAAGCCTAGTACTGGATTGCTATCGATGAGAGTAGATACAAATTGCTGCCCCTCTAAAGCTTCCAAAGTCTCAAGCGGCTTGCCTGAAACTAGAAGACTTCCTATCAAGACAGGGGCGACCACGACGACAGCGCTGGCAAACATAAGCAATATGCCTGCTACATAGCGCAGCCAACCATTTTTCCCCTGACGGGCGATGTTTAGGAAACTAGACGTCATATCTTCAGCTGTTTATGGATGGGGGCTTTTAACAGACCAAGCCCGATCTAACCTACAGTCTCAAGATGGCTGATTTCCTATTAGTTTTAGTTAGGGTGTCTTAGTTAGGGTGCAATTCTCCTTTAGAGAGGCTGCGCCAACGCACCACTGGTCAAATTATCCAATGCGGCTGAAATATTTTTGATCACCTGCACGCCGCAGCCGTCTAGTCGATGGCGACCGCCTAAATATTGCGGGTCATTGTAGGCCAGTTGCACTTGACCCTGCTCATCTTCCCAAATCAGGAGCTTTTGGGGCAGGTCAATGGCAATGCTCTGCTGACACTGCATCAGGGGAGTGCCTGCTTGAGGGTTGCCAAAAATTACTACGCGGGTTGGGCGCAGCTCTAACCCGGCCCCGGCAGCATTTTGGGCATGGTCAACGGTGGCAAATAGATTTAGACCTTGGGCTTCGAGGATTTGCTTAAACCGGGCTTCGGTTTCTTCGACACTATAGGGACTGGGTTTGATAATCAGCCCCGTGGGGGTAGTAACTTGGGCCATGACGGTTTGCTGACGAGCGATGTGAACAGAGGTTAAACCTATCAAAAGAGTCAATCCGAGACCAGCAGCGGTAAAGTTGCGCATAGTTGAGCGATTCTGGAGTAATCAGGGGATGTTGTCAGCTTACAACTAAACCTTGTTCATATTCAGCTCTGTCGTTTGGCCAACGGGAAAAATTCAAGTAACCGGATGTGGGTTACGCTTCAACCGTGGCAAAATCCGCCACGGCTTCCATGCCTAATCCGCGACGGAGCACGACGGGCTCATCGTCGGTCATGTCTAACACTGTAGAGGTTTCATAATCCAAGTCGGTCCCATTGTCGATGATCATATCGACTTGTTTCTCGAGGGCGTCAAACAGCTCATATCGAGAGAGATAGGGGTTATCTTTGTAGGGTGATTCTTCATCAACAATGTGGGCAGAGGTTGAGATAATCGGGTTGCCTAAGGCCTCTAGCAGCGATTGACAAATGGCATGATCGGGCACACGGATGCCGCTGGTTTTGCGTTTGGGGTTCATCACTAGTTTGGGCACTAGCTTAGTCGCGGGCAAGATGAAAGTATACGGCCCCGGAATCAGGTGTCGCATGGTGCGATAAGCAGGATCGCTGACGTAGGCGTATTGGGCAATATTCGACAGCGATGGGCATAAAAAGGTTAAAGGTTTATCATGAACTCCGTTTCTGGCCTCATTTTTATCTTGCGCCCCTTGCTTGAGCTGTCGCACCCGCTGAATCGCAGACTTGGATTGTAGGTCACAGCCAATGGCATAGACCGTATCAGTGGGATATAGCATCACTGCCCCACTGTGCAGTTTCTTACAAATCTGCTCGACGATGCGGCTTTGAGGGTTATTAGGATGAAGTTCGTAAAGGGTAGCCATTGAGGAGAGGAACAGTAGATGAAAGTCTCTCCATTGTAACCGTTGATACCGTTGAAAAGGTTAGCTGCATCCACTGGTCAAAATATCCCTTTTCTCAATGAAGCAACCTTCTTAATGAAGCGAATAGAAAGAAGGAGCTAACTCGGAACGACCAGATGATTGAAACTACAATCAAATTGCTGACTAAAGCTTCACAAGCACCACCACGGACATGCGGCGGCTCTTAAGCCCCACTCAAATCCGAAACTTGCTCGAAAGGGCTCAGCCATCGCAGGAAACAAGACCGAAAACTCGAGATCCTCAGCAAACCATTTCAAGACTGCATTAAGGCAAACAATCTTAAGTTAAACAGAAGATATAAAAAGCTGGCCAGCGATTTACTAACTTGTTGAATAGCGGAAAACCCCTTTGGATAAACCAAGCGGCAAAGCCAAATCAAAGCTTTCCAGTTTGTTATGTGTGCAAGTTTATCACTCAGTCGAAAAGAATTAATTCTGCTTAAGATTTTCTTTATTTTTTGTCTGTATGAAAAAGATATCTGACGGTTGGAGCCAGTCTGCTGAATGAACGGAAGACCTGTTTTCATCGGGACTAGCGTGAACCGTTCCAGCCAAACCCTAGCTCTAAACCGGCGGCGGGGGTCCAATAGCCGTCAAACTGAGAAAAGTCTTCAGCGAATGTGACGCGTAAATCGCCGGTGCCATAGACTTCGTCCCAGGTGCACTGTAGGGTGAGGGTATCCACCAGCTGACAGTCTGAGATCGTGCCGGGTACGTCCTCATCCGGTTCGTGCCTGAGGTAGCTGCCAGTCAGCGTCCCATCCCCATTGAGAGTAAAGGTGGTCTCGCTTGCGATCGCACTGCCATCGCTCCAGATCTCGCCAGCATAAGTGCCCTCCGTTTGGGATAACCAGTCTGGAGCATTCTGCACTCGAGCTAAAAAGGCTCCAAACGACAAAGTCGCCGCAGACAAACAGATCGAGAGGCTCCTATTCAGGATGCGTGTCAAAGGGGGGCTCATGGCATTGACGATTAGAGGGGCAAAGCTGTAGATATCCTCACCCCGGTGTGCGCCTATTCCAGACAAAAATATCAGGTCACCGCAGAGACAAACCCAGCACAAGCTTGCCAGATAGATTCAATATGTCGGTGATCGGTGCCACAACAGCCGCCGACAACGTTGATATGAGGCAATTGCTGCCTCAGCTTGTGGTACTGAGCCCCCAACTCAACCGGGTTGCCGTCGTCGAGGGTTTCGGCCTCATCTAGCTCGGCGTGGCTCTTGATCGAGGCGTTGGCTCGAATCCCTCGAATCCTCTCTTGCCAGGCGGCTGGCACCTGAAAAAGATGTTCAAAATGGGTGGGATGGGCACAGTTGATCATGTAGTAAGCTGGCCCATGCTCAGTGGCACTGTCCACTTGCTCAATAGCCGATTGTAAGGTTTGACCGTTGGGGAGGCGACCGTCAGTTTCAACGGTAAATGAGATCACTGCCGGTAAACCAGCCGCCTGGGCAGCGCGGGTGATGCCAATGGCCTCAGCAGGATAGGTCATAGTGATGGCTGAGGCCATGTCAGCTCCTGCTTCATGAAAAGTCTGAATTTGGGCGGTGTGGTAATGTTCGGCGTCTTGAGAACTCATCGTCTCAGTGGGGCTATAGCCGTCGCCTCGGGGCCCCACACAACCGCTCACCACCATGGGAGATCGACCTGTCTCATACTCTTCGCGGATGTCGTGCAGCAACTCGATTGACTTGCGGTTCAGGGCCGCTAGATCCTCAGCAGAGTCTCCCAATTTCTCTCCCCAGTCAGCACTGGCTCGCCAGGTGGGGCTCTCTAGCACAAAGCCAACCCCATACAGATAAGCCAGTTGGGCATAGGTACAAAAATATTTGCGCAAGGATTCTATGCCAAAGGGCTGCTTGAGGAGATCGTAGGCGGCGAAGTAGGGTAGGTGATGGCCTTCATGGAAAATCAGCGTCGTTTCAAGCCCCCCGTCGGTGATGAAAAGGGTATCTGATAGCTGCGGTAAGCCCTGTGGATATCGAGTCATGTCAAGCGCTCCCATATGTTGTGTTAGGTGCCATCGTAGGGAGCAATCGAGAAGGATAGGGGAACAAACTACTCGGCTTCACCAATGAGGGTGAAGGCTGCCCAGTCGAGGGGGTTGGGATATTTCTCGAGCATGACTAGCATCGCCTGTCGCAGGGCCTGGGCTTTATCCGACGTTTGGGGCAGCTGGCGATAAAACTCGGTCATCAGCTCAGCGGTGGAGGCATCGGGCACCTGCCAGAGTGAGACCACCACGCTGGGCACCCCTGCCCCGATAAAGGCGCGGGAGAGACCAATTACGCCGTCGCCAGTAATATTCCCGCGTCCGGTGTCGCAGGCGCTGAGAACCACTAAGTCGGCTTTGAGGTCGAGATCGATGATTTCGGCGGCAGTGAGCAGGCCATCTTCGCCGTTGCCGGGAGCCAGTGCGATCGCACCCGGCAAATCTCTCACTCCATATTCTTCGGGCGTACCGTAGTCCAGCAACCCATGGCTGGCTAAATGCACAATCCGAGCCTGGGAAAGTTGTTGCACGACGCTGGCTTCTGTGGCTGCGCTGCCAATCAGTGGTGAGACTTGCAACAATTCACCAATCGCTTGGGCCTCTGTTTCAGTGCCCGGCAGGGCAGGCAATGACTTAGGCGACTCACCAGGGTCAAGGGTGAGGCTGGGCATGGTCGGGTTACCCACAATCAGCGGCGTCCCCGTGGCGCTGTTGCGTGAATGAATCTCTCGGGTGAGGCTCAGGATCTGAATAGAGGGGGCTGTCAGCGGTGTATGCTTTTGAATCAGATATTCACCGTCCGGGGCCTGTAACGCTGGAAAGGGGACCAAAAATAGGGGGCCTTGAGGGACAAACACAACTCGCTCGGTGGGCTCAGCGGGCAGCACGTCGGCGATGGGCTCAATTAGCAGAGTGTAGAGCTGACGAAGATTGTCGGTGTTGAACCTCTCACGCTGAGGGACATTAGCTACAAACGCCTCGGCAAAACCACGGATTCCCAGTTCGCTACGGGTGGTGGCAACTAAATCTTCTAAGGACGTATCGGGCAAGTCAACCTGCCGCAGCGTGACGGTGCCGTTGGGCTGGACTACCCAGATGTAGAGTTTAGGCTGGGGGGCGTTTTCCAAAACCGAATATTCAACCAGGGTGGCTTGCTGGGCCTCGGCAATTTGTTTGAGCTCGGCAATGTCAGGGGCATCGACGGCAACTTGTACCGTGTCTGATGCTGCAGTCAGCCGACCCGCTAACAACTCAACAAAGGCGCGGGCACGGCCACGCTCGGCAATCTCCAGGGCGGCCTCGGGCTGGTTTTGGCTGACCAGAGCCTCTTGCAGGTGGTGGTAGGTGGCGGTTTGGGTGTCAAATAATGAGACTTTCTCGCGATCGGCGAGACCGGGTCGCAAAGACTCCCACAGGGTCACCGCAGCACGCAACGGTTCGAGGGCGCGATTGGCCTGATTGGCGTCGATCTGGTTGCGGCCCAGGTTGGTCAGGGTCACCCCTTCGCCTACCCGATCGCCAATCGATTGTTGAATCGCCAGCGCCTGGTTAAGCTGTCCTTCGGCCTGGGGATACTGAGATTGGCTGTTGTAGAGCAGGCCAATGTTGTTGAGCAGGGTGGCCTCACTGATGCGATCACCTGCGGCTTGGGCCAACTCAAGTGCTTCCTGATAATAGGGCAGGGCTTGATCATACTGTTCCTGCGTGTCGTAAAGAAAGCCTAGATTACCCAGGGCGGTTCGTCCCTCGGCGGGGATGCCCAGGTTTCTAAATAAATCCAGGGAGCTTTGTAGGGCGGTTTGGGCCTCTGGGTAGCGCTCCAGGCGAATGTAGACGACCCCCAGATTGCCCAGGCTGATGGCTTCTTCTAACCGGGTTCCCAGTTCGGTTTGCAGGGTGATGGCCTGTTGGTGATAGTCCAGCGAACGCTCAGGCTGTCCCAGGGCTTCATAGGCTTTGCCAATGTTGTTGAGGGTAATACTTTCGCCCAGTCGGTCGCCAATGGATTGGCGCAGGGTGAGGGAGGTGTCAAAGACTTCGAGGGCCTTGGCATATTGACCCTGGGAAATGTAGGTAGACCCCAGGTTACTCAGCGTATTGGCCTGTCCGGATGAATCTCCCAAGCTGTCGTAAATCTCCAGGGCTTGCTGATAGTAGCTGATCGATTGGGGATAGTCACTGAGGTCATCGTAGAGATTGCCAATGTTGTTGATGACAGAGGCTTCAACGGCGCGGTTGCCAAGTTCTTGTGCGATCGCAAGCACCTGGTCATAGGTACTCCGCGCCTGGTCAGTATTGCCCTGCACCTGATAAACAGCCCCCAGATTATTGAGGGTAGAGACTTCGCCCTCGCGATCGCCGATGGCCTGACGGATGGCTAAAGACTGTTGATAAAAGTCAGTCGCTTGGGCATAGTCCCCCAGGTTGTCATAGGCCAACCCCAGATTACTTAAAGTCGTGCCTTCTATGGCTCGATTGCCAAGTTCTCTCGAGATTGCCAGAGCCTGTTCAAAGTCTGAGATAGCTTTTGGATACTCTCCCTGGGCAACATAGACCGCCGCAAGGTTGTTAAGGGTAATCGCCTCGCCGGGGCGATCGCCAATCTCTCGACGCAGCTCTAAAGACTGCTGATAGACGGTCTCGGCCTCAAGGTAGCGACTTTGGCGCTCGTAAATTTGACCGATGTTGTTGAGCAGGACGGTTTGACTAGAGCGCTCCCCCAGCTGTTGAGAGATTCCTAGGGCTTGCTCAAACTGACTCAGCCCTTCGTCATAGCGCCCCCAAAGGATATAGAGATGACCAATGTTGTTGAGGGCAATAATCTCGGTAGAGAGATCGGATAGATCCTTAGCGATTTCAAGCTGCTGTTGATATTGGGTGAGGGCTTCATCGTAGCGCCCGGTCAGGCCATAGATGCCGCCAATATTGCCCAAGGCCGTGGCCTCAGCACTGCGATCGCCAATTTGCTGAGCAATCGCTAACGCCTGCTGAAAGTAGTCCAACGCTTTGGGATAGTCGCTCTGGGCGTTGTAAATACTGCCCAGATTGTTGAGCAAGACGCTTTCCTCGGCGGGCACATTAAGCCGCTGGATAATCGCGAGGGCTTGCTCGTAATGCTCCAGCGCTTGGGGATACTGACCCTGAAGGTTATAGAACCCGGCCAGATTGTTCAGGGCAATGGCTTCGCCTACCTGATCGCCCAGTTCTCGATTGAGGGCCAGGGACTGCTGGTAGTAGGGTAGGGCCTGATCATACTCCCCCTGACTGGCATAGGCTTCCCCCAGGTTGTTGAGTAGGGTGCCCTCGATCCGTTTGCGAAAGTCAGAGGCTGGCAGGGTGCTGAGGAGAATCTCGGCCTGCTGATAGTAGCCCAAAGCTTCGGCGCGCTGGCCGCGACTGGCATACACCTGGCCGATATTGCTAAGCATCCCGGTCTCGGTTTCCCGATCCCCCAATTCGCGGGCCAGGGCCAGGGCTTGCTGATAATAGTCGAGGGCAGGCTCATACTGCCCCTGGTCATCGTAAACGGTGCCCAGATTGTTGATTAGGCTCAGCTCTGCTTCGCGATCTCCCAGTGAACGCTGAATCTCTAAGGCTTCTTGCAAGGAGATCAGCGCGGGGTCATAGCGCCCTAATTGTGACTGCACAGACCCCAGCAGCGATAAGGCTAGCCCAGTCTGGGCCTGATTGCCACTTCGGCGAAACTGGGCAATGGCTTGCTCAAAGGCTGCGATCGCATCCTCGTACTCTCCCTGCTGAGAAAGTGCATAGGCCTCTTCTAAAAATTGATCGCCCCCAGCGGAGGCGGTAGAGGGGATTTCAGCCGAGGGGGTTTCAGTCGATGGAGTTTCTGACGGTGGGGCTTCTGGCGGTGGGTCAGCTGATGATGGCCTCGCCTGCCCCACCACTTCAAACGACTCAAACAGCTGACTTGCCTCTGCTGGCAGTGCCTCCGCAGATCCAGCCCCCACCCCCACCTGATAAAAGCGAGTCCCAATCCAATAGGTCTGCAATCTGACCCGGTTGCCGTCCGTGTCTAAATATTCAAACTCGATGCCTGGAAACTCGCCATAGCTAATCGACTGCTGCTGTAAAATCTGCCCATCACCTACGACCCCACTGGTAATCTCGATTAAAAACCCCTGGGCCTCGGCGGGGGAGAGTTGATCGGGGGTCAGCGGCAAATCGATGTAGCCCACAAAGTAACCCACCCCGCCGGTTTCGAGCAGAAACATCTGGACATTATCTGCCACCTGCTGCTGCGTCGGCGTCCCTGGAAACAGCGCCCGAAACGCCCCAGCCGATGACTCAAACAGCTGCCACTCAGTTGCTTGCGCATAGACGGGCTGAATAGCGCTGATGGGCAACGGCACCACCCCCCAGCTCAACCCCGAAACCACTACCGTCGCCCACAGTAAACGAGACTGCATATTCAGTATTGACCTCACACCTGGTTTATTGGCAGACGCACTGAAACGGGAAAAGTTTAAACTGACTTACAAACTCCACCGATCAAGCTGAGCCTGTAGCTGATACACCCGATTTTCAGTCATTCTAGCCAGACACTGGGTTTCACTGATGACCACGTCTGCGTAGTTGACCTCAAAGTTACAATTTGTATCGCGATAGGCTAACCAATTTTGTTGGATCTCGGTGAGTTGTGCCTGGGTGGGCTCGTCTAAGGTGCCTTTTAGAGCCTGGTAAACCTGATTGAGTTGCTGATCGACTTGCTCGTAGGCGGTCTCTGGCATGGCGGGCTGCTGTAGCTCGGCAAGCCGCTCGTCGGTTAGCTGCTCTAAGCAACTCGCGTAAATTAAGGGAGCTATCGAACCCCCTTCAAACTGATTGCGTTCAAAATCGCAGTTGCCATCTCGAAACTCAAGCCAGGCCTTTTCTGCGGTGACTAAGTTATCGGCGGCGACTTCATCAAGGCTATCTTTGAGACTGTTATACGCTGCATTGAGGGCCTCGTCAGACTGCTGGTAATTTTGCTGGGCGCACTGGTTCATGGCCTGCTGGGTTTCGGCCAGGCCGCAGTCTTGCTTTTGGGGCAGCACCGAACTGGGGCGTTGCTGGGCGCGGGGCTCAGACGGTGCTGCCTGATTGGGCGTTGCTGGCTTAGAGGGTGCCGCCTCAACAGGGGGCGCTGGGCTGGAGGACGGCGAAGCGTTGTCAGGTGAGGCCGACTCAGACGGGGTTGCCTCAGGTTGGGCTATCTCAGACGGGGTAGACTCAGGCGATTGGGCGACTTCGGTAGGTCGCGAACCGCAGCCTGCCAGCAGCGTAAGGCTGCCAAAAATTAACGATGTAAAGGTGGATATTAGAATTCGGTTAGCCATAGTTTAGGGGGATAGCTGCCGGAAACTCCCTGTGACTTTACCTTAACGATTAACGAGACATCTATGGGAAGCTGTAAGCCATTCTTTAAAACTGGAACTTTGAAGCTGGAGAGGTGACCACCCCGGTTATGCTCAACCGGGGGCGATGAGAGCAGTGCGATCGCGCTAGGCCTCAAAAGCAGTATTTTAAGAGAGCGTAATTGCCGATTGCTACCCCCGTGCTCAGAACCGTTGCCTATCTTTACAGCGACCTGCGGTTGGAGCCCACTCCCGAGCCAACGATTTGGGGATGGGAAGTTGATCGGGTCTATCAAGACCTGGCCCCCGCCTCAGACCCCGCCTCAGCCCTCAAGTCAGCACCCAAATCAGCCACCAACCGCGACCGACCCCAGCTACAGCAGCTGATCGCCGATGCCCAGACAGCACCCCCAGATTATTTACTGGTGCGCGCCCTCGATGAACTGGGGGATACCCTATCTGCGGTCGGAGACCGCCTCGCTACCATTGAGTCATTGGGCATCACGGTGATTGCTACCGAGCAAGACTATCACTCCTCTAGTCGAGCTTCGAGCGCTGTTGACGAAAACACAGCCCAGGCGCAGCTGCTGGCCTTGCTGGCGGAGGTACAGTACAACCAGCGCAGTCGTCGGATTCGACAAGGCCACGCCCAAAAGCGCATTCAGGGGATGCTCCCCCCCGGTCGTGCACCCTATGGCTATCGACGGGGCAAAGATCGCTATGGGATCGATCGCACGGTTTCCCCCGTGGTCAAAGCTTTTTTTGAACGATTTATTGTGTATGGGTCGCTGCGGGGGGCAGTACGCTACCTGGAAAAGCGCTATGGCAAAAAAATTGCTGCCTCCACCGGACGTCGCTGGTTAGAAAATCCGGTTTATCGCGGCGATACCGCCTATCAAGACGGGCGGGTTATGCCCGATACCCACCCGCCAATTATTTCTCGAGAAGAAGCCGCCCAGGTAGATCGACTGCTGCGTCGCAATCGCCAATTGCCCCCCCGGACCGCCAGTGCCCCCCGATCGTTAGCGGGGTTAGTCAGCTGTGCTACCTGCGGCTCGGCCATGAAAGTGAGTCGGGTGACGGCACGGGGTAAATCCCAGGTTTATTTGTATCTGCGGCCAACAGCCTGCCCTCAGCAGCCTAAGTGCAAAGCAATGGCCTATGACGCAGTGTTGGAGAAGACAATTGACGCGATTTGTAAGACGTTGCCGGGGGCGGTTGCTCAGCTGAGTTTGCCCAAAGAAGCGGAAGGGCGAAGGGCGAAGGGCGAAGGGGGGGGAGTCCGTAGGGGCCAGGGTCGCCTTGCCCAGGCAGGGGGAGCAGAGGGAGCAGAGGGAGATAGGGAGGGCGGGGGAGCGGAGCTGCTTAAGGATCAAATGGAGCAAAAGCGAGAGGTCCTTGAGCAGCTGCCTGGACTGGTGGCTAGGGGCATCCTTGATCAGCCCACCGCTGATCTTCGGGCGTATCAGGTGCGGACTGAGTTAGCGGCATTGCATCAAAAGCAGGCAGCTTTGCCTCCGGTTAACCTGCAGGAGCTGACCCAGGCCGTGGCGATTCCACAATTTTGGCAAGATCTATCGGAGACAGAGCGGCGGTTCTTTTTTCGGGAGTTTATCCGCCAGGTCTTGATTTCTCGAGACGGTTCAGACTGGACCCTACAGCTAGACTTTATTTTCTAGGCGTCTACGCCAAAATCCCAGGGTTCTTTAAGAGAACCCTGGGATTTTGGCTCGGCTCGATCTGATAGGGCGGAGCTTATTCCGCTGCGGGTAGGTCTGACGGAATCGCTGGTGCGGTGTCTGCTGGCGCTACAGGGCTGGTCTGAATCTCAACCGGAGCGGTGGTTGGCTGCGCCGCGTTGGGGGGTTCTAGCAGGTTTGCACTCAAGACAACGGTGGTCGCCATAAACAGCACCGTCAGTGTCCAAGTCGCACGATTGAGGGTGGTCTCAGCACTTTTAGTGCTGGTAAACAACTGGGCCTGACCACCCAAGGCACCTAAGCCGTCACCCTTGGGGCTGTGCAGCAGCACCAAAATAGTTAAACCCGCCGCTGCCACCACCCAAACTATTTGTACAACCGTTGTCAGCATTTCAAATTACGCTTAAATTCTGCGTTTGTGTCCGAACGAATCTACATCCTACCGTAGGAATGGGCCTGCCGGTAGGATGGGTTTTGAGGCCAGCGGGTTTCAAGGTTAGAGCGAGACCCGCACTGGGGTGCGATTGGGCTTGACCTGCATCGTTGCCGGTAGCAGCATCGATTGTCCGGTCATTTCATCTGGCTTAGGCAGATTAAGAATCTCTAAAATCGTCGGGGCGATGTCGGCTAACCGGCCATCCTCGCGGAGGTTGGGCTCACAGCCATAGCCGGGGATCTTAAGCCGCTCCCCTTCAACCAGGATAAAGGGCACCGGGTTAGTCGTATGGGCGGTCCAGGGTTTGCCCTGCTCATCGCACATATATTCGGCATTGCCGTGGTCAGCGATAATGATGGTGCTGCCCCCGGCTTGGCTCACAGCCCCCACCAGACGACCCACCTGGGTGTCAACCGTTTGTAAGGCCTCAACGGTGGCATCCATCCTGCCCGTGTGGCCCACCATATCAGGGTTGGCGTAGTTAATCACCACCAACGAATAAATACCCTTTTGGATGGCCGCGATCGCAACGTCGGTGACCTTTTGGGCAGACATGGCTGGCGCTTTGTCATAGGTTGCTACCATCGGGCTGGGCACCAGTTCGCGGTCTTCGCCCTCACAGGGCTCCTCCAAGCCACCGTTAAAGAAATAGGTGACATGGGCATACTTTTCAGTTTCAGCCGTGCGGAATTGCTTAAGCCCGTGATCCGCCACCACCTGCCCCAGAATATTGCTCAAGTTTTGTGGCTCAAACGCCAACGAGACCGGAAACGACCCGTCATATTGGGTCATGGTGACAAACGCAAGGGGGTCGATTTGGGCTCGCTCAAACCCATTGAAATTTGGATCTACAAATGCCTGGGTGAGCTGACGCGCGCGGTCAGGGCGGAAGTTAAAGAAAATCACCCCGTCTCCAGGCTCGACAGCACCGGGAGACAATCGCATCGGCTCAACAAACTCATCCGTGGTGCCAGCTGCATAGGCAGCTTTGACAGCTTCGACGGCGGTGCACTGCTCCCCTTCGTCGTCTACCGTCATGACCTGATAGACCTTTTCGATGCGATCCCAGCGGTGATCGCGATCCATCGCGAAATAACGACCGCTCAGGGTCACAATGCGGCCAAAACCATTCTCACTGATGTAGTCTTGGATTTTTTGCAGCGCCAAATGCCCGTCGCTGGGCTTGGTATCTCGACCATCGGTGATGGCATGGATGCACACCTCGGACAGATCTTGCACTCGGGCCATATCGAGCAGACCAAACAGATGATTAAGGTGAGAATGCACACCGCCCTCTGAACACAGCCCCACTAAATGGAGCTTGCTGCCGTTGTAGCGGACCTTTTGACAAACCTCTAAAAGTGCCGGATTTTCTTGGAGGGTGCCGTCTTCTACCGCATCAGAAATGCGAACTAGCTCTTGGGGCACCACCCGTCCTGCACCAATATTCAGATGACCGACCTCAGAGTTGCCCATCTGCCCATCGGGCAACCCGACATCTTTACCAGACGTTCTAATGGTTGTGTGCGGGTAAGCCTGCCAAAGGCTGTCAATCACCGGGGTGTTAGCAGAGGTAACCGCATTGCCATCCAACTCTTCTCGGTAGCCCCAGCCATCCAAAATGACGAGCACCATCGGAGAAATCGGCACCTGTGTCATACTAGAACGTCCTTTTTTCAAGTTTTGACAAAAGTCTCAGAGATCATATCACTCAGACCCCTGGAGATCTTTAGGTTTTATTCACAATTTCTTATCAGTCATCTAAACATAAATTTAACAAGGGAGATCTCTTATAAAGCTGTCTACAGACCCCAGGAGCAGGTTTGACGCTTTAGAGCCTATGACTGATGAGATCGGTAACCCAGGTTTAGTTGAATATTCAGGCTGCCTAGAACAGCGCTGCGTTTTTTAAAAGTGGAAAGTTTATATGTGAGCGTGGAAAGAGCTTGTTTCTGAAGATACCTTATCACAGGTAAATGGATCCTATTAAGACATTACCTCTCAAGAACCCACTGGTCTTGGGGTGCAGCTGCCCTCTACGAACTAGTCCCAGATAACTGCGCCTGAGCGTAGCTGGTAGAACAGCGGACAAAACACCTCAACCAGCTCTACCCTTTTGTGACCTTTTTTGCAGCGGCTTTGGCCTTTTGCTTTTCCCGCTGTTTTTCTCTCTTTGCAGCTGTTTTTGCCGCTTTCTCCGCTTCTATTTTTTCAAGTTTAGCACGTTCCTTTTCCTCGGCAATCTTATCAAGGTAGTAGTGATAATCACCTCGGTAAAGCTTCAGCTCACCCTCCCTTAGCTCAACAATCTTATTGGCGATTTGAGAGATAAAAAAGCGATCGTGAGACACCACAAGTACAGTGCCCTCATAGCGTTGGAGGGCAGTCTCCAGCATCTCCTTAGCGGGAATGTCGAGGTGATTGGTGGGCTCGTCTAACACCAACAGATTGGCCGGGCGCAGCAGCATTTTAGCCAGGGCTAGTCGCGCCTTTTCTCCACCGCTCAGGGCTGAGACGGGCTTAAATGCGGTATCTCCGCTGAATAAAAAACGCCCTAACAGGGTGCGAACTTCCTCGTTTTTCCAGTCAGGGACTTCGTCATGGATGGTGGCCATCACGGTCTTGTCGAGGTCGAGGGCCTCTGCCTGATTTTGCTCAAAATAGCTGGGGAGCACGTTGTGCTGGCCAATCCGGGCCTCGCCCTCGGTGGGGGTCTCTAGCCCCATAATCAAGCGCAGCAGGGTTGATTTACCGGCTCCGTTTGGGCCTACAAAAGCAATCCGATCCCCGCGTTCGATGAGCAAATTTGCCCCGAGAAATAAAATATTGTCATCGTAGATATGGGTAAGTTCTTCGATTTGCACCACCTCACGGCCACTGCGGGGCGCTGGCGAAAATTGGAACTGCAGGGTTTTGAGATCTGAGATGGGGGCGTCGATGCGTTCAATTTTTTCGAGCTGCCGTTCACGGCTCTTGGCCTGGGTGCTGCGGGTGGCGCTGGCCCGAAAGCGATCGACAAAGACCTGCTGTTTGGCAATTTCTTTTTGCTGGCGCTCGTAGGTGGCTTGCTGGGCGATTTTACTTTCGGCTTTTTGCTGGAGGTAGGCACTGTAGTTACCCAGATAGGTGGTCGAGACGCCCCGCTCAGTTTCTACAATCTGGGTGCAGAGGCGGTCGAGGAATTCCCGGTCGTGGGAGACGATCACCATCGGGGTGGTCAGCCCTTTGAGATAAGACTCAAGCCATTCAATGGTTTCGAGATCAAGGTGGTTGGTGGGCTCGTCCAGCAGGAGCAGATCGGGTGATTTCAGCATCACTTTGCCCAGCCCCATGCGCATCTGCCAGCCGCCGCTAAAGGAGCTGACGAGGCGATCCCCATCATCTGACTGAAACCCCATCTCGGGGAGGATCTTTTCAATCCGAGCTTCGAGGCCATAGCCGTCGAGGGCTTCGAACTGGCGTTGTTTGCGATCGAGCTGATGGATTAGCTTTTCTAACTCGTCGGGCTCGGCAGACTCCATCTGGATGGGAATTTCATGTAGGGCGTGCTGCACAGCATTGGCTTCTTCAAAGACGGTCCAAAATTCTTCGCGGACAGTGCGGCGCAGATCTACTTCAAATTCTTGATTGAGATAGCCGATGTGCAGCTCCGCTGGCCTCACAATCGTGCCAGAGGTGGGCTCGATTGCGCCCATGACGATCTTGAGCTGGGTCGATTTACCTGCGCCATTAACCCCAACTAGACCAATCCGATCCCCAGGTTTGACTTCCCAGTTGATATCTCGAAGCACCTCGCCAGCAGGGTAGACCTTAGTGATATTTTCGAGACGTAGCATAGTGAAGGAAAGCCCTAGGACGTGATGTTAACCTCTGTAAACTTTAGCAAATATTTTGAATTGGTCTAGCTGTCTGTCAAAGCTAAATTTTCGGGTT
>JBCDDJ010000094.1:0-17104 GCA_039180385.1 Cyanobacteria bacterium P01_G01_bin.38 | reverse complement strand
CAGCGCCTGGACCTCACCGTGGTGCCTAAGGAATCTTTGCCCACCTTGCAGCAATAGAACACATGAACTATAATCTTGAAGTCACACATGGCATCAAGTTATGGCGATTCGTAAACCCCACCAGGCGGTTCTAACCTTTATTGAGTCTTACTGGCGCGACTACAGGAGCAGTCCGACGGTGCGCGAAATTACCCAGGGGCTCAAGCGCTCAAATGGGAGTGTGCAAAACAGTCTGAAATGGCTAGAGAAAAACAGCTATATCAGACGCCTGAGACGCAAAGCCCGAGGTATCCGACTGGTGAATTTTGGGCTCCCGATCGATGCCTATACCGACCCGTCTATGCCCACCCCCCGAGGCTTGCCAATTAGAGGGGAGATCGCCGCTGGTTACTGTCACGATCCGGTAACGCACGATCCCTTTGCTGAGGATACCGACTACCTCAATATCGAATATCGCGGTCGTAAGCACTCTGATTACGTGCTCAAAATCTCGGGGGACAGCATGATCGGGGCAGGCATTCCCGATGGCTCATTCGTTGGGATGCGCTCTGTGCCAGATGGTTACAAGCCTCGACCTGGCGAGATTGTGGCCGTCTGGGTAGAGGGCCAGGGCACAACGCTTAAGCACTTCTTTCAAAAGGATGCTGTTGTCGTTTTAGAAGCGGCTAACCCTAAATATGAGCCTATGATTTTTGACCTTGAGGCCTGTAGCCTCAAAGTGCAAGCCACCCACATTTTTACCCACTGGCAATCGGCGGCGCTTTAAAGCCGAGCCGCGCGATCTCATTTGTTCGTGCCCAAAAGGCATCGATCATAGGTTTGCCGCCCTTCATCAACATATTGACGAGGGCCTCCCCCGCAGTATCTGGTGTCCCCGCGTTAAAAGGCGGGGCGGGGGTATATTCCATGGAGAGTTGAGTCAGTTTTGCCATATCTTCACCGCACAGCAAACCCAGTAGGGTCAGCCCAAAATCGATGCCAGAGGTCACCCCTGCCCCGGTGACCCGATTGCGGTCAATCACCACCCGGTCTGGAATGACGTCAACTCCTAACTTGGCTAACTGCTCTCGAAAAGCCCAATGGCAGGTGGCTTTATAGCCGTTGAGTAACCCCGCTGCTGCTAAAATCATCGAGCCAGTGCAAACGCTGGTGACATACTGGGCGGTTTCGCCCTGCTTTTTCAAGAAATCCAGGATGTCAGCATCGGTCATGGCATCAAGTTGCCCCATGCCGCCACCAGGGACACAAATGACGTCTAGCTCAGGGCAGTCCGTCAGCGTAACCGTGGGCGTTAACATGAGTCCTTCATTACTGGTCAACGGTTCTAGTGTTTTGCCAATCAAATGCGCTTGAATATTGGGGGGAAAGGCCAGAACCTGATAAGCCCCCATGACGTCGAGTTGAACAACGCCTGGATAGATTAAAAACCCGATCTGTAGCTGAGTCATTTGCGTTGCCTCAAGTTTACTACCTGTGGAAAAATCGTAGGCAGCAACTGTCTCGGTGGATAGTCCTCAGGTGGGTACACTTTTGAGAGGGTGGTAATTTTCATGGCGAGGTCTCTTCAGCCTTTGTTTCATGCGATCGCAAGTGCGCCAACTGAGCAAACATTGCGATCGCGCTTCATGGATCACATCAGCCACCATTTTGGGGTACAGCGCTGGGGCATTTATCTACTAGATGACAACAACTGCATCGTCAGTGCTGACGTTAAAGGCGTCTCTGAACAGTTCATTGAGCGCTATCAAAAATTTGGCCAGTCGGTTGATCCGGTCCTCAAATATGTCATCCGACACCACGCCCCTGCCCACGAAGCGTTAGTGCTGCCCAAGGGCACCTGGAAGCAGAGCGAATTGTACCAAAGATGCTGCGCTGAAGGCGATCATGAGCATATTATGACGGGTCCCATTGTGGGTCGAGGGCAATTAGTCGGGACTATTCACTTTGCCCGTGTCGGCGATACCCCCGAGTTTAACCAGCTTGATTTAGCCAGATTAGGGGCGCTCTGTACTCACCTCTCCACCCGTCTGGCTGAACTCAGGCAAGCATACTCACGGATACCCAATCCAAACCTGGCACGACTCACCCCTCGAGAGATCCAGATCGCAAATCTGGTTGCCCGAGGGCTCACCAATGCAGAAATTGGTACGGAACTTTGGATTACGCAGAATTCCGTCAAACAAGCCTTAAAACGGATGTTTCGCAAACTGGAAGTTTCTGCACGAACAGAAATGGTGGCCAAACTACGGGATATCCTTTGAACTTAAATCAACGAGTCTGCATGAATAGTCCCTTTGTGCTTCACACTTAAGCCGGTTCAAAATCTTTAGAACATCCCAAAATTTATTTCACATGGTTTATCAAGAGCAGATTCGACTTTCAACCCAAGGGCATGGACAGATGCATGACCTCACGTCTCAAGTCACACAAATTGTCAAACAATCTGGCATCCAAGCGGGTCTGCTCAACGTGTTTAATATTGGCAGCACTGGGGCGATCGGGGCGATTGAGTTTGAGCCCGGTCTAAAAAAGGATTTGCCCGATATTCTCAATCGCTTGGTCCCACCCAGTCGAGAGTATGGTCACGAGCAAACCTGGCACGATGGCAATGGCCATTCCCATTTGCAGGCAACCTGGCTGGGGCCATCGCTGACGGTGCCGGTGCAGGGGGGCAAGCCCGTGTTAGGCACCTGGCAGCAAATTTTCCACATCGACTGCGACAATAAGGCGCGTCACCGCGAGATCATGGTGACGGTCTATGGCGAGTGAAATGGCTTTCCTATTCGCCCATCACCCTTTGTAAATCACCATCTGGGTTGAATCTAATTCCAGCATGATGGAATCGCCGTAGTGCAAGCCCCCGATAAACATGGTCAGTACCTCCAACGTGCCAGGGTCTTGAAAATGCTCGGGTTTTGTCTCGGGGTGGGGGTAGTAGATCAGGCCGGGTTGGGAGGATCGAACTGACAAGTCAGCGGTGTTGCGATCGCGCAGCCCAACCCGACAGTCAAAAAACGAAAAATCCTCAGCCGGTCTGTCCACCGCCCATTTGACCTGTCTAAATGTATATTTTGGCTGCTTTACCTCATAGCAATAGGGCTCTATTGAGACGTTAATCGTCCCAAGAAAAAAGCTATCTAGACATAAACCCAATTTCTCAAACACAGTTTTTTGCATCTGCAACGTGCCCCTCGGAAATCGAGGATCATTGGCTTGCCCCGAGGCAACACCATGGCCTTTAAGCACGATACTTGGAACCCGAATCCATTTATTCATAGGCCACGTACAGGAGCACTCTCAGGACCGTCACTAAGGGGTTAATTTCACGTTGATACTGACATTTTGCAAATCGGGATTAGGATACTGCTGCATATATTGATTAACGCAGACTTGGCACGCCTCTAAATAATTAAAGGCAGCGACTAATTGCGGCCAGCGGGGTGACTTACTAAAAGTAATGCCAGCTTGCTTAGCCGCTTTGCGACAAGCATTATAAGGACCATAACGGTTAATCAAATCAGTTCGAGTCAGCTGCGAGGGGGGGGCTGGGGATAAAAGCGTTGGCTCCGCCTTTAGGGTCTGCTCTAGCTGGCCTAACTGGTTAACGGCCCCTTGGGCCACCGTAAAGATGGCTGCTGCATTCTGAATGTCCTCACGTTGGTTATCTTGCAGTTTTGCGAGTAGCCGATTTATCTTTTGCTTACCCATAGCGGTTGTCTAATTTGGGTTATGTCGATCCCTAGCGATCTAGCAAAGAACGATTGATAGAAGCTTGATCAGTGTACATCTGTGGGCGATCGCGTTTATCCTGCTCACCTACCTCGGCACCCATATCTGTGTCGGGTAGCGCAGGCGGAGAGCCATCATTACGGGAATGGTCCCTGAGAGCAGGATGGTCATCATCGTTCTTGTTCCACCACTGAATAAGGGCTTTAACAGCTCTTATTAATCGCATAAACCGACTGGGAAAAGCCACATAGCCCCAGTGCTTTTGCACCATTGCCTCTGGATCGCCCACTGCATCAAACGCTTCGGACAGTGTATCTAGCTGAGAGCCCATTTCCGCCATCTCGGTTGCCAGCTGGGTAATGAGGACTTCCTTTTCTTGGAGCTGAGCTTGCTTTTGGTTTTGCAATTGATCAATGAGGCTTTGAAAATGTTTGATGCGCGATCGCAACTGTAATGTTGTGTCCTTATGCTCGGCATTCCTGCGAATGAGCTGTGCCCGACTGCGATTGGTAAAGATCAAGCAGTCGCGCATTTCCTCATACAAATCATCTGCTCGCTCGCGCTCCAAGCTCTGAATGCTTTTAGGAAACTCAGTTGCAGAACGAAATCGAGCCGTATTAGATGCTGAAGAGGCCATAGCCCATACATTGCCGAAGTTACTTTTCTATAGTGGCACGACTCTCTAGAAATACGATGGGAAAAATAACGCATCCAACTGAGCTTGATACATCATTCGTACCAACTTCACCCCACAGATTTCGTTTTCGCTGAGGGTCTTGTATTGAGTGGGAACGCCGCTCCCCGCTATCAATGACGAAAGCTAGCTTTCAGCACTGCGGCTGTATCGGGATTATTCACCAGGGTTGTGGCCAGGGTAAACGGGCGATTGGCAATGTCGCTGTCGATTTTTTGCTTGAGGTCGTCAGGGCTTTTGCCATAGAAAACAACGCCGCGATTATGGGCAATCCAACGACTTGGCATGGTGGGGTCGTGTTGGAGGGTAAGCCCTCGATAAGACTGAGACTGCATGGTGAGAATTCTAAGCTGTGAACGAAGATCAGGAATGGGGTGAGCAGGTTGCTTTCAATCACTACACACCTGGTCGTCTACTTTTCGCTCACCAATCTTGTTTATCTTACTTTTCTCAAAAAAAAGGTTGTGGCAATCTATCTTGCGTTCCTGTCATTCAGAAATGCGATCGCACTTTACTCAACTGCCGCTGATTTGAGTAAGGCAGTTCTGGTTGGGTTCAAGTTTTTTCTAATGGTTGGGATTCTGACTTAATCAAGTGTCCGGCAGGATTTCGTAGTTTTTGACTTCCAAGATGGGGCCAGTCATCAGCATTGACAGCATATCGGGTCTCAAGACACCTTCGATGCTAACCTTGAGTCCTTTTTTCTCAAGGTTGGCCGTCTCTCCGTAGAGTTGATAGGTTTTTTGATCGTCGGTCACCACGGCCCAAGAGCCAGCGCCCATCTCTATCCACTGAATGGTGCCTTTGACAATGATGTTTTCCATATGCGCCTCTGTGAAACGAGTTTTGAGTCCTAAAGTTTGTAGACGCTTGAGCGGCTTCCCGCAGGGTATTCTAAATTCACTGCTTAGCTTAAGACCAAAACTGATTTTTAGAAGAATCTATGATTGTGCATCAGAGCTGGTGGCAACCCTGACAGAGATGGCCGCGATCGCAAGACAGAGCAAAACATTTACACCGAGAAATGCTTGGGCAAGAGCGTTGGCCCCTATCCACGTGACATAGTTAGACTCCATCAGGCTGACTGATAAGAATGAGGCCACACCCACAGCGGTGCCCATCGAGAACCACTTAAGGGTAGGGTGGCTGAGCAACAGTGCCATCGCCCCCAATGGAATCAGACAGCTGGCAAAAATTGGATTGAGGCGTGGGTCGCTCCACAGCGCACTGCCCAACTCAGGAATGGCGCTGCCAATCAGTCTCAGGGGCCAGTCAGGCAGGTACATCACATGGACACCCTTGAAGACAAACAGGCCCATCGCCCCTAGGAAAATCCCAATCAGGTAGGCCGTCCCTTGCCAGCGAAAAGACGCAACTCGGGTGAGCAGCCAGGTAAAGGCGGCTGCGATCGCGCCCCTCAACAGCAGATCTTTCCAAGGGATAGACTTGGCATCAAACCAGAACAGGCTGGCCAAAAACTGCCACAGCTGACCGAGCCAGGGCAGCCGCACCGTGGCCATTTTGGCAGCGGCTTCAGCATCGAGCTTGCCTGCCCCAAAATAGTTTTGGCTATCACCGCTGACCTTCTGAGCTGACTGTTCGAGGATCGTCGCCACCGACTCCGGTGCGTCAACCCCCATGGACTTGATTACAGCAGCCACCCCGGCGACATGAGGAGCCGCCATGCTAGTGCCCTGGAAATATCTGAATTCGGACTTACCGCTGAGCTGATCAATCGTCTCTTGCAAAATGCCGCCAGTCTCGCCTGCGGCGGTCGAGCCGCCGGGGGCAGCAATATCCACGCCGACACCATAGTTAGAGTAAGGGGCCTTATTGCCCTCAGCATCAAAGGCCGAGACCCCAATCGCATAGCGATACTTGGCCGGGTAAGAGGCCTCCTGGCTACCTTCATTACCCGCGGCGGCGACGACCACTACCCCTTTGCTATGGGCATACTCAACCGCCTCTTGCATCAGCTCAGAGAAGCCGCCGCCGCCCAGGCTCATATTGATCACATCTGCCCCATTGTCAGCGGCAAAGCGGATGGCCTCAGCAATATCGGCGACGCTGCCAAACCCCTGACGACTCAGTACCTTTAGGGGCATCAGCTGGGCCTCATAGGCAATCCCTGCCACGCCATAGCCGTTATTTGTGGATTGGGCGATGGTGCCGGCGACGTGGGTGCCGTGGCCATTATCATCACTGGCGTCGTCACGGTCGTTGACAAAGTCATAGCCAGTGACAAAATCAGTTTTTTGCAGGTCGCGGGTCCGGCTGATGCCCGTATCGATCACCGCCACCGTCACGCCACTACCTCGATTTTGGGCCCAGGCCCCTTCGGCATTAATACTTTTCAGATTCCACTGCTGAGCGTAGCCAGGGTCGTTGGGGACAAAGCTGGTCTGGTAAAGGTAGTTGGGTTCAATAAATTCTGTAAACGCAGAGACCTCAGATTTTTGAAGGGCTCTTAGGAGGTTGCGATCGCCCTTGACCACATAAACGTGGTCAGCTTCCGAAAATTCGCTGTTGAGCGAGGGGTTGAGGTTAAACTGCTCGGCCAGCGCCGCGACGCGCTCACCAATCTGAGCCGTTAGCCCCGGAGCCTCTCGGAAGTCTAAAATGATCGAGTCAAACTCAGTGGCCTCACTGGCATAGCTGGGTTGAAACCCTTCGTGAATCGCTGCTACGACAAACAAGCCAATGAGAAAACAAGTCAAGAAGAGCCGCTTCATAGGACTGACCATAATGATTCTTTCTTAGGATACCTACAGAAACCAGCAAACGTCAGGGGGGACAGATTAACAGATCACCGAGCTATCATGCACATTCAGATTTCTAGGTAAGCCTTCATGACTAAACGACTGGTTTACGGGTTTTTATGTTTCTTTTTAGTAATTGCCCTGGGGCTGAGCAGCTGTGCTCCCCCCTCAAAAGACTCTGAAAGCCCCGAAGAAACCCCTACTGTACAGGTGGAACCACCCGCCGATAGTTCAGCGGTCGGTCCTACACCCACGCTGTCTAGCCAAGTCCAAGATGCGGTTTTGGCTGCGATCGCAGCTGACCAATCCCTGCCCCCCGATCAGCTCACCCTCCAAAACGCCCGTGCCGACTCATGGCCCGACAGCTGTCTGGGCCTCGCCAACCCAGATGAACTCTGCGCTCAGATGATTACCCCCGGCTGGGAAATCATCGTCACCGATGGCCAAACCACCTGGACCTACCGCACCAACGATCTAGGCGACCAAATCCGCCTAGCAACTCAATAATGCTCCTCCATCCCCAACCTATGCAGGCAGGTTTCGCATTTGGAAACGCGGTTTCCAACCGCCCCGATCACCTCCAACAGGGTATTCCACTGCCTAACCAAGACGCCAACCATGCCGACCATTCAACCAGGATTTAACAACCGCCTGGTATCTTAGAAGGCCAACCCTTTTGGGCTGCATTTCACCGACTGCCTCGAGTTCCCCATGCCTCAAATGCGTGAACCCTTTATAAGTCTGGCCCTCTACCACCTGTTCAAATGGTCGGTGGTCAGTCCGACACTGCATCTTTACCTGCGCGGGCGCATTTACGGTGCAGATAATGTACCGCGCAACGGGCCACTACTCGTCGCGGCCAACCATGCCAGCGACTTCGACCCGCCAATCGTCTCAAGTTGTGTACAGCGACCGGTGTCTTACATGGCCAAAGAAGAACTCTTTCAAGTGCCCGTGTTAGCCCCCGCTATTCGTGCCTATGGCGCTTACCCAGTGAAGCGCGGCGCTGCCGACCGCAGCGCCATCCGCTCAGCCCTACAGCAGTTGGATAATGGCTGGGCGGTGGGGGTGTTTTTGCAGGGCACCCGCACCCCCGATGGCCGGATTTCGTCTCCAAAATTCGGAGCTGCTTTGATCGCCGCCAAGGCCCAGGTGCCCATTTTGCCCGTCAGCCTGTGGGGCACCGAACGCATTTTGCCCAAGGGCGCTAAATTTCCACAGCCCCGCCCGGTGACCGTCCGCATTGGGGCGGTCATCCCACCGCCGCCCGACTCTAAAGACAAAGCTGCCTTGCAAGCGATCACTCAGAAATGTACTGACATCATTCATCAGATGCACGATCTCGGGCGGTAAAGGTATCCAAACCATCATTGGCACTCAGAAACCCACGTTAAAATTGCTTTCATCTAGGCCGTGACCATCGCCAGATTTGTCGTTTAGCTGTCAAGCAGACCCCAAGTTTTCAACCTGGTGTGGGTTAACGCCATCAGACAGCCACCCATATAACTGATCTTTAATCAAAACTGTTCCCGATATGACTCAAGCATTAAGACAAGAATTAACCGAAATGGTTGGCCCCGCCGCCTGGGAATGGATTAAGCCCCATGCCTCTCGCGATGTGGTGGTCGTGATTGACCCACAGCTCGATCTAGTTGAGGCCGGCTTGGCCCTGGCAACCGACAATGTCCAGGCCGTGCAACGCTGGATTGGCGAAGCCTTAATCGCAAAACCAAGCCCCGAGCAGCTATCTATCTGGGCCGACGATCGCGGCAAGCGCTTCAAGTCCCTGATCGTTCAACCCTATGTGCTAGTTCAAGACCTGCCCGTCTCTGAATAGCCCAATGACCGTCATGTCTCCGCCCCCCACCCACTCGCTGTGGGAGCGCCTTAACAATTCTGCCCTGCTGCGGTTTTTACTCTTGTTTGCCAGCGGGTGGGCGCTGGTGCAGCTACTTGCTTATTTTGAAATCGTGGTGGTGGTGTTTGTCTCAGCCACCATTTTTTCATTTTTGCTCAGCCATCCGGTGCAGTGGTGTCGGCGGTTTATACCCCATGGGTTAGCCGTTTTCTTAATATTCGGGCTGAGTCTGCTGCTGATTAGCGGTTTGGTGATTACGGTGAGCTTAGCCGTATTATCCCAGGGACCGCAGCTGACCCTAAATATTGGTGACTCTTTAAATGAGTTGCTGCCGCTGATTGGTCAGGCAGAAGACACCCTGCGACAATGGGGGTTACAAGTTGACTTACAAACCCTGGGCGAAGAGTTTAAAGAGCAGGCGTTGACCCTCTTAGGGGCTGGCTTTGGCTTGCTACAGGCGCTCTTGAGCAACTTTATCATTGCGATTTTGATCGCCATCGTGACCTTTTTTATGCTCCTAGACGGGGCCAGAATTTGGGACTTTGCTCTGAAGCATTTACCGCCCCACCGACGTCGACGGCTCAATCTGACCATTCAAAAGACATTGCTAGGGTTCTTTCTAGGCAGATTGCTGCTCTCCTCGTTTTTTGCGACTTCGACCTTTCTGGTTTTTTTAACCTTAAAAATTCCCTATGCGCTGACTCTGGGCGTCATTGCCGGACTCTTTGATCTCATCCCCGGCATTGGGGCAACGCTGGGAATTTCGCTAATTTCGCTGTTACTGCTCTCCCAGGGCACTGGAGTTGCTGTGCAGGCAGGGCTGATTTGTGTCGTGCTGCAACAGATTGAGGAGAATATTCTGATGCCACGGGTGATGCGCGACTCGGTGAATATTAATCCGGTGGTTATCTTTTTTGCGCTGATTGTGGGGGCCAGGATTGCGGGCTTGCTGGGGATTTTTCTGTCGATTCCGGTGGCGGCGGTGGTGGTGAGTCTGCTGGAAATTGAGGAAATGCAGGGACGCTCTCAACTGAAGAAAATTCAGTCTTCGGAGGTAGAATAACTTGGGCGTAAGGAGCCTTTGTTCCTATCTCCCTATCCCCGCGTCAGACTGACTCGAAAATTTGAGGCTGACAGACGACTAGCGCCCCCCGTCTTGCTGATAGGCCCAATAAACCGCCTCAACAAACGTATCGGCAGTCATTTCTTGGGGCAGGCTTTCCAGGTCTAAAATTTGCTTGAGGTCGCGGGCGAGCTTGAGACTAAGGGTTTCTTTGGCTGGCTTGGCGAGCAGGGGGCGGCGTTGCAGATATTCGCGAATGACGGCAAAGTCGTCGGGGAGCAGATTGCCAAAATTTGCGGTGGCGGTCAGCTCACTCGCAATTGCTTTAGCTGCGTCGGTCACTTGCAGCGTTTCTGACACGATGGGACGTTCGTTTTGTATCACTAGAGTCCCAGCCAACCAATCTCCGAGGCGTTTTTCTTGCTTGCCAAAGATGATGCAAAAAAAGCCCAAAAACAAGATGTCGTCCACCGGGCGTAGCAAGGACCGTAGCGTGGCTTGCAACACCCCCTCAGGTTTGCCGTTGTCTCGAATGACGCGGATTTTGGTCCAGCGTTTGCCGGGGGTTTGGCCCTGCCAGGCGCTTTCAAACCCGACGAAGTAGCCCATATAGAGGGCTGAGAGGGCGAGAAATGCGATCGCACTCAGCCATAGCTCAATGCTGTCGGTGCCGCCACCGAGCAACGTGGCCAAACTCGCCAACTGCGACTGGATTAAGATGGACAGCGCCGACAGCAGCATGGATGCCAACGTCAAGACAAAATAATCGGCAAACAGAGCCAGGGCTCGACTGCCAATCCCCGCCAGTGTAAATTCTAGTTCAACACTTTCTGGCGTTTGGATTTTGACCTTATTAAACAGACGCATTCTTAAACAGGCTCATGGCTAGGCAGGCTCATACATAGATCCTCGATCCTCTCATCAACCGATCCTCAATCAGTGGGGCCACGATCAGAGAGTTGTATATCTAAGCCTTCCCGCCGACTGAGCAGATCGTAATAAAGCACCGATTTAATCGCTTGGAAAAACGGCATCGTAAAAATGCCCGCCACCAGCAGTAAGATAAAAAAGGCCAGAAATGCCAATGCGATCAGGCCCACAATAGGGCCAACGTCTGCCGTTGGAACATCGACTGAAATCCTCGCAAACAGTGGAATGGTAAAGATTAGCGGCACCGCACTCAGAATAAACAGCGGCACCATAATCAGATAGGTCACCAGCAGCACCCCCTGCACCCGAAAGACGGAGCCTTTGCTCAGGTTCCAACTGCGGCTAATCGAGCCAATCGACTCTTTATCGGTTTCGACTGCGATAGCCAGATCGTAAACCAAGAAACGCGCTTGAAACCAAAGCTGGATAGCAAACAGGATGATCTGCACGACAAAGTTGACCAGCCCTGTCAAGACCACCCCCACATCGCCCAGCACACCACTCAGCAACGCTACAGGCAAGAGGATGACCCAGCTTGCCATTGATGCTGCGATATTCACCCCAGCTTGAATAAGGCCCACTAAAATAGCAATCCCAAGAAAGCTCCACATCTTGGGGCTCACCCGCTGTAGGGCACCGGGCACTGATTCTGGCTGACGAATCAGTTCTTGAAAACCTAACCGGCCAATTTGTCCTGCAATCATGGCGGATTTGGCCCAGCCATAAATCGGCAGCAAGTACCACAGCAGTGCCTTGAGACTGAGCCCTGTGTAGGTTTTAAAGTTAGTGCGGTATAGGCTCAACCCCGCACTCACGACATTGCCAATATTTAAAGGTCGGATTGGGCTGGGCGAACTAGCAGTCATAGGATGTGTCATCCAGGAGTCTTCGAGGTTATCTTAAGTTAGGCCATATGCAATCGTCATCAAATATTCATGAACATTAAACGCTGGATTGCTAGACGAGAGGGCAGTTGGCAACGCCTGGATGGTCTGCTACGTCAGATCGAAACCCGAGGGCTCAAATCGCTGAGCACTGACGAGGTTAGGGTTTTAGCCAGTCTCTATCGCTCAGTGTCCGCCGATCTGGCGCGGGCGCGCACCCATCATATTGGCGATGATATTGTCCGTGAGCTACAGCTGCTCACCTCCCGTAGCTACAGCCAGATCTACCAGGGTTCCCGACGGCAAGATTGGAAAGCGGTGCTGACGTTTTATCGATATGGCTTTCCAGCGGTGGTGCGACAGTCGTGGGGATATATTGCGATCGCAACCCTCATATTCATCATCAGTGGTCTGATCGCCTGGTGGTATTCCTGGCAAGACCCCTCCTTTATGTCATTGGTGCTCGGGCCAGGGTTTGTTGAGCAGGTACGCGAGAGCGAAGAACTGTGGACCGTCTCAATTTTGGGACAAGAGCCCGTCGCCTCAAGTTTCATTATGGTGAACAATATCGGCGTTGCCCTCAAAGCCACCTTTGGCGGTGTTACCTACTTTTTGCCCACGGTGCCCACCCTTACCCCACCGGGCGTGTTTACCGTGATTGTGCTGGTGTTTAACGGGTTGATGATTGGCTCAGTCGCGACCCTGGTGGCCCAAACCAACCTGGCCTATGATCTCTGGGCGTTTGTCTTCCCCCATGGGTCGCTAGAGCTACCCGCCATCTTTTTTGCGGGCGGGGCGGGGCTGATCCTTGCCCGAGGGATTTTGCTACCGGGCAAATATCGTCGTGTGGATGCCCTCAAGGTTTACGGGTTACAGGCGGCAAAACTGATTTACGGCATCGTGCCTATGTTGATCATTGCTGGGGTAATCGAAGGCTTCTTTTCACCAAGTCCATTGATCCCATCCTCCATAAAGTATCTGTCCGGGACGATTTTGTTCGTCATGCTGATTTTGTACTGTTTGTTGCGATCGCCTGAGGGGGTTGAGGAATGAAGGCTTCTGCAAACAGTCTCGATCACAGCACGAAAAAATATGACCTCAAATGATTTTTATGGCCCTAAGTTCCGACCCATTCATAACACACCAAATCACTATGGTCACAGCAGGTACAGTCGGCACATTTCTCCGGTGCTGGGAGTTTGCGAATACGCCCTTTGCGGCTGAGTTTGTTCAACATGGGCTGTAAAGCGTTGATGTTGGTATGAAAGTGCAGAGATAGGTCGGTAACGGAGACAATACGGTGATCGGCGATGTAGGACTGAACGTCACGGATCATAACGGTGTAAGGAGATAGATAGGGGGCTTGGATAGGTGTCAGGTTTAAAGGCCAAGGTTTAAGGGCCGGGGTGTATTTTGAACCTTGGCCCCTAAACCCTAAATGGCTAATGTCCTTCCAATAGCAACGATCGTTGCTTTCTCGCCCGGCGGGAATATCGCATCAGGATGAGAGTTGCGATCGCGACAACCCCTAACCCGCCGAGCCAGGCGATGGAGCGGGTGGGGTGTTGCGCGAAGGTCATGACCTGATAGAACAGGACCGCGCTCCAGTAGGCTAAGCCCGTGGTCCAGACGCCAACAAAGGCAGTCCAACCGGCATTGGTTTCGCGATAGACGGCTCCCATCGCCGCCACACAGGGGAAGTACATCAGCACAAACAATAGGTAGGCAAAAGCTGCCACTCGCGTATCGAACCGCAGGGCCATTTGGCCGAAGGTGGTGTAAGCCACTTCTTGCTCTGCTGCTGCCGCATCCAGGTCACTGACGTCACCGACCGAGAGGCCGAGGGGATCGAGCAGCGTACCGGGCAGTTCAGCCAGGTTGGCGGGAATGGTGGCAAACGCTTCGCCAATGCTGCCAAAGAAATCGAAGCCTTCTGCCTCCAGGTCTTCGCCTGCGGCGATCGCCGCATCGTCACCCAAGGCACCGTAGAGGGAATCCAGGGTGCCAACCACGGCTTCTTTAGCAAAGACCCCAGTGAAGATGCCCACGGTTGCGGGCCAATTCTCTTGAGCGATGCCCATCGGTGCAAAGACCGGGGTGATGCTTTGGCTCACCGAGCTGAGAATAGAGTTGTCGCTGTCTTCATTGCCGATGGAGCCATCGGTGCCGATGGAGTTGAGCATACTGAGCACCATCACCATTACCACAATCACCTTGCCAGCCCGCAGGATGAAACTCTTGAGCCGTTCCCAAGTGCGAATCAGTACCCCCCTTAGGGTGGGCAAATGGTAGGTCGGCAACTCCATGACAAAGGGAGCAGCCTGCCCTTTCAGCAGGGTGTGCTTCATAATCAGACCGGTCACCACAGCCATGCCCATCCCAATCAGGTACAGCATGAACACAATATTTTGTCCCGCTCGGGGGAAGAAAGCAGCCGCGAATAGGGCGTACACCGGCAGTCGCGCGCCACAGGACATGAACGGATTCATCAGGATGGTGAGGATGCGATCGCGCCGACTTTCCAGTGTCCGCGTGGCCATGATTGCGGGTACGTTGCAGCCAAAGCCCACCAGCATCGGCACAAAGGATTTTCCGGGTAGACCCACCAAACGCATGAAGCGATCCATCACGAAGGCAGCGCGAGCCATGTAGCCACTGTCTTCTAAAAAGGCCATAAACAGGAATAAGCAGCCAATCACCGGAATGAAGGTAGCCACAGTTTGAATGCCGCCGCCCATGCCGTTCGCTAAGACAACCTGCACCAAATCGGGCATCCCGATCGCCGCGAGCAAAGCGCCGAGACCGTCCACAAAAATAGTGCCAAATAGAATGTCGAAGAAGTCAATAAAAGCGCTGCCGACGTTAATGGCAAACATAAACAGCAGATACATGACACCCAGGAAAATGGGAATGCCCAGCCAGCGGTTCAAGACCACCTGGTCAATTTTGTCAGAGGTGGTGAGGCTGACTTCGCGAGGGCGGGTCGCCACGTCATTCACCAGACGATGGGCATAGCCATAGCGACTGTCAGCGACGGCGATATCAATATCTTCTCCCAGCACTTGATGAATGCGGTGACGATGCTCAGAAACCTGTTGCAAGATCTCAGGGGTTACCTGGGGGGCAGCGCCATCATCATATTCCAGCAACTTGAGGGCGATCCAGCGATCTCGCGCGGTCGGATGCGCCGTCGAGATCGCGGGCGTCAAGGCCGTCAACGCCTCCTCAATCAGCGATGGATAGACAACCTGCGCTTTGGGTAACTCAGGGGCCACAAGCAGGTCATCTAAGCTACGGCGCAAGACATCGACCCCCTCATTGCGAGAAGCCACCATCGGGAGCACAGGACAGCCCAACCGCTCCGACAAGAGCTGCGGATTTACCCGAGTGCCCTGATCTTGAGCGACATCAATCATGTTTAGTGCCACCACCAGGGGCACACCCATTTCCAAAATTTGTGTGGTGAGATAGAGGTTGCGCTCCAAATTTGAGGCGTCAACGATATTGACAACCACCTGGGCCTCTCCCGAGAGTAAGTACTCGCGGGCAATGCTCTCATCAATAGAACTGCCCTCTTCCTCAGCATCGATGGCATAGATACCGGGCAGGTCAACAACCGTGACCGTTTTCTCCCCGTGGCGATAGCTGCCTTCTTTGCGGTCTACGGTGACGCCAGGCCAGTTGCCGACCCGTTGGTTGGCCCCGGTCAGGGCATTAAACAGGGTGGTTTTGCCGCAGTTAGGGTTACCCAACAGGGCGATAGTGTCATGACTCATGGGTGGTCTCCTCACGGCTAATCAGTTCTACTTGCAGGGTGGCTGCTTCACCTTTGCGCAAGCTCAGGTGATAGCCACGCACTTCAATATCGACCGGGTCGCCCATGGGGGCCTGGCGCGTGATCGTGAAATGCGTGCCTGGGGTCAGCCCCATGGACAAAAGTTTGCCTCGATAGGCATGACTGCCTGATTTGTAGCCGACAATCCGGCCTGATTGGCCAACGGTTAAGGCCCCTAAAGTGAGGGTGGTTGCTGTCATATCAGCTTCTCCGCTTACAACTTGTGTGGGCTCCTGCGGGGGAGCCTGAGCAGTGACGCCCTGTTCTAGGGTTGTCACCATGACCCGATGAGCCATGCCAGCTCCCAGACCAATGCGGCACCCTTGCAGGGCTGCAATTACCGAGCCGCTCTCTGTCCGACTAACGATAGCGATTTCGCACCCCTGCACAATGCCGACATCCATCAAGCGACGCACCATGCGGTGCCCGCCCTTGATATTGACAATCCAGACGCGGTCGCCCTCCGATGTCATTGCGAGTGGCAACTGCACCCCTTTTGGCGTTAGTGAAGATGAATCAGCCTGAGGTGCGATCGCCTCATTTTCTAGATCAGCTTCTAGATCAGCCGTGCCGCCAAGGAAGGTGACCTCCCAAAATTGAGGGGCAAGCGTGTTGTCAGCGTTGGAATTCATAGCGTTTGTCATGTGAAAAAGCGAACAAATTAATAAAAATATTTCTCAAATACTCCTCATTGTTTGCTGGATTTCCCAGTGATGCAGGTTTAAATGAAAACGCTCTCTGAGGTTGGATAGGCGAAATATTTTGAGAATTTTTCCTAAATACTGATCTGACTTAAAGCGAATGAATCAGATTCAAAAAATGATATCTATTAAAGCGATTGATAAAGCAAAAACCCTTTAAATCAAGACTTTTCAGGAAATAAACTTTCCTGATTAACTTCAATCTATGTGAAAATATCTCAAACGATTCAGTTATTCAAACAGCTTAATGAAAATAATCATCATTAAATTTATGATTCACTTCTACCGTGATTTTTTCGGCAGCTATCAGTCTTTAATTCAAAGTTAAGGTTCTTTCTGATCGGAAAATTTTTCAATAGTGATGATTGTCACTAGATATACCTGCGAAAAACCTGAAGGTATCGTGGTTTCAACCCTGGGGCTGACCCAAAAACTGGGATTGTAGGGATATGGCGATGTTAAGTCTGGTTAAGTGTTGCGAGCTGATTGGGGTAAGGTGCCCTGATATTCTGGCTACTGAAGTGATGTACCCCACATTCCGCACTTCCGACTGGCACATCAAATAATTAAACGAAGCAATGGGGATTACAGCCATTTCCTCTGGCAAGATTATCAATAGATAGACTTAATTGAGAATTCTCGCCATTCAGT
>JBCDDJ010000093.1:0-17213 GCA_039180385.1 Cyanobacteria bacterium P01_G01_bin.38 | reverse complement strand
GGTGCAGATGCAGGTACCGACGCGGGGGCAGGTGCTGGCTCCTCTCGAGCGATCGACTCGTAGGTTGGTCGAGAAGGGGTCCGCCGATTGGTTGGGTCTGACATCAGATCAACCTCCAGATCTCGGCTGGTCCCGTCTTCTTGGATTTCAAGCTTATGCACAGCGATGTCAAGACAGAGTGACTGTAGCTCTCGCATCAACACCTTGAATGACTCCGGCGTGCCTGGACGGGGAATGGCCTTGCCCTTAACGATGGCATTAAGCGCCTCGTTTCGTCCCTGCATATCGTCGGATTTGACGGTCAGTAACTCCTGCAAGGTGTAGGCTGCGCCAAATGCCTCCAGGGCCCAGACTTCCATTTCTCCGAATCGCTGCCCCCCTTGCTGAGCCTTGCCGCCGAGAGGCTGCTGGGTCACCAGCGAATACGGGCCAGTGGACCGGGCGTGGATTTTGTCGTCTACCAGATGCACTAGCTTCAGCATGTAGGCTTTACCGACAGTCACGGCTCGGTCAAAGGCCTCTCCTGTGCGCCCGTCATACAGCTGAATTTTACCCGGGTCTTCGGGATTAAAGACCCAGGGATGACCTGTGGCATGAGCCGCTTCTTGCATTTTGCCGTGGGTGGTATTCTTCGAAGCCTCTTCACCGTACATCTCATCGAAAGGCGTTACCTTAAAGCGAGCGTTGAGGTTTTCACCCGCCCAGCCCAACAGACATTCAAAGACCTGCCCCACGTTCATTCGAGAGGGCACCCCCAGAGGATTGAGCACAATATCAATCGGAGTACCGTCAGGCAGATAGGGCATGTCTTCGATGGGCAAAATCCGAGAAATGATCCCCTTGTTGCCATGGCGACCTGCCATCTTGTCACCCACCTGGATTTTGCGTTTTTGGGCAACATAGACACGCACAACCATATTGGCCCCAGGTGGCAACTCATCACCTTGCTCACGGGTAAAGACGCGCACATCAACAACGCGGCCTTTTTCACCATTGGGTACCCTCAACGAGTTATCTCTAACATCGCGGGCTTTTTCGCCGAAAATGGCGCGCAGTAGCTTTTCTTCAGGAGGTTGGTCAGACTCCCCTTTAGGAGTCACTTTGCCAACTAGAATATCGCCTGACTCCACCCAGGCCCCAATCCGGATAATGCCGGTTTCATCGAGTTGACGTAGGGCGTCTTCCCCAACGTTAGGAATTTCACGGGTGATTTCCTCGGGACCTAACTTGGTTTGACGGGCCTCAATTTCATACTTCTCAATGTGAATCGAGGTATAGACATCGTCATAAACCAAACGCTCACTAATCAAGATGGCGTCTTCGTAGTTGTAGCCTTCCCAAGGCATATAGGTAATCAGCACATTCTGGCCCAGGGCAATTTCGCCCCCTTCGGTCGCAGAACCATCGGCTAGGACTTGCCCAGCTACAACCTGATCGCCCTCAAAAACGAGAGGTCGCTGATTGAGACAGGTATCTTGGTTAGAGCGCTGGTACTTTTGCAGTTCATAGGCGTACTCATGACCGGTATTCCCTCGCACCTGGATGTTTTTGGCGTCAACATAGGACACCTCACCATCCACATCACTGACGATAACCATGCCAGAGTCACGGGCAGCTTGTGCCTCTAGACCCGTGCCCACCAACGGACGCTCTGGACGCAATAGCGGGACAGCCTGCCGCTGCATATTGGAGCCCATCAGTGCTCGGTTAGCATCATCATGCTCCAGGAAAGGAATCAGGGATGTCGCAACCGAAATGATTTGAACGGGGGACACTGCAACATAGTCGACCTCGCTAGGCGCGGTGGTGATGAAATCCTGACGGTAGCGCACTGGCACTGACTCGCCCAGAATATTGAAGTCTTTATCAATGGGCACATCTCCGGGCGCAACCCGAAAATCATCCTCTTCATCTGCGGTCATGTAGACAGAAGGGATATCCTTTCGAACCTGACCATTTTCGACCCGGAAGAAGGGGGTTTCAATAAAGCCAAAGTCGTTGACTCGGGCATGGGTAGCCAGGGAACCAATCAGGCCGGCATTGGGACCTTCTGGGGTTTCGATGGGGCAAATTCGACCATGGTGGGAGGGGTGAATATCTCGCACCGCAAAGCCTGCTCGCTCACGGGTGAGACCGCCAGGGCCCAACGCGCTGATGCGGCGCTTGTGGGTAAGCTCTGCCAGCGGGTTAGTTTGGTCCATAAACTGGGACAGCTGGCTGGAGCCAAAGAATTCTTTGATAGCAGCGACCAGCGGCTTAGGGTTGACCAGGGACGCAGGTGTCAAAGACTCAGAGTCGGACACGGTCATCCGCTCACGAATGATCCGCTCTAGGCGGTTAAGCCCGACCCGCACTTGATTTTGAAGCAGCTCGCCCACGGAGCGCACCCGACGATTGCCTAGGTGGTCAATGTCGTCAATATTGCCAATATCAAACTCAAGGTTAATCAGGTAATCAATCGCAGACAAAATATCCTGCGGTGTCAGCACCCGAACTGCGTCTGGGATATTGAGTCGCAGCTTACGATTAATTTTGTGACGCCCGACCCGACCCAGGTCGTACCGTTTGGGATCAAAGAATCGAGAATCGAGCAGCTGTTGCCCGCCAGAAACTGTGGGCGGCTCACCCGGGCGTAGCTTCCGGTAGAGCTCAAGCAGGGCTTCTTCTTCGCTAAACTGGCCTTCTTTTTCAATGGTTTTTTGGAAGTACTCGGGGTGACGCATGGCGTCAAAAATTTCGCCGTCGGTGAGCCCTAGGGCTTTTAGCAAGACCTGAGCAGATAGTTTTCGGGTCTTATCGATACGGACCCAAACCAGATCGTTTTTGTCAGTTTCAAATTTTAACCAGGCCCCTCGGTTAGGGATCAAGTTGGCATTATAGGTACGGCGTCCATGCTTATCGGTCTCGGACTTGTAGTAAACGCCAGGGCTGCGAACGATTTGATTGACAATCACGCGCTCGGCACCATTGATAATAAAGGTGCCTCGGTCTGTCATCAAGGGCAAATCGCCAATGAAGACTTCCTGCTCTTTAATATCCCCAGTTTCTTTGTTAATCAAGCGAGTGGGGACGTACATTTGTACTGAATAAGTGCTATCCCGACGTTTGGCCTCATCAACCATGTATTTGGGACTTTTAAGCTTGTAGTCTTTGCCCAAAAAGTGTAGTTCGAGCTTACCGGTGTAGTCGGTAATAGGTGAAAAACTTTCGAGTTCTTCGATCAGTCCGGATTGCAAAAACCAGCGAAAGCTCGATCGCTGAATCTCAACAAGGTCGGGCAGGACAAAGGAAGGTTGGGAATAAGTCTGGTCAGTCATGCGTCTCCTCAAGTAGGTCGCGCGGCGGTACAGGGATTGCTGAATCATGACTTGTACAAATGCGCCTAGTGGCCCATTGTGTGTCAAGGATCAGCAAACAGAACAAGCGTCTTGTCAAACAGGGCAAGGCGCTTAACAAAACTTATTTAGCTGTGGGTTTGAACAGGAATGCCATGGTGAAACCGACTCTAGGGAGAGGCGTTTCGAATCTCAGTAAAAAACAGGTCAAAAAGGCAAATTTAATAAACTCAATGAATTGTCTACCGACTAAATAGAAGATTGTAAAAATGAACTTTTGTCAAGAATGGCCCTTATGCAGGCACAAACGGCCTGGGGTAAAAAGTTGCCCCTGAGTCAACGACTTTAGCTTGAGGTCCCTCACCCACAACGCTTAACCGAAACAGACGCTGGGCGTTAGCCGTAGTCTGGGTGGCAAAGTCTACAAAGGGGACATCTCGTAGCTCAGCCACATATTCGGCTACGTATTTTACAAAGGCGGGCTGGTTGCGCCCCACCTTACGTTTGGGAACCGGGGCCAAAAAAGGGCAATCGGTCTCAACTAAGATGCGATCGCACGGCACCATTCGGGCAGACGCCTTGACCTGAGTCGCATTTTTAAAGGTCACGATGCCGCTGAAGCTGATGTAAAAGCCCAGATCGAGGAACCGTTGGGTTTCCTCCGGTGAGCCTGTCCAGCAATGCATCACACCGGATACCGGACCCTGGTCTTGCCAGAATTGCTCCAGGACAGCGCACATCTCATCTGCCGCATCCCGGCAGTGAATGATCACAGGTAGCCCCAGGGACTGAGCAATCGACAGCTGTGATTGAAAAGCAACCATCTGCTGTGCCCGATCCTCGGCCTTAAAAAAATCCAGCCCGGTTTCCCCAATGGCCACCACCCGAGGGTCGGATGACGCCAAAGCCTGAATGCGCCCAGGTAAAGCAGGGCTCCACTTGTCCATATCAAGGGGGTGTAGCCCCACTGCCAAAAACACCTCAGGATAGCGATCGGCGATAGACTGCATCGCCAAAAACTCATTTGGCTCTACGCAAGAATGAACCAGATGAGTCACACCTGCCTGCCGCCAGGCCTGTGCGACCTCATCTAGGTCACCCTGAAAAGTTTCAAAGTTGAGATGGACGTGAGTATCGATTAGTTGCATGAAATCGAGCCTGAAGCTTCATAGGTGAGAACTGCCGTCGGATTAAGCCGAGCGACGTCTTCTAAGAAGCTGACTGCTCTTGGTGTTTGAGGGCTTTGGCCAACCTTGACTTGCGACGGGCACCCGCGTTGCGATGTAAAACACCGCGACCGACCGCCTTGTCGATTTTGCTGTAGACCTGAGCCATGCTCTCATCCACAGCTTTTTTGTTGACCTCAGAGGGATCGGTTGAGTATTCATCAAGGGCAGTGAAGTAGCGCTTGGTTAGCGTTTTCACAGCGGATTTGTACGATTTGTTGCGTAAACGGTTTCGTTCTGCAATCTCAATGCGCTTAATCGCAGATTTGATATTTGCCACGGTCTGCTCAGACTACTAAAATGATTACCGGATAAATAATCATAACACTAAATTGCAATTAAATTGCAAGCAGTCGGGATGCCTTCCTAGGAAAATCCACGCTAAGCTTATAGCTAGGCTGAGCTGAGCTAGGTAAAACTGGACAACAGTGTTCAAACCTTGCCCAAGATCTTAGATGCCATTTCCTTATTGCTTCTTCACGCCGTAATGCTGCGAATTCTGTATCAGCTAAGCGATGCTAGGGCCGAGCTAAAGCGCATTTGCGATCGCATCCACGATGACCAAGTGCTCAATAAAGAGGCCACGGTTCGAGAAATTATTCAAGCTGTCAAACGGCAAGGCGATCAGGCTCTACTGCGCTACACAGCTGAGTTTGATCAGATAGAGCTGACTGCTGAGACCCTCCGGATCAGCGGAGCCGACCTCGACGCCGCCTATCAGCAAGTCTCCAAAGACCTGCTGGATGCGATTCGACTGGCCTGTCAAAATATTGAGGCCTTTCATCGCCAGCGACTGCCCAAAAATTGGGTTGACTTTGGCGAAGATGGGGTTGTCCTCGGCAAGCGCTACACGCCTGTGGACCGGGCCGGTATCTATGTCCCCGGCGGTCGAGCTGCCTACCCCAGTACCGTTATGATGAATGCGATCCCGGCACGGGTTGCTGGCGTCTCTCGGATTGTGATGGTGACTCCACCGGGCCAGGGCGGCAGGCTTAATCCGGCGGTACTGGTGGCCGCCCAAGAGTCTGGCGTCACTGAAATTTATCAGGTGGGCGGAGCCCAGGCCATCGCCGCCCTGGCCTTTGGCACTGCAACGATTCCCCCGGTAGATATCATCACTGGCCCCGGCAACATTTACGTCACTCTGGCTAAAAAATTAGTTTATGGGACCGTGGGTATCGATTCTCTGGCAGGCCCCTCAGAGGTCTTGATTATTGCAGATAAGACAGCTAACCCAACCCATGTAGCCGCCGATCTACTGGCTCAGGCTGAGCACGATGCGCTGGCAGCCGCTATTTTGATCACCCCTGACAAACAGCTCGCCGAGAAAGTGGTTAGCGAAATCTCACACCAGCTCGAAAATCATCCCCGCCAAACCCTAACAGAGAAAGCCATTGCCCATTATGGTGTGGCCATTGTAGTGAACTCCCTTGAAGAAGCAGCGGCGTTATCTAACCAGTTTGCCCCAGAGCATCTGGAGTTAGAAGTAGCCGATCCGTGGGCGCTGCTGGAGCATGTTCGCCATGCCGGGGCGATTTTCCTGGGGCACGCCACGCCAGAAGCCGTGGGCGACTACCTAGCTGGGCCAAACCACACCTTACCCACATCAGGCGCAGCGCGCTACGCCTCTCCCCTCAGCACTGAGACCTTTATCAAACACTCCAGCCTGATCCATTATTCTGGTGTGGCGCTTCACAAAGTTGCCGGGGCGATTGATGCCCTGACGAGGGCGGAGGGGCTACCGTCCCACGGGGATTCAGTTCGACTGAGAACAACTGGTGGTAGCAGCCGGTTTAACGGCAAGGAAGAGTCGGCTGGTGGATTGGGCGAGAAATGAAGGTTACAACCCAACCAATGCCAGCAGTCAGCAGGTCTTGACTAAACCTTAGACCCCCGCAGTCTGGGGGCCGGTAGATTGACGCTTAAGAAACCATCGAAGCCTCAACAATCCGGCTGTCTGACCAAGATTGATCGGCAGGGTTGAGATCCCCTCAATGCGAGACTGAACCCAGCCATCCCCCCAGTGCCATTCATGGAAGCCGTCAACGCTGCCATGGAGCAGGAACCGAATGCTGTAAGGAGTCACGACCTCCACCGTGTGGTGCAACGTAATGGGGCCAAGGTGGCTGTCAAAGGTCTGCCCAGCGATCAACGCCCCCATGAAATCTCCCGAAAGCTGCTGTGGCCAGAGCCACTGCTTGAGCTGGTCTGGCAACGTGAGGCTATTTTGAATGGTAGCGGCAGTGGCATCCACTTCGATGCGCAGATTGCTCTGTTGATAGGGACCAAACATGTGTTTACGAGAACTTCCTGGCTTGGTTTGATGCCGTGAGCTTACGTCTTCTGAAATTGACCAAACTGAAGCTCGTATACGGTATCTTCTTTTTCTGTCTCAATCTTAAGGTCAGATCGAGGATAGGCCACACATAAAAGGGCAAACCCTTGTTCTTGAAGCTCTTTACTCACGCCCATACCATCGTCTTGACTGACGCTTCCCTGGGTCACCAAGGCAGCACAGGTTGTACACACCCCGGCACCACAAGACGTGGGCAGATCTAGACCGGCCTCCTGAGCTGCCGCCAAAACCGTTTGATTTTCCTCTACCGACAGGGTGTGAACATCACCTTGATGATGAATTTCAACCGAATAAGTTGCCATCTGGATAAACCGTACTTTTCAAAAACAACTATTGAGCCATGGCTATTGAGCCATGGCTAGCCCTATGCCCCAGAATCCGTCGGAAAGGCCCGATCAAATTCATCCAGTAAATCATCCATCTCTTCGATCGCCTGATTGACATCAATGCGGAGGGTGCCGAGATTAGGCTGATCTAGCAAGCGGACCAGGGCTTCCCGCTTTTCTCGGATTTGCTCAATGCGGTTGCGCAGTGTTTCGATTTCCATAAAATCTTTTAGTTCTATTGCATCCTCACTCTTCAGAATAAGCAAATTTAGGCCTTGAGGGCTAGGGGACCGAATTCGCCTTAGTATAAAAAAGCATTTGTATAACGTATTGAAAAGAGTCAAAGAGACGCCATGCTGCGCAAAATCCCCCTCGGCGCGACGCTACTGACAGTTGGCGGAGTGCTCACTGTCATTGGCTTTGCAGCTTATTTCAACGACCAAGCCACACTCAACCTGGTGGGATTTTTCTACGGTATCCCTATTTTGCTGGGGGGGCTGGCCCTCAAGGCATCAGAGCTTAAACCCGTGCCTTTTTCAAAACCCACCAGCGAAGCCGTCTTAGCCCTGCGAGAAGCGCAAGCCACCCAGACCCAAATCCAGATTCGCCAAGACGTGACCCGATTTCGCTATGGTCAAGAAGCCCACCTGGATGATGCCCTTGAGCGCCTGGGGCTAAGTCCTAACGATGTAGAGCGGCCCGAATTAGCCCACATCCGCGAAGAAATGCGTGAAGGGGCTTATGCCCTGGTGTTAGAGTTTGATTCCCCTCGGATGCCCCTCGATAAATGGCAAGCAAAACAGCCTAAAATCCAAACTTTCTTTGGCCCAGGGATTCGGGCAGACATTGAGCAAACCAGTGGAGATACGGTAGAGGTTGCTTTGGTAGCCGCAGTAGAGGGGTGAATTATTTAGATTGGGGATTTTACTAAAAATTCACTTATTTTTCCAGTCTGACCCCGTACCATTGCCAGCTTATACCAGGCTCGACCTCAAACTCACAGCTGGTATCGCGCAGGTGCTGAGCCTGGGCCGCGGAGGTATCAAATTTTTGCAGGTCACGGGGCAGTCGATCTTGCCGGGACATCAGCAGGGTTTGGAGTTTTTCTAGCAGCTCGGCGGGGGTCAAAAACACCTCGTCATCGCCGGGAATTAGGAGCACAAACATGTCTTCGCTGTACAGCGTGGCATCTGACATCGCAAAGCTTCCTCAGGTTGAACTTTTCTAATACGATAGCGGTCCCGGATTCGGATTCCGGTGATACTATGAAAAAAGATTCACCGAAATTCCGACCGGCTTACCGGAGATTAAGTCTTAAAAACGAAATCTAACGATAAGTGGAGCGATTGAGAGGTTGGAATCTCGAGTCATTAAAATAAGATTTGCTATCTAATCCCCACACCATGGTTCAAGCTCCTATTAAATCGGCCCAAACCCAAAAACGTTCCAAGTTGGAGGGCATTAAAGAGCGTAGTCAGTTCTTGCTAGAGCCCGTCGCCACTGAGCTCAAGCAGGACACTAATCGCTTTACCGAAGAGGGGATTCAAATCCTTAAGTTTCACGGGTCTTACCAGCAAGACAATCGAGACAACCGGGTGAAGGGTCAAGAAAAGGACTACCAGTTCATGTTACGGACCCGCACACCGGCGGGTATTTTGCCTGCTGAGCTTTACCTGACCTTGGACGAGATCTCCGATCAGTATGGCAACCATACACTGAGAGCCACTACCCGCCAGGCGTTCCAACTCCATGGGATTCTCAAAAAAAATCTTAAGGCAACCATGGCCGCGATTATTCGCAGTATGGGATCTACGCTTGGGGCCTGTGGGGATCTGAGCCGCAACGTGATGTCACCTCCAGCCCCGTTTAAGACCCGGCCCGAATATGTCTTGGCCCAAGAGTATGCTAATCGGGTCGCTGATCTGCTGACCCCCCAGACCCCGGCTTACTACGAGATTTGGCTAGATGGGGAAAAAGCAATTACGGCGGAGGAGCACCCCGATGTGATCGCCGCCCGCCAGCGCAACGGTAACGGCACAGTGGTCCATGACAGCGTCGAACCAATCTACGGCACTCACTACATGCCGCGTAAGTTTAAGTGTGCGGTCACGGTCCCTGGAGATAACTCGATTGACCTCTACACCCAAGATGTGACCCTGGTGGTGATCACCAACGACCGCGGCGAGCTACAGGGCTTTGATGTACTGGCAGGGGGCGGTATGGGTCGCACCCATAACAAAGAAGAAACCTTTGCTCGCATTGCCGACCCGATCTGCTACGTCGAGAAAGATGATGTATACGATTTGGTCAAGGCCATTGTCACAACCCAGCGCGACTACGGCGACCGAGTCAATCGTCGTCACGCGCGGATGAAATACCTGATCCATGATTGGGGGGTGGACAAGTTTCGTCGTCAGGTAGAGCAGTTTTTTGGGAAACCGCTACAGCCCTTTATGCCGCTGCCCGAGTGGAAGTTTGAAGACTACCTGGGCTGGCACGAGCAGGGTGATGGCAAACTGTTTGTGGGGATTCACATTCGCAATGGCCGCATCTATGACGGAGAGCAGGACGGTCGTCCCTTTAAGATCAAGGCAGCTCTCAAAGAGATCGCTGAGCGTTACCGTCTGCCCATGCGTTTGACGAGTAACCAAAGCTTGCTGTTCACGGAAATCGAGCCTGAACACAAAACCGACATCCAAGCTATCTTTGATCGCAACGGTGTCAAAACCAAGGACAATATTGATCCGCTGGAGCGCTATGCTATGGCATGTCCGGCGCTGCCCACCTGCGGGTTGGCGATTACTGAGTCAGAGCGGATTATCCCCAGCATCTTGGAGCGCGTGCGGGCTGTACTCAGTAAGCTGGGGCTAGAAGACGAGCATTTTGTGGTGCGGATGACAGGATGCCCCAACGGCTGTGCGCGTCCCTACATGGCTGAGCTGGGCTTTGTCGGCAGCGCCCCCGAGAGCTATCAGCTATGGCTAGGGGGGTCGCCCAATCAAACGCGTCTGGCCCGGGCTTTTATCGACCGGATGAAGGAATCTGACCTGGAAGTCACCCTAGAGCCTCTGTTTGCTTTTTTTAAGCAAGATCGGCAGACTGGCGAAAGTTTTGGTGACTTTTGCGATCGCATCGGCTTCGACGCCCTACGCGAATTTTCGCTCACCTACGCTCCTGCTAAGAAAGTAGCGTCGGGGCGACGCAAGCATCGCATTGGGGTGGCCGGGGATACCTACCAGAAGCTCAAGGCTTACTCAGAAAAATCAGGGGTCTCGATGGCTAAGCTGACCGAGGATGCGATCGCAGCCTACCTGGACCAGCCAGCCCAGCAGCAGTAGCCTTGTGAAGTTTAACAACCGCCCTAACCGCTGCCTCAATATTCAAGGAGAGGAACTGTGGATTAGCCGCAGTGTGACCGTGCTGCCCGTTATTTTGTTTGTCCAAGAGACAGGCATCTATGTCCCCCTCAACAAGCGGGGCACGGCGCTACCCGATGAGGTTGGCAAATGGGGGTTACCGGGGGGCTACCTTGACTATGACGAAACTGCAGGCGAAGCCGTGATTCGTGAAGTGTGGGAAGAATTGGGGTTAAATATACTGGCCCTAAAAGAACGGCATCGACTGGAGGGCTGCTTAGAGCAACCCACTTACGTTTTTAGCGAACCCCGGCGGCGGCAAAATGTAACCCTGCGGTTCTCGCTTTTATTTTTTTTGAAAGACAATCTGCCCGACCTGAGTCCTCAGGTCGGGCCAGATGAAGTGGAAGACGCCCGGTGGTTTGCCTTGGAAGACGCACTGAGCAGCGAGCTAGCGTTTAAGCACCACGAAGTCATCCAGACATGTCTAGAGACTGACTTTAAACGACATCTTTGACCCGTCGTACCCGCCGTAGGGGTAAGGTGATGGTCACCTTGCCCCTACGCCACGGTGCCATTTTCAGGCTGGTGAATCCGGTCGGGAAGCACCCACAGCAAGATGGGCATCAACACAACCGCCATCACACTGACAACCAATACAATTTCTAAACCGTCTAACAAAGAAGAACTCATCATTTTTTTCGCCTCTAAACGAATTGGTTAGTTGAGGAAGAGGCGCGTTCCTTCAGGAGACCTTGCTGCAGTGAGTAGAAAGAACCCCGTAGTAAGAACCCCTTACTTCCGCCTTACTTCTGAAAATTTATGGATGGACTCTGACAACTCAATCTACAGAGGGCATCATACAAATTCCAGAAAAAAGGTGAACGATATTTTCTGTATCAATTGTAACAACCAGATGAATATCTTGTCCAGAAAGGTTTACGAAAGGTAATAGGCAAGATAAGTAGAGGCAATCAAACAGAAATCCTACCCTGCGTCCATCCGGGTGAGCAAAACCGGACACGGGGCATAGACACGGACGTAGTCAGATAAAGATTCGCCCACGAGTCGGTCAATATCGGGCATGCCCTTGGCGATGGACGGGCGGCGATCGGGGGAGCCCAGAATCAACAGATCGATATTCATATCGTCTGCCAGCTCACAAATGCGGGCACCGGGTTTGCCCTCTGGGGCCACACAGCGATAGGCAACCCCATATTTCTTAGCCTCGGCAATGGCGGGGGCCAACACCGGGTCAGTCTCTGGGTGGGCATTGATGGCCTCAGCCACTTTGCTCTTAAGGTTCGAAATCGTGTGCACAAACACCAACTGGCTCTCTTTGATATCTCGGGCGAGGGCAACTGCCAGGCCTAAACTTTGTTTGGCAGAGTCAGATTTGTCGATCGCCACTAATATGCGTTTGATCGGTCGAATGCTGTAGAGGTCATCTTTCACCAACAGCATGGGGTGCGAAGACAGTTGAAACACATACTGACTCACCGAATTTTCTAAGATCGCCTTGAGCCCCTTAAGACCTCGAGATCCCATAATGATCAAGTCAGTGTCGACTTCATCGGCCACTTTACACACCACGTCTTTAGGGTCACCCTCCCGCAGCATGGCGGTCACTTTAGCCGGATCTAGGGTGAGGTCATTGATAGCCTTTGCCAGGGTTTTACCCCCTTCTTCCCACTTGGCGGTCATGGCATCAGCGGTCACCTGGGGCGGCACGACGTGTAAGACAGTGACTTGCGATCGCTGCACCAAAGGAATCTGCATCAAAGCCTTGAGCATGGCCTGTGCATTACCCATACCCGAATCGGCTAGCAAAATCTTTTCTATCATGATGAATCCTATGGGGTGGAGGTTGAAAAAGCTAATGTTCCGCCGAGCACAAACAAACTCACCAGCAGGTGTTTTAGTAAAAAAACTATGGTGACAATTGAGATGGCTAGCTGGGTCTGTGTAGGCTCCATTCCATAATAGGCAAGGGGTTTACGCAACCTTAGTCAGCGTTCATAATTTGTAGCTCACGCGAAACTTCTTTAAGCACAGCCTCTCTAAAATTTTTAATGGCAGATCACTGGTTTACTTACCTCGTGCGGGTGCAGCCGCACCACACCGACTACGGTGGTGTGGTCTGGCACGGTACCTACATACAGTGGATGGAAAGCGCTCGGGTAGAGTGCTTGCGTGGAATGGGTATTAACATTGAAGAATTGGTGAGTCTAGGCTACGACTTGCCTGTTGTCGAACTCAGCGCACGATATCATCGCCCGCTCACCCTGGGGATGTCCGCGTCGGTTAAAACCCGCCTGACCTCCATTAAAGGCGTCCGGCTCAATTGGCTGTATGAGATTGAAGCAGAGCAAGGGCAACTTTGCCTAACGGGACACGTCAGCCTGGCACCCGTTGATGTCGCCAAACAAAGAATTGTTCGACGATTGCCAAATCACCTGGCAGCGACCTTTGACAAAATTGAAACCTATTTTAGAACTGGTGTATAAGTTGAGCCGGGACAGTTCGGTCGGGGAAAAATTTCCTGAGAGAACAGAATATTCTGAGAAAAGGCAGGGGCATAGAGTAATGAGTTGATGGCCAACAAAGGTTTAAGACAGGATCTGAGAAGTGCTTTTAAATACAGCTTTGCCCTGGATATCTCTGATAAGTTAGGGCAAGAATGAACAAGCAGGCCTTGCACAGAAAGTGCTTTCTGCGATTCACTCATATGTCTATCCCAGGCATCTCTCGAAGCGTTTCCATGTGTTGTGATCAGGCTGCTAGCAGCCTGATTTTTTTTGGCACGGTGACCGTCGCCACTATGGGGCGTCTAATTGGGCCAGGGCGGTGCCCTGGTAATAATGGGTCAAGATGGCATCATAGCTGTGACCTCGCTGGGCCATCCCCCGAGCCCCCCATTGACTCATACCAATGCCGTGGCCAAAGCCAGATCCATGGATTTCAAAGCTGTCTGCCCCTAAAGCCACATCAAATTTAGTGCTTCGCAGGCCGAGGGCACGACGCACATCTTTACCTGCCATCATGCGGGCATCTGTGTCACCCACAACTTGCATCTGCTTAACCCGCCCGCTGGCGCTACGCTCCATAATTTCTAAATTTTGAATGCGGCCCACCCCAGTAATCCGTTGGCTGAGCTCATCAGTGGAAAACGCTACCTGCCATTGATAGGTGGGGGCATCTTGATCAAAGTCTTCGACCCCTTTCAAATAGGGTACGGCGCGAGACCAGACGTCTTCAGAGTTTTCGGTATAGCCGCCGGACGAAGAGTGAAAAACGGCTTCAATAATATTGCCTGCGTAGGTTAACACCTGACCCGCGGTTGCATCAACCGCCGCCAGGGTTGTCGGAGCCTCACCATCAATCCCGCGATAGACTTGCCAGGCTTGACTACCCCCCATATCAAATAGGCGATTATTGGCACGGCCCTGATGATAGAGGGCATAGGAGCGGGCGGCTACTGCTTGGGCTTGCAAAGATTCCTGGGGCCAACTCGCAGGCATTTCACTGCCCACAACACTATAGAGATAGTGCTCTAAGTCAACATAATTGACTGCGGTCAGACCGGATTCGGTCGGTAGCACTAATACTCGCCCTCGATACCAGCGCTCGCCAATCCAGACCAAACCATCGTTGGTGGGCTCTAGCCAAAACGCTCTGGACTCGGCGAACTCGGACTGTCCGTCGGTCAGCGATAGCACCCCCCCTGATTCGTCTACTGTGATCCGCTGTAGCTCAGGCAACTGATAAAGGGCCTCGCCTCTGGCGTTGCGCACAACCCCAGGGGTAGAACTGCCAATGTCTACGTTATCCACACCGTGATCAATCGCAATCCGAATATCGAGGGCCTGGGCTGGCAGGATCCAGACAAGCCAAAGCAAAAATGAACCGAGGCCCAATCGCCTACTGCTGGATAACAGGCGCAGCAGCCAGGTTGTTTTGCTCAAGTTCGAGGTGCCGGATGAAAGTGCCGAATCCATATCGCTACTCAGGAGTAAACCAAGATTTCTTGTTCAGTGTGCCCAACTGTACGAACAAAGCCATCAATCTCGATGTTTGTGTCTGCTTAGAAAATAAATCGGTCGGGAACTTTTTTAACCCACATCCAGTTTGAAAACTTGAGTTTTTCCCCTAGGACAAACGACAGGCCTGGATGTGGACGAGATTTATGTATTGGCATTCTATCCGAACACTGATCCCTAATTAAAGTAATCCAGCCGATTCATAAAGTCTTCGCAAAGTGGCCATAATTTTCTTGCCATAGTCGGGGTCGGCGGCCCATCGACCACTGAGCTGTTCCACCAGGGGCGACACCCCGCGATTGACAAAGCGAAATCTGGGATCCACGAGTTCTTGCACCAGCGGCTCAGTGCTGGCATAGGCTTTGAGATGTTGAATCTGTGCCCGTACCCCCAAACGATGGCTGCTGAAAGACGCCCCGCCCGGACTCCCGCCGATGGCTCCGATGCCACCAAAGTTGCTGTCGTTGGGTTGGAGGTCACTGCCAAATCTCAAGAAATCAGTTTCGACACACATTTGGGAGAAGGCGATGTCGTAATTGACTCCTTCGATCGTTCCCTCTTCGCGATAGATCTTAGGTAAATCGGGAAAGTCTTTGATCGCTCCTTCGTTATTGGCTTTAAGGAACATCATCAGCTGCACATCTGAGGTGTTGCCATGGCCCATAATCCGATCGATTAGCCCTGGGCAAATCCGCAGGGTCGAAAGTGACTTGAGCAATACGGTCCGGGTGGCGGCCTCCCACCCAACCGAGACGTTAAAATCTCTGAGGTCAACGGCTTTGATATAGACAACATTGCCGTAGCGCACCCGACGAATATCGGGATCGTTGTTGACATCAACCCCCAGTAGATCAGCTAGATCCACTGGGACATAAGCATTGTTATTGATGATGATGCCTTTTTCGCCATAGATGCCGCCGTTGATGCTGAGATTAACCTCTGGGAAAGCTCCCTGCACCTCAGGCAGGGTTGAGGTTGCCCCGTTGACAGCGCGGCTCCAGGCGGCTAGACCATCGGCCAGGCCGAGGGCAAAATCGCGCCGCCGACCTTCAATCAAACTCCGATCGCTGGCGTTGCTTAAAAAGCCTATTTCCATAAACAGGGAGGGGGGCGTAATTTGCCGACAAAAGGCCAGTCGCCCCACCTCCGAGGCAGTATCGGGCTTAGCGCCCCGGCTAGGCAATTGGGGAATCCGTCGCAGCAAGGCCAGCAGCATCAACTCGGCATGGGCTTTGCGGGCATTGTTGTTAGCAATGTAATAAGCACAGGCCCCTCGCACGCCTTGATTACCATGGGCCGCTGCATGGATCTCTAAGGCCACATCCCCCGCTCGAGCGCGGGAATTAATCCAGCTTAGGGTTTGGGCCAGACTGAGATCATCGGGCACTGCGAGCACCTGAAAGTTTCGCGATCGCAGCTCCGGCACCACCTGATCGCGAATCCGAATCATTTCCTGGGCCTCGGTGTTGCCTTCTACCACGGCACCGGTATCTCGAACCCCATTTTCCAACCCGCCGTGACCGGCTGAGATAAAGATCTGCGGCATGCGTGTCCTTGTCCTGCGCACATAATGTCCGCAAGGATACCGTAATTTGTCAAAGGTATTCTAAAAAGGCTTAATTTTAGATTTTGGATTTTGGCGGGTCACGGGGGATCTAGGGTGGGGCGCTTTATGAGCGGTAAACCCCCAATCTAAAAATCTGAAGTCCCCAATCTAAAATCCTTGCGACAGCTGATCCAGTGCCTCACCCGTCACACGACACGTGCGCCACTCCTCCAGAATGGCGGCCCCTTTTCGTTTGTAAAACTCGATAGCCGGTTGGTTCCAGTCGAGCACGCTCCATTCAAACCGACCGCAGCCTTGAGTCAGGGCATGGTTGGCCAGATATTGAAAGATTGCCGTGCCCACCCCCTGCCGACGATGGCTGGGGAGTACAAACAGGTCTTCTAGATAGAGCCCGGGCTTCATTAAGAAGGTAGAGAAATTGTAGAAATAGAGGGCAAACCCGGCTGGGGCCTGATCGACACGGGCCACAATAGCCTCCGCATAGGGCCGGGGGCCAAATAAATGTTGGTGGAGTGCCTCGGGGGTTCCCGTTACCTCATGGCTCAGTTTCTCGTACTCGGCCAGGGCCTTGACCAAATCAAACAGCACAGGAACATCGGCTGGCGTAGCAACATGAATCTCGACGGTATTAGCAGTACTTATCATTAGCAGCACTCACGGGGCTCGATAAAACACACTGGTTACTCGACCTACAATCAGGTCTCGACCTACGATACCAAAGCTACCGCTGTCTTGGGCAGTGGATTCGGTAGTGTTATCGCTCGCCAGGTAACAGCCCCCATCATAAAAGACTTCTTGAACCCGTTTAACTAGCCGAAGACCCGGCTGACTCGGATGATAAGAAATCACAATATCGCCACTTTTGGGGGCATCTCGAAGCGGTGTTGAAAAAACTTTATCCCCTGGATTTAGAGTGGGTTGCATGGACGCCTCAACTACTTTGAATGCCCGCCGCTGACGACAAAGCCACAACAGATAGTCTTTCCAACTGGCTTTGGGAAGAGAGG
>JBCDDJ010000092.1:0-17221 GCA_039180385.1 Cyanobacteria bacterium P01_G01_bin.38 | reverse complement strand
GCTCGGCATTGCCTCCACTGACTTTGTGATCGGCTTTGTGGGCCGCTTTGTCCCGGAGAAAGGGCTCTCAACTCTGTTCAAAGCCCTGGTCAAGATTGAAGACCTCAACTGGAAAACCGTGCTCTTAGGCCGAGGCCCCTTAAAAGCTTCGTTAAAGCAACAGGCCACAGAATTGGGCATCGATCACCGTATTTCTTGGGTTGAAAGCGTCCCCCACGATGATGTACCCCGTTACATCAACCTGATGGACACGCTGGTGCTGCCCTCTGAGACCACCTACGACTTTAAGACCATGACCGCCACCGGCTGGAAAGAACAGTTTGGGCATGTCCTGATCGAGGCGATGGCCTGCCGTGTCGCCGTCGTCGGCTCTGACTCTGGCGAAATTCCCCATGTGATCAAAGACGCCGGACTCACTTTCCCAGAAGGGCAATCGACTCACCTGGCAGATTGCTTAAGTAAATTAATCCAACAACCTGAGTTGCATAAAACCCTGGCCCAAAAAGGCTACGAGCGAGCGATGCAGCAGTATACCAATAAGGCATTGGCTAAAGAGCTTTTGGGGTTTTATCAGGCACTTTGAGAAAGGCGAAGGGGGGGGAAATCGGCTGAGTGTGTTCAATCCTTTGCCCTTTCACCCTTCGCCCACTCTTCCGCAAATCCACTTACCCCATTGTCACCCACTTAACCTCCCCCTCATAGAAATCCCATAGAGAACTTGTGATCTTTGTCACTAAAGCGGGCAATCTCGATATATCAGATTGTGCATCGCTGCTAGAAAGAGACATGCAGTATTTCTCCGAAGCTTACATTCAGGAACATTTCGATTTCTCCAAGCTGAGTAGCTCCTTTAGAGCTGTGCTCGAGCTGGCCAGTCGAGATCCAATCACCTGGTATCTCTTTTTACACAGATATAGCCATTTCAATAGCTATGCCGCCGCTGCGGCGACTCGCCTGGCCAGCTCGATTGCGCTGTCGCGCTATACCTTTATGACACCAGGGGCGATGGTGAGTGAAGAGTCAGACTGTGGGGCCGATATTGCTGAGCAGCTCATGACCAGCATCATAGACGGAGAGCGGGTCTCTCGACGCCTTCTTGTACAGAGCGCTTTAAAGGCAGCAGGCGACTATGCAGGCCTCCTACCCGACGAGCGCAATTTACTCTTGACCCTTCCTGATTGGCTATCTCACCTAGAGGGTGAATTTGTCCGATATTACGAAGGACAACCGGGCCGTGTCGTATCCTTACTCAACGCCGCGGGGGTCCATGCCGCCTCAGATGTCTCAGACACCTACGAGCAGCGACTGCTGGGGCAGTTTATGCAGCAAACCCCGATCGGCGGTGAGTTTTTTGCAGCCTTATCAGGGCATCTGCCAGCTAACTTTTTGCAAGATCGTCAAACCTGGTGCCGTTTAGTGGGGCGAGGCCCGTGGCAAGGGCTCGAGAGCACTGAGTTTACAGGCATCCAACTGTTAGAGACCCTAGTACAGTATCGTTCAGAATCCTCTTTTCAACTACAGTGCTGGATTTTTGAAGGCTTTGCTATGTTTATGAGCCTGCAGCAGCGACTCCTGGATGAGATCTATCGAGAGTGCTTAGAGCTAAACCCCATCTACGAATGCGCGGGGGCAGCGGTTTAGCGGCTGATTAGGCTCATGATGCCGCCTTTATGATGCCGTCTTCTAAAAAAATGCCAGAACGCTTCGCTGTTCCCACAGCATGACCATACCGCTGAGGGCAACAAACCCAAAGACCATAGATCTAAATCGGTCTTCGCTGATTCTCCTTAGCACCAGCTTACCAAGCCAATTAGCTGGAACACCCGCCAGCCCAATAAACAGGCCGTAGAGAAAGTAGTCAGTCTGTAAAACCCCCAGGGCCAGATAGGCAGATAGCTTGACCGTATGTAAAAGCGCCTTGTGTAGTGCCTTGGTGGCAATCATCGGCTCTTTGACCAGCCCATAGCCCAGATAGAGGGGATTCATAACAGGGCCCGTGCTGCCGATGAAACCAGAGCCGACCGCATTAAGAAAGGCAACGGGTAAAAAATACCAGGTTTTGATCTTGACCGAGCTTTCCTTAGGCAAAACCAGACGGCTAATCACCATCGCCAGTAGGCCAAGGCCAATGAAAAATTGGAGCTGCTCTAAATGAATAAAGGTCAGGCCATAGGCTCCTAACAGGGCACCTGCGATCGCACCCGGCACGTACCAGACCGTCAGTCGCCAGTCGATCTCCTCCCAAAAGAAGAGACAACGCTGGGTGTTGCCCACCAGCATGGCAGTCGTAATTACAGACGCTACGGCTTGAGCCCCCAGCAGCGAACTCACCAACGGAATCAAAATAAAGGGACTGCCGCCGCCTGCCAGCATGCTCAAAAACCAGGCAGCACAGCTAACTGTGCCCAGAACTAAAAGAATTTCCAAAAATTAATTTAGATGTACATAAACACCATCATATCTCTCAATGTTAACTTTTGTATCTTCAGAGAACTGTTACGTAGATGACATCTGAGATTTTCCCAATGAATTCATTCGACAGGCGTCTATCAATCACGCTGATCTTCTGAGAATAGAATAAATTCGCCAGCCCACTGATCGGGTTCTGGCTGAGCAATCAGGCTTAAGGCTCCCTGCCAATGGCCCCGATCGGTTTCAATTTGCCACAGACTCACGGATGAGTCGTCTGACTGGGTGACGGTGCGCTCGGTCCACCCTGCCCGGCGCAGTTGATCGGCATAGTGAGCCGCTAAAGCGTCCGCTGTTAACTCAGATTGAAGATAAACAGAGCCCTTGTAATAACCTTGTTCGCCGCCATAACTCAATGCACCACCACCGTTGCCAGGTAATACAGTGGTTTCTGGCGGAGCTGAAAGCTCAGGTAAAGGGGCACCTCCCCAAAAATCGCTATTGTCACTGAGATCATCAAGCTCAATGCGGCAGGGAGAATGCCTACCACTGGGATAAAAGTGGAGCTGAATGGCGGTCAGATTATTGGGGCCTGGTGACGTATATAGAGCAATTTCATTCCCTTCTTCTAGCTGGCAAAAAATCTCTGGACTAGAGCCAGGAAAGAGATGAACATCTGATGTCTCAAAAATAGCACCATAGGAGTATCTAAAGATTTCGCCTATTTCCCAACCGGCTGCCGCTAAAGTGTCATGATAGAAAATCTTGACCGTTTGGGGATGTAGCGAGGTTTCTAAAATCGCTCGGATCCTTTTGTCAACCAAGTCACCCCCTAAAATGGCTGTGTCATGGGGGATTTGAATCTCAGCGGGTAGCCTGGGTGGGAGTTGCTCAACCCATAGTCCATAGGGTCGATCGTCGGGCTGCTCTCCAACGCCGAGTACTTGTCGGGCAGTAGGTCTAGGCAAAACCCCAGTCTGACTATCAAAGTCTTGAAGTGCTGAGCCCTGAGGCACTAACAGCTCTACTTGCTGAGAGTTTTCTTGAACCACAAAATCGCCAAAATATTGTTCGGGTCTTTCCGTTGCAAACAGCTGAATCGTCGCTTGGAACGGTCGCCCTGATCCGTCAGAATTTAATTCACGAGGCCGCGACCAGACACTCCATTGCAGAAGATTGTTGCCATCACGACTTTGGAACTCCCAGCCTTGTTGTCGCATTTGGGTCGCGTAGTGCTCAGCCAAAGCCTCAATGGACAAGGCAGTTTGAATGTGTGCCTGAATATCTATGATGTTGTTCTCATCACCGCTATCACTCCATTTAATCTGCGTGCTGTCGTTTGGGGGTGACATCAATTCATCAAATGAGTCTACTTCTGACCTCAGTTCATCAAATAAGACCAATTCGGACAGGAGGTCCAATTCGGAGAATATTTCAGATTCTGGCTCCTCATAGGGTTCGGACAATAACTCGGACGCTGCAGAAGGGCTACAAATTGAATTGAGTTGCCCGGTGGTGAGATTGAGCCGCAACTCTGTGCGATTTGAGGCTGTCTCAAAGAAGTTTAGAGTCAGTGCTGCGTGATTGTTTTGTTCACAAAAAATCAGCGGTTCAGATAGGGAGGGATCCACCTCGCCTATGGCCTCTATTGCGTCATAACCTATTGTGAAAAGCTGGACCTCCACCTCTATCGCGCCGGGGCCAGGGGGCGGTGGCTCTGGAAAAATCTCTGCTGAAATCTCCTGCCAAGTTCGAGAGTGCCATCCAAAGGTTTGTAGCTGTTCTGGATAGGCCGTCTCGGCTTGCGATCGCGACTCAGGTATCTCAAAAAATAGCGTAACGGACTCAGAGCCCTGGACAAACCTAGAGAGAGCTGAATAGGGTGACTGACCAATCAGACTCCATTTAAGATCGCCAGCCTGAGGGATTGGCAAATCAATGGGCAACTCGGGCAGCTCAGAACCCACTTCTAGACGGGGCGGATTGGCTGACGGCGGTAAAGAGCCCAGTAGCTGGAAAAGCAAGCGGTAGGGTACGTTGCCATCGCTGTCTGTGGTTTGATGATCAATTGATTGGGCCATCGCAGGCATAGGCAACAGGCCGGTAAGCAGTGCTAAACAGCAAGTCAGGGAGCTTGCGATCGCGCTGATCCAATATTTTTTCATCGTCAAGCAGGGTAACGATGGACTGATTCAATTATGAATGGATTTATGGAAAGCGAGACAATATCCCCGCTAAAGCCCTGAAACGACCCTATACATGGCATCCGTAATCTGACTAAGCTGCTGAGGTTCAATGATATAGGGCGGCATCGTATAAACCAGCCGACCAAATGGACGTAGCCAAACCCCATGCTCTACAAACTGCGGCTGCACAGTTTTCATATCTACGGGCTGATGTAGCTCAATGACACCGATGGCTCCCAACACGCGCACGTCTTTGACAGCTGGGAATTTTCGACAGGGGCCAAGTTCTTGCTTTAGCTGGATCTCGATAGCACTGATGATTCTTTGCCAGTCATAGCTTGCTAACAGGTTCAGGTTCTCTAATGAAACTGCGCAGGCCAGAGGATTGGCCATGAAGGTGGGACCGTGCATAAACACCCCGGCCTCGCCCTCGGCGAAGGTTTGGCTAACCTCACGGGTGGTCAAAGTCGCAGCCAGGGTCATAAACCCACCCGTGAGGGCTTTACCCAAGCATATAATGTCGGGGCAAATCTCTGCATATTCGCAGGCAAACAGCTTGCCCGTGCGGCCAAAGCCGGTGGCGATCTCATCTAAGATCAGCAAAACATCATACTTTTCACAGAGTTCTTTGGCACGACGGACGTAGTTAGGGTGGTAAAAACGCATACCCCCTGCATTTTGGGCAACGGGTTCAAAGATGGCAGCGGCAATGGTGTCGTGGTGGGTCTCAAGCAGCGCTGCGAAACTCTCAATATCCGCTTCTTGCCACTCTCCATTGAAGGGAATCTGAGGGGCCTCCGCAAAATGTTGTGCCATCAAGCTGTTGCGAAACAGATGGTGCATACCGTTGACCGGGTCACACACTGACATTGGCGCAAAGGTATCGCCGTGGTACCCCTTACGCAGGGTAAGAAAGCGATGCTTTTGGGGCTGACCGCGATTATGCCAGTACTGCACAGCCATTTTCATGGCGACCTCGACAGAGACCGACCCCGAATCGCTAAAAAAGACATGCTGCAATGGTTCGGGGGTCAGATCAATCAGTCGCTTAGCCAACTGCACCGCAGGCTGATGGGTGAGCCCCCCAAACATCATGTGGGACATGCGCTCGATCTGATCGTGGGCGGCCTGGTTCAGACGAGGGTGGTTATAGCCGTGGATGCAGGTCCACCAGGACGACATGCCATCAATGAGCGTGCGACCATCTTCGAGATGAATGTGAACCCCCTGGGCTGAGCGCACTGGAAAAACCGGCAGCGGGTTAGGCATGGCGGCATAGGGATGCCAGACATGTTGGCGATCGAGGGCAAGCAGTTCAGGCAAGGAGAGTACTTTCATGGAATCATTTTAGACAGCAGAGGTCTTGGGGCAAAACGAAGAAATATTGAGGCCGACCATAGATTTTCCTGATAAAAATAGACTGAGATTAATCTATTCTAAAGAGCAAACTATTTTGAGCTTTGGGCGAGTATTTTAGAAAATAAAGTGGGTTCTCTAACGTGATCTTCAGAAGTGATATTCAGGACCTCTTTTGGGGTAATTGCTCAAGGCCTTAAAGGCTTCAAACTTTTGATACTTATCCCTTTAAGGCCATTTGATCAATAAGCTGAGTCAACTGTTTCTGTAGCTATGTTAACTTTGTAAACTTTGGTATTTCCCGACCCCCTCTAGGTCTAACAGCGCTATATTAAGTAGTGAAGCCAAAGAGCTTCCCTGACAGATTTAACTCAAAGTCAAGTATGACTTAAGGAGGTTAACATCACTGATTCATTAGAATTTGTCTCGTCAATTAGCAACAGCATCCAAAACAACTATCCATATTTTCTCTAATTGGAATATAGAGAGTTCTACGACAAACTTAAAATCTTGTCTAACTTATATATCGGTATCTCCAGTCAGGCAAGTGCTTTAGTGAGTGTATCTCTAAAAAGTCTAGAATGAGAGAAGATGATCTGATAGGTGAAGGCGGATGCTGTTGCTACTTTAAAGGGTTTTTTTTAGTGGTCTTTTGAATAAAAAAAGGCACCGCTTGAGTCGGTGCCTTTTTTTATTTGACCACTAAAATCTATGGCTAAACCATCGCCTCAATCTGATCGGCATTTAAGGCATTGTTAGAAATCATCACCTCATCAACCATGCCATCAAAGCCGTAGCCGCTGCCAGGCGTTTTGCCTCCTGCAAAACGGGTTCCGCCATTGATGCTACCTACGCCGATGCCACCAGAATGACTCCACAGCTTAGACCCTTTGCCTGAGCCAAACAACTCACCATCAAGGTAGCCTCGGAGGGCATTTTGGGTAACCGAGTTGCCCCCGTCTAAGACGAGTGCGACATGGTGCCACTGGCCGGTTGAGATTTTGTTAGTGCTCAGCCACGTACCAGACCAGCCACTTTCTTTGCTGGGCGTATTCCAGCCGCCAACCCTGAGTCTATCTTGGCCAGCTTTGTTTTTATCTATATACATGTTGAGGCCGCGTATGCTACCGCCTTCTTCATATAAGACTTTTGGCTGATTGGTTGAGCCTTCATCCATCTTGAACCACAGCGACACTGTCCGATCATTGTGGGTGCCCAGGTTAATGTCTTTGGAGTTTGCGATCGCAATCAAATCACCTTTGCCGTCAAGTCTCACAGCGCCTTTATTCTTGCCATTTTTGACAAAAGCAGCATTTCCCTTCAGCGTTCCTGGATTGTTGCCTCCCCCGGTCGAACTATCCTTGGCAATCTTTCCAGAGGTTTCGTTCAGTTTGAGCTGAGATACAAATTTACCAAGGGATGGGGTGGGCGCTGGCGGGGAAGGATTCGAAATTGGCGCTGGCTTAAAGGTATCTGTCGCAAAATCGACTTTAACGTTTTTGTTGCCTAGAGAAACATTACGAGCTGCCGTTTTATCGAGCTTGCCATCGCCGTCAAAATCGCCTTCAAAGCTAACTGAATAGCTGCCGGGTGCCAACTGTAGCTGATAACCGCCAGCATTAATTGTTTTGGCACTGAAGGTTTGACCATTGCCAACGGCTTTGACCGTTACGTTACCTAACCCTTCGCCAATGGAGTAAAAGTTGTCGTTTTTGACCGCATCGGTGTAGACCACCCCGGTCAAAAACGAGTTGTTACTGCGTCCAGTGCCAAACAACTGCGTGGTCATTGCAGCGTTATACCCCTTGAAGTTACCGGAGAGGTTGCTAATACCAATCTCACGATAGCTGTCGTTGAGAATATTTTTGCGGTGTCCTGAACTCTGAAAGAGGCCCTCTTCGTTGGCAATAACTGAGCCATTAAAGTCAAGATTGCCAGTGGTACCGCGCCAGGCGATGTTCTCACCGCTGCGGGTCCAGTCATAGCCAGCGGCTTTAGCCCGGTCCCACGGCTGACTGCCCCCTGCTCCGGTGTGGGAAAAATTATCGGTATTGAGCATCCACTGACTGTGATCGCGGGCAGCGTCAAACAACTTGGCGTTAAAGGCCAATGGCTGCTTTGCACTGTTAGAAATCGTGCCCGGTGCTAAATCTTTGTTGAGATTGCCATTCAGCAGTCGGTTTGCCTCTGATTGAGGGTTGGCACGGGTTTTATTCACCAGCTCTAACATCAGCTGGTCTTGAGCGGTTATCTGAGCCATATAAAGTCACTCCCTTTATTTGAGACTGAGATGTTTGCGATCGCTGACCTAAGGGGATGAGCCGATCTATAGTCGTTGCTATTTAGCGGCGTCTCACAGCTAAAGTCATCCCGAGGAGCAGCAATGCCAGATTCTTTAAGCCAAAGTTTGCAGATTTCAAAATCTGCTGCCCAAGACACACCCTAATGGGAGCAAGCCCCCAAGCGACCATGAAATATTTAGAGACATTTAAGCAGTGATGCTAAGTCCTACCCAACCTGGGAACACAAGGCTTTCCAGGGTCAGACACCATAGAACTGAACAGGTACAAAATAGGAAACATTCTCAATCGGTCTAACTGAAAACTGCATTGCAAAGACGCTATCGATATTTCAATAGAAAACAAAGATTCTTGCAATCACAACTCAGAACACACAGTTTCTAGCAAACCAGGCGTATGGGCCTTTTGGTAACGCGCCGAGCCCATGTTAACACTCAAAAAGTGGGGCGGGTTTGGAGTTTTTATGAAGCAACTTCATGATTGGGCGGAGGGCGAAAGGCGAAGGGGAGGAGCTTAAGATGGGCTAAGCTTCCGAATCTATATCAGCGTAAGCCAAATCCTTTAGCCTATGAGGCTATCATGGTCAGGGTTCCTCGCCCTCAAGAAGTCGAATACTTTCAGTCGTTGCCGATGTGTCACCAGCGAGCACGAGCATGCCCCCGCATCTCAGTGTCAGATCTATCAGTAAACTTAGGGGCTAACAGATCTCCTGAAGGTGGGTTAAGCATTTGAATCACTGTCAAGAAATGTCCACAGCCGCACAATCTTGCCCGAGGCATTTATCTGCCCGGTAAATAGACCGTGGGAGAGCACCCCCGTTTCCATATCGCCAATCCGCCAGGGGAGCCGAAACAAACTGTGGTGCATATCTAAATGGCCCATGGCCTCAATCGGGTGAGTATATTTCATCCGAAACTCTTCGATCAGCCCCTGCATGGCGACCAACCCCCTCAGTTCACCGGCATGGGGGTCGATGTAAACACCGTCGGTAGCAAAACTTTTAGCTAACTCACTTTCACGCTCAGCTGTAGTGGCAGAGTTCCACGCATGGAGGTAGTGATGAATGGTCTCGGTGATGAGGCTGGCCTGGTCTACACGCTTTGTCATAGCTCACTTTTAGCAAATTAATGTGATTGGGGCAGCAGTTATCAGGGTATCTGTGGCCTTAGAGGATACTTTGAAAGTTCTGTTATTTGCCACTAAATCATTCAGCATTTACAGGGATAAAATCTTGCCGCGTAAATCCGCAGGGGCCTCAATCTCATACCGGCTTAGTAGCGTTGGCAGCAGGTCATAAATTTGGGCTCCCTCTAGCTGCTGCCCGCCTTTAGGATTTTTAGGATCATGGAAAATCATCAGCCCATACTGGGCGTGGTTGGCATCGTCTGGCCCGGTGTCGTTATTGGCAGTGTAGAGTGCGCCGACCCCCACACTGCCGACCGACCGCCAGGCCAGCTGGTCAAAGTACACGATCAGGTCCGGGGCCATGCCGCGTACTTTTTGGTAAATGTCTTGGGGTATGTAGGCTTTGACTGGCATGGGGGTGCCGTCGGGGGCGGTGAGGGTTTCTAGCTCGGCGGCGAGTTGCGATCTCATCGCCTTAAAGTCCTTCAGCGGAATAATGCCCTCCGGTTCACGCCCCTGCACGTTGAGAAAAACCCGCGCATAGTAGCCCCCTGCCCCCCAAGCCCGGGTTTTGCCCCAGTCTACCTCCACCTGGTCCAACGGCGTCGGCGCGGTGGGGGTCTCTTTGAGCGTTAAATAGCCATGCTTAATTAACCATTCATTGACACAGATTCCCCCCATTAGCGGCTGTGCGCCATGGTCAGAGACCACTAAAACTGCCGTCTCATCACCGCAGCCAGCCAGCAGCGCCCCCACCCGCTGATCGACATGGCAATAGTAATCGTGGATCGCTTCGGCAAAGGGCATCCCCGGCTCATACTGCGGATGGGTCGGGTCCATCGGCTTCCAAAACGCATGGTGGATGCGATCCACGCCCATATCCACCAGCATCAAAAAATCTGGGGCGTCCCGGGCGATCAGTTTCTCGGCCAGAGTAAACCGCTGGTCGCACAGCTTATAGAGATTATCTAAAATCTGCCCCTTGTCCTCAGAGCGAAACTCCGGCACGTCTAGCATAAAGTCCGGCATCCAATCCAGGATCTGCGCGCCCAGCTCCGGCGGATGGGTAAACGGCACGCTAGGGTTCGGCGTCAAAAAACAAGACACCAAAGAACCATTGACCTCATAGGGGGGCGAAGTCCCCGGCACACTCAGCGCGGCTACGGTCCAGCCTGCCTCGCCAAGATAGTCCCACAGGCGCGGAAAGCGCACCGCTCGACCGTCGGCGATGCTCATTTTCTGATAGTCCCGCGTGGCCCGGTTGCGAAAGCCGTAAATCCCCAATTCCCCTGGATCGCGCCCCGACATCATACAGCTCCAGGCAGGCACCGTAATTGCCGGAATTGAACTCTCTAGAGGACCGTAGCTGCCCTGAGACATGAGTCTAGAGAGATTGGGCAAGTCTTCTCGCCAGCGATCAAACACCAGCGATGGCTCCATACAGTCAAGACCAATGATGAGAAGACGAGGAGAGGACATGGGGGCGTTAAGGGTTAAAGAGCAATCAACAATAACACTCAAAACTTAAAACTGAGAACTCACTATCACAACATCCTCGGGCTTTAACCTTTGACCTTTAGCCTTTAACTTGTAACTGCCCTCCTCGATGTCTAACAAACAAGGTAGCAGCGGCTCCAATAACTGCCACAAACGACAACGCATGGACCACATTGAAAGGCGTGCCTGGGAAGAACCAGGAGTCAGTTCTCAAGAACTCAATAAAGAATCTCCCCAGTGGATACCAGATCGCATATATCAGTGCTAAATCTCCAGGTTTGAGCTGCCTCTGAAACCTATGGGAGATCCAAAACAACACGCCGAAGCCAATGATATTCCACACCGATTCATATAAAAACAGAGCGTGGAATCGGGTTGACTCGGGATAGGTTGCCAAATCTTGGTAAGCGCCAATACGATGGGCCGGATCAATGCGTAGGGCAAAGGGCCAGTTGGTCGGCGGACCGTAGAGTTCTTGATTGATAAAGTTGCCCCAACGGCCAATGGCCTGGGCCAGAGGTAACCCGACGGCTGCGGCATCTAGATACATCAATGTGGGCAGCTGGCGGATTTTGGTAAATAGCCACAGGGCAATACTCCCAAAGATAAAAGCGCCAAAAATGTGAATGCCGCCGCCCCAGATCTGCAAAATTTTGGCAGGGTTGCTCAGGTAGTAGCCGATGCCCTCAGAGGTGCGCGGCGATTGGATAAAAACATAGTAGAGTCGTGCCCCGATAAAGGCAGGAATCAGCACCCAGATCAGCATGTCCCAAAAATCTTCGGGATTTTTGCCGCGCCGGGAAATCTCTCGACTGGCAATCCACGAACCGGTTAGTACCGCAGTTGCCATCAATAGGCCGTACCAGCGCAGGGCAAAAGGCCCGATTTCAAAGATGGTGGGGTCAAATGGGGGATACATAGGCAGTAGGGGCTGGTGTTACGCCGACCAAAGCAGGCGTTGGAAGGCGAAGGGCGAAGGGGGAAAGGCGAAGGGAAAGGGAGAGCGGGGGCGGTCAATTAGTCTTCGAGGTAGCCGAGGTCTTGCAAACGGCGGCGGACTTCTGGATCGTCGAAGCCGGAGGCACGGGCCTGGGAGAAGAGAGCTTGATGCTCATCGGCAACGTTACCGAAGGTGGCGAGGGATGCTTGCAAGGACTCTACGGTTTCTGGAAAGATTTCGCTCAGATCAAGACTTTCTTGGGGGTCTTCCAATACGTCGTAGAGTTCCAGGGTGTCGTCGCCAGTTTCGATCAGTTTATGGCGACCCAGCCAGACAGCGCGGCGGGCCTGGTCGCAGGCGTGCGATCGCACCAACTCCGGCTGCCGCTTTTGGATCAAATTCAGCACATTCTGGGGCGTCACGGCTTCGGCAAAGACAAAATCATCAGTCTCCACTGACCGCTGGATATGCTCCAGACTCTGCTCCGATTCCGCCGCTGTCGCCAGGTTTGCTGCCGACAGCACTGTGTGGAAAAGGCAGCGGGTCGAGACCACATCCTCACGCACCGTGGCCTGTGCCATTCGATTTTGAGGATCCCGAATAATCAGCGGCACCTGGATCAGCTCGTTATAGATCGACAGGCTATGGCCGATCAGCTGCTTCTCACCTAGATGCTCACCGTGGTCGGCGCAGATGATCACCAGGGTGTCGTCCAGCTTACCCGCCTGACGCAGCTGCTCAAAAAATGCGCCGACGTGGATATCCTGGGCGGCAACCTCAGCATCATACATGCCATCCAGGGTGTCCTTTTGCTGGTCGCCCAGGGCCCCGACCAGAGGCGCAAGCCAGCCATAGACGTCGCTATTAAACCGCCGCAGATAGCTTTGGGCTTCGCGGTCTTTGAGCACGTGGGGGGCAAATTTCTCAATTTGCTCGCGGGGGGGATGGTAGGGCATGTGGGTGCCCATCAGGTTGATGAAGGTAAAGACAGGTTGGTCAGCCTCTACACCCCTGCGTTGAATATGCAGCTTTGCCGCATCCTCAAGGGATTTGGGGGTATTGCCCTTAAAGCTCAGCGCCGTCTGCCACAGCGGCACCATGATTGGCGTAAACGACAGCGACAGCAGCCAGTCAGACCGGGCAAAGGAGTCTTGCACCCGATTTAGTAGCCCCGCTACCAGCCGTTTAAACACCTGACGATATTTATCAACGACGTTGGAGGGTTGCCCTGCCTGGTTAGGTCGAGAACTCATTAGACCGCTATAGTTTAGAAAGCTATAGAAGCCGCGCCGCAGGCCGTTGTTGATCACGCCTACTAGCGGATTATTACAAAACGCGGCTGTATAGTAGCCGCCTGACTGCAGTCGTTCTGCCAGGGTCTTGACTGGAGGCGGCATCACCGAGTAAGACTGCAGCATCCGGTGCTGAGAGGGATAGAGCCCGCTAAACATAGACGCGTGGGAGGGAATGGTCCATTGGGCGGGTGCGATCGCATTCTTAAACAACGTTGCCTCAGCCGCCAGCGCATCGATATTGGGCGAGGTCGGCTTATCGTAGCCGTAGCACGATAGGCGGTCGGCCCGTTGGGTATCGAGTACTAAGAAAATGATGTCGGGCTGACTGTTAGGCTGACTGTCGGGCTGCTTTGAGGGCATTGCACTTATGTCCAGGGTCACTTGTCCAGGGTCACTTGTCCAGAGTTGATCATCCGAAGCCACTAACGCGAACGTTGGGTTTCAAACACGATGTTTCAAGATATGTCTAAGTCTAGATTAAAACACCCCTAGATGAGTTAACCACCGCCCACCCTTCGACAAGCTCAGGGCAAGCCCCCCATTACCCACTTCCCATGACCCATTCCCCCATGGACAGCTACTTGCGATCGCTCCGCACCCATTTTGAGCACCACGCCCATCCCGAAAACGCGCCCGCCATGGAAAAATACATGCGCAACCAGTTCAAATTCCTCGGCATCAAAACACCGGAGCATAGCACCCTCTTCAAAGCGTTCATCGCAGCCCAGGGTCTGCCCGAGTTGAGTGAGCTAGAGACCCTTCTGCTCACTCTCTGGTCCTGGCCCGAGCGAGAATTTCAATACCTAGGCGGTGACTTCTTACATCGCTTTCGCAAACAGCTCACTCCCAAAATTTTGCCCACGATAGAAAAACTGATCACCACAAAATCTTGGTGGGATACCGTGGATGGGTTAGCCAGCCACACGGTAGGCGATTTGTACAAGCAATCTCCCACCGAAGTTAGCGAATACATTGACCGCTGGCGACACAGTGACAACCTTTGGCTGAGGCGCACCATGCTGTTGTTTCAGCTCTCTTACAAAACCGACACTGACAAACCGTTACTGTTCTCGCTGATCGAAGAAAACACCTCATCGGACGAATTCTTCATCCAAAAAGCGATTGGCTGGGCCTTGAGAGAATATTCAAAGACAGCCCCCGAAGCAGTGAAACAGTTTGTAGCCGAACACACAATGGCATCTTTGAGTAGGCGAGAGGCTCTGAAATGGTTGAAAGCAAAAGGGCAACTTTGACACAATAGGCCACACGTTTGACCCAACAGGCCACACTTTCGATTGAGATATCAGGGATCAACCCGACGCCAATCCTTAATAATACCCAACCATTCTTAGTAGGGGCTTCCCTTGTGAGAGCCCTGGGCTCGATTCGCCATGCATGACTCCCCCGCATTAACCTTGAATAACGTTAAGCACAGACTTCAGAATACCTGTTCAGTGCAACAGTAAGAAGCGATAAGAATCACAGATATGGCCTATCGTGTGAATCTTTCAGGTGCCCCCATTGGAGACAACCCCATGACTCAACAGCTCAACAAAATCACCGAGCACCAGTGTGAAACAGCCCCCGCCCGGTATGACGATCTTAAAGCCTTGTTTCTAAACTGCACCCTCAATCGCACCCCGGTTTTGTCCCATACTCAGGGCGTTATTAACATCGCCAAAACTATTTTTGACGCCAATGGCGTGCAGACCCAAGTGATTCGCCCAGTAGACTACGACATTCCCGCGGGTCTGGGGGTAGACATGTCAGAAACCGACGAGTGGGATAAGGACGACTGGCCTCAAATTCAGAAAGAAATCGATGAAACAGACATTTTAGTGCTATGTACATCTGTCTGGCTCGGGGAAAAAAGCTCCGTCTGCAACCGGGTGCTAGAGCGCATGTATGGCTATACCCACCTCTTAAATGCCAAAGGGCAATACCGAGACTATGGCAAAGTCGGGGCCACCTTGATTACCGGCAACGAAGATGGGATTAAGCACTGTGCCATGAATATTTTGTTTTCTCTCTCCCACATTGGCTATACAATTCCCCCTCAGGCTGACGCGGGATGGCTGGGAGAAGTGGGTCCAGGCCCCTCCTATCTAGATCCGGGGTCTGGTGGGCCTGAGAATGAATTTACGAATCGGAATACGACGTTCTTAGCCTGGAACTGCCTGCACCTGGCGAGACTGCTCAAAGACAGTGGCGGTATTCCCGGTCATGGCAATCAACCTGATGCGTGGGAAGCCGGATGTAAAACTGACTTCAACAGCCCAGAACACAAGCGATAGCGGTCAGTTGACTCTGCCAGCCCGATTGGGAGGCCAGAATATTTTGCTGGCTCGTCCGATAATATCCGCTTCTGGTACAAACCCCCAGACGTGGCTATCATAGCTGCTATTGCGATTATCTCCCAACAAAAAATAAGCCCCCTGGGGCACGATTTCTGGCCCCCACTGATAATCTGGAGGTGCTTTGATATAAGGTTCCTCAAGCGCTTGCCCCTCGATCAAAACCTGCCCATTCGCTACTTCGATACGCTCCCCCGGCAAGCCAATCACGCGTTTAATAAAAGCATCACGCCGTTTAACTGCTGGGAATATCTCTTCCGGGGGCCAAAATACAACGATATCGCCCCGCTGTGGTGAGCTAAACCGATAGCTGACTTTTTCGAGAATGAGTCGGTCATTGATCTGGAGCGTTGGCTCCATCGAGCCAGCCGGAATATAGCGCGCCTCGGCAATACCCCCTCTAAACACCAGTGCGAACCCAAAGCTCAAAATTTGAGACAGTAACAACAGCAAGCAAACTCTGACAATTAAAGCCTGCGATTTAGGGCGGCGGGTTGGTGAGGCCTGGTAGGTGTGATACAGGCAGTATAGTGACAGGGCTACCAAGAAAATCCCCATTCCTGCAACGGGTTGAAAGAATGCTGCCAGAAACATGAATGCGCCAAAGAATAAGGTAGCAACGCCCCACTGCTTTTGATAAGCATGTCCTAACCCTGGCACAACATTAGCTAGAAATACGGCTAGCCAGGGATCTTTATCACCTTTCCGTAACGTCTCAAAGTCTGGGCTATTGACCAGTCGGGCACAGCGATGGGCATCGAACAGATTAACCAGGGACAAAATACCAAACCCGCCCAACAATACAAACCCTGGCCATGCACTCCCTGTAGGGCTTAAAACAAACCAACCACCCAAGCCCAGCATTGCCAGCGCAGCGATAAGAATGGCGATTCCTCGTTGGCGATTGCCCACATAAAGTTGGCCAACCCCTGGAAACACAGTCGATAAAAGCACCGCTAGCCAGGGTTCTTTGTCTTGAGCCAATTGTTGAGGGGTCATAGTCGGGTCGATTATCCTGTTTGCACAAACCCAATATAGCTGTCTGCACGGTCAGCCTATGACCCACCCAAAATCTTACCGGCTTGAAATCTTACAGGTAAGACATCAGCTCTTTGCACACTGAAATTACCCAGGCAGCGGCAAGACTCATCAAGATAGCCGTTTCTAACATCATCAGCACCGAGAAAGGTTGAAACCAGCTCGACCAAACACCTGGCCGAACGTTTGACCACCAGTGGGCAACGTACATAGGCCAAAGCTTGGGGCTGTCTTTAGCCCGAAATTGCCACCTTGTCATAGATAGTAACAACGGCATGCCGCCAATTTTGGCATTCATTAAGAGGTGAAGCGCGATCGCAACCACCATCCCGCCCCATGAAACTAAGTGGGCAGAGTACCAAAAATGGTCCAGCTCTCCCTTCGGCAACCAGGTTTCATCCATCAGCTTGCCGCTCACCAGGGCAAACGTCAGCGCCAGCAGCGTCAGGGTATTGGTGAAACGGTTTAGCGTATACCACCAGATAGGTTTGCCCACCTGGGTCAGTTTTACCCACGAATCGGGTTGCACCAGCCGGTGTGAACCGCGACGAAATGCGTAGATCACAAACACTGGAAAGATCAGCAACACAAACACACCAAAGGTGCCATGGATGCCTTCAATGGCCGGATAGGTAGGCAGATGAAGTGTGCCCCACCGCCCGTCATAGGTGTCGTAGGTCCAAAGCGCCGTCAAAATTGCGGCAATCAAAAAGAGCCCGTT